>JAEUSJ010000036.1:9272-21363 GCA_016788215.1 bacterium | reverse complement strand
GGCGGAACGAATGATCCGATGACGGATCGTTATTATATCTGGGATCCGCTTAATATGAGCGCAGGTTCTGTCGGTTATAATGCATGGGTTGCTCTGAATAATGTCATAGCATCACCTGCTTATGACCGAGTCCTTGGCCGTCAGGTATTTGTGGGTTGGAACCTCGGTGAGACCACGACCGGCGGACCGTATGTTGCTCCATTGCCGGAGGTTGGAACTATTTTCAGGGTCAACACAACGAAGCCGAATAATATATCGGATATCTTCTCGTTCACCGCTACAGGCAATACGGTCACGACGGCAAAGAAAGATCTGAAGAAAGGACTAAAAAACATCAAAGTGGTGCCTAATCCTTTTTACATATTCTCTTCATTTGATACGCCGTATGACAGGATCGTGAAGTTCATGAACCTGCCGGCTTCGTGCACGATCAGGATATTCACTGTAGCCGGTGACCTGGTGCGCACGATTTATCACAATGCGTCTTCGAACAATGATCGTGTCGACACGGATCCTTTTAATGAAAAGACCGATGCCGGTGACCTGTCTACTTCCACCGAGCGATGGGATCTGAAAACGGCGAACGGACGTTATGCGGCCAGCGGAATTTACTTTGCAGTGATCGAGACATCTTATGGAAAGGTATTCGTGAAGTTTGCTATTATTCAATATAAATCCCAATAAAAATTCTAGTGTCAAATCACGTACTTCAATACTTAAGGAAATAAAAGCGGGCGTATCCTACCGGAAACATGAATTGTGGGTGAACGACTACACAAGAAGTATGTCATCGCTCAAAGAAAATTAGCTATTTTTTATTCTGGGTAAGGTTAATAAGAAAAAACAAAAATTCCTCCCGCGCCTGCGGGGAATTCGGCGGTGATTTTTTTACAGAATTCCTATCAAATTTCTTGACTTTATACCGCTTTTTTGTACCTTTTAATCGCACATCAGACGACAAATCTAAGTAACATTTTCGATTCAGCTTCCGGCATAAATTATCTATCAATCAATTTATCTGCAAAAAGCTGCCATATGTTCACAAAAACCATCGTCATGTTTTTAGCGATATTGGTTTCCTGTACATCTGCACAAAAAAGCAATAGCTCAGCTTTTCAGGAAAAACAAGATCTGTCGCCTGCCGTAGAAAAATATAAAACGCTGGCCATGGAAAAGTATAAAGAAGGTATTGATTATGTGTTTAATGAATCCGGATCGTTCGTCATGTGCGTTCACGCGGCAAAACCTTCAGCAGAACATCCGCAGAAAACGATCAGTTTTTTTGTTTACGATCTGAAGAATGAAAAAATTCTTTATGAAGAGTCCGTAGGCGACGGTAGTGTAAAATGGAAAAACGATGTCCAGATCGAGATAACATCTAAGATCGGCATCATTACTCCAAGTCATCAATCCAATATCATTCACTACGTATACGACGTATCCACACAAAAAAAACTGAAGAAATAGTTCGAGAAACAAAAGATAAATAAAGACAGCTAAATTCCAATTCCCATCATTGATTTAATAAAAGGAGTTATGACATGAAGCACCGTTACTTGCTTACCGGGTCTGTACTGTTCTTAGGAGTTATCCTATGCCTTCTGGCAATTGGCTTATTTCAGAATAATAAGCCGAAAGGAACGGAAACAACAACAAAAGTGAACTTAAAACAAAGAGAATCCATTCGCGCAAAAAAATCGGACAATCCGGGCGGCTTTGCAGAATTCCAGGAGGGCATCCGCACCAAAGACGGATTATCTCAGTCCACGTATAAACCCAATTATAAAATCAATGAAATGGTCAAGGCAGGCATCCTAAACACTGACGGATCAAGCCGCCTCAACCCTGGCGGTACTTCGTTAAGAAAAACCAGCTCGGCCTTGAGCTGGGTCGAACGCGGCCCTGCCAATGTCGGCGGACGTACCCGTGGAGTGATTATCGATCCGAATGATGCGACTTCAAATACATGGTTTGCCGCCTCGGTTTCCGGAGGAATTTGGAAAACAACCAATGCCGGCGCATCCTGGGTTAATAAGACTCCAGATATTCCAAACTTAGCAACAACCTCCCTCGCAATTGCAGCATCACAACCCGATATAATGTACGCTGGAACAGGTGAATTTTTTGTATTCTATTCCTATGTTGCCGGTGACGGTATTTTCAAATCGACCAATCATGGCGAAACATGGTCTCAATTGCCCAGCACAGTTGCCAATACGCATTTCAAATACGTTAACCGTGTGATCGTCAGCCCGACGGATGAGGATCTAGTTTTGGCGGTGACCAATGACGGTATTCACCGCTCAACGAATGGCGGGACGGATTGGACTCAAGTTTATAGCAGCGCCAATGCAGTTCAGCATATAGTAGCGAATCCTTTGAATTTCAATACGCTCTACGCTTCGGTCAACAGTTTCGGCGTAGTAAAGTCATACGATGGCGGTGTGACATGGATCAACGCAAAATCCGGAATAGGATCGGTTGGACGGCTTGAATTGGCTGTCACGCCGATCGACACGAACCGCATTTTTGTTGCTGCAGAAGTCAGTGACTCCGAATGCCAATTATATCTTTCTGATGATGGCGCTGCTAACTGGCTTATTGCAAAAGACACGGCAGCCACCGTACGCAACTGGCTTGAAGCGCAGGGCAACTATGACAATACGATCGTCGTTCATCCGTATTCCAAAGACACTGTTTTTGTTGGCGGTGTTGTGATGCTGAAGATAGGTTTGTCACCCGGCGTTTCGACCACGCTGACTCGCTATGTGGATACTGTGGGTACGGCCTCTTTTCTGGATTTCATCTTTTCTACCGGGCCGTATTTAGGCGGAGGTGTATTCAGTGGAAATGATTTTTTTGCCGGAGTATTAAATCCAACAAATGTACTTGCCAGTGATACTACTTTTGATATTGAAATCAGATTTGGCCCTGGCATTACGCAAAAGGCTCACCGATTCTTATTTGCGCCTAATTTTGCATATCGCTATCAGGACTATGTCGAAGTGCCTTTTCAAGTATGGGATGTTACCAACAACCGTCAGTTGATGGCCTCATTCAGAGACAGGGATAGTAACGGTGTCTGGGATCTTTTTACTTACACGGGTGATCCAAACAATGTGCCTCGGGACTATTTAATTGTAAATGCAGTTCCGTATAGCACCACCGCTGATCCCAATATTGCTGTCAATTCCGGAGAAGTGTACAAATGCATCATGGTCGCGTGGTTGCAATTGAAATCCGGCGCGACGTGGACTCCAAATAACCTTCCGACATCCAAATTGATTTTCAACGCGTGGGATATTACCAATTCGAGAATTCAAAGAAGCGTGACCCTGGCCAATCCTTATAATTTTCCACCATATAATACAAAATACGGTGTGGTCAATCCCGGGGTACACGTCGATCATCATAATCTCCTTGTCGTTCCCGTCAATCAGGGCGCCAATAGCTTCAAGTTACTAGATGCCAGTGACGGCGGGCTTGCTTTCTCTACGACGAGCGGCTCTACTTGGGTCGTGGATCAATCGACAGTCAACGGGTACAATACGACGCAGTTCTACGGCGCCGACAAAAAAACGGGAGCGTATGAATTTTTTGGCGGAACGCAAGATAACGGAACGTGGAAATCACCATCAGGTTCCACATCGACTGCTGCATCTTCATGGACACGCGAACTCGGCGGAGACGGATTTGATGTCGCATGGAACCCTGCTCGTCCAAGTGAAATAATTGGTTCGGTTTATAACAATTCTTTTTACAAAACCACGGACAATGGAGCAACATGGGACGATATCGCCACTCCCAACGGTATCACGGATGGCCCGTTTGTTACGCAAATCGGTCGCTCAAAAATTGATCCTGATCTCATCTTTGCTGCCGATCCGACCGGAATTTTACGGTCTGATAATTTTGGAACAAGTTGGACCAGAAGTATGGTTAACACAGCAGATTGGGGATACAACGGAAGCTTGCATCTTGTGAAGATCGGGCAAAAAAACCCACAGATCGTATGGACGGGTGGGAGAATGTCGGCAACCGGGAAGATACAAGTTTCTACAGACGGAGGTCTGACGTTCACATCAACTACAAATTATACAACGGCAACGCTTGGCCGGATGTCGGGTCTGGCGACGCATCCGACGGAAGACTCGACGGCCTTTGCACTGTTCTCTTTTGCCAGTTCACCAAAAGTTCTCCGTACAACTAACCTGGGCCAGACTTGGCAGGATATTTCCGGTTTCGGTGCAAACACAACCAGCAGTAATGGCTTTCCTGATGTTGCGGTATACTGCTTACAGGTCATGCCACATAATCCAAGCGAGATATGGGTTGGAACGGAGATCGGTTTGTTTATCTCCACTGACAACGGCACCACGTGGGCCTATGCCAATAATGGCATTCCCGCAGTTTCTATATGGCAGTTGAATATCGTGGATCAGGAGGTCGTAGCTGCAACTTTTGGACGAGGTATTTGGTCTGTAAATATTGCGCAGATTCCTGCGTTGCCAGCAGCAACACTGTCTCCGCGTCTGAATTCCGCAGCTCAGGCTCCGTCCACCGGCAATGTTGTACTCAATATCAGTCTACGTTCTGTGTACGATTCAACACTGATAAAGATGGGCAACTCGACCGTTGCCACCCTGGGTGCAACAACCGCAAAGGATTCACTCTTGAACTTTATTGCGCCGGCACCCGGTACGGTCACATACCAAATCATTTCTTACAAAGGCGGCGTCGCATATAAATCATCGTCGGCAAATGTAACGGTCATTCAGGTCTCCTCTGCCGTCACGAAATATTCCAATAATTTCAATTCGGCTACAACCGATTTCACAGGTTCTCTCTTCACCGTATCCACACCGACCGGATTTGCAAACGGCGCATTGCATACACCGCATCCCTATGCGGACAATACCAATAATACCTATCAGCTTAAAGTACCGATCACGGTCACAGCAGACAGTTGTATATTGGCATTTGATGAAATTGCGCTGGTTGAAGAGGGTACTTCAGGAACCGTATTCGGCGATGCAGAATTCTGGGATTATGTGATCGTCGAAGGGACATCCGACGGAATCAATTGGACGCCTTTAGCCGACGGCTGGGATGCGCGATTACATTCCCAGTGGTCAGCGGCTTACAATGCCGGTTCCACACCAACCTCCGGATTGTTTAAAAAACACACCATCGATGTGCTAAATACCTTTAACGCCGGATCGACTATATTCCTCCGATTCCGTTTGTTTGCAGATGCGGCAACGACGGGCTGGGGATGGAGTGTTGATAATGTAGCCGTCAATCCGGATCGCGTGGCGCCGACCCTTACCTTAGGCGCGCTCGCATCGCCGGTTGTTAATATCGTTCGTTTCGCTATTGGCGCCAATGAGAAGTTAAGTTTTGCTTCTCTCCTTGTTAATTCTAATGCCGTCACCATGACCAAACAAGGAAATCTTTATTTTGGAAATTACACGATCACAGGTCCCGGCACGTTAACGGCGCTTGCCAATGGCGCAGACTCAAGCAATAATTTCGGAACTGCCATCAGCCGGGGCTACACGGTCTCCTTGTTATCTAAGAGCGCGTCATTTGAGAATTATACGCTCACCGGAAACGGCGACGGATATTGGGTTCTTGGAAAATCGGTAGCAGGTGAAACGCCCGTCAACTGGCATTCTCTCGGCGCGCCGATCGATGTCGCGGCGACTGGAACTGCGTCTAATTTCAAAGCGGAATTCAATTATGCCGACATAGAAGCGATCAGAGCGCAATATGCGGATTTTGATGAAAGTAAGATTGGGCTTTATGAACGGATTGACGGCGAATGGAAATATGCCGGCGGAGAAGGCAAAGACGGTAAAGTTACCGCCGCTTTCAAAGGCACTCAGTTGGCCGTATTCTATAACCCGGATCACAAATTTATACCGACCGATTTTGCATTGTCGCAGAATTATCCGAATCCGTTTAATCCTTCCACAACGATTAGATACGACATTGCAAAAGAATCCAAGGTTGTTCTAAAGGTTTACAACATGCTTGGTCAGGAAGTGACGACGCTGGTAAATACAACAAAAGGACAGGGCCGTTATGAAATTCGCTGGAATGGCAAGAATCAGTTTGGCAACACCGTCGCATCCGGCGTTTACCTCTACCGCCTTGAAGCAGGCAATGTGGTAAAGACGAAGAAAATGCTTTTTATTAAATAAGGATTATGGATGCAACATGAACGGTGCATAATTCAAAATATTATGCATCGTTCATTTATAAAATTATATAAGGAGACTAGAAAATGAACAAAGTAATTTTATTCATGACGGTGTTAACTTTCGCAGTAGTCGCCGGTTGCGGTGGAGGCGGAGGCGGAAGTAAAGTGACCATAACAAAAGCCGATAATCTGTTTGACGACGGAGACTATCAGGATGCGCAGGATGCGTACGTTTCGCTCATTGCGTCAGAAGGCGCTCCAGCCATAGCCGGCGCTGCATGGTGTTCCATACGCCTTCATAACTATGCACAGGCGGACAGTTTCTTTTCGGCTGCAGGTGTGACGCTAAATGCGGACGGGCTCGCAGGATGGAGTTTTGCAAGCTGGGCGCTCAACGATCCTCAGGACGCCCTGGATCATGCGACGGCGGCATTAGCGGCAAATCCGGCTTTTACGACACTAAGCATCGATCCGCTGGTCACAAGTAACCATCTGATCTGGATCCAAGCCAGCAGCTATTTACAGCTTGACAATCCTACGGAATGTTATAACAAGATTCACCTACTGGATGCGGGATTTGCTATGCCAACGGGAAATGCGCAACAAATTGCCTCCGCCCTGCTGACGAAACTCACATCATTAGGTGTGGCTGTTGGTTAGTGACGATTTCTAATTTTTATTTGAAAAGCCCAATCATATTGATTGGGTTTTTTTTTTGAAAGATAATAATACTAATTCAGTTGTTAAAATATGTTGATTTTACATCGCAAAGAGCCGTATTTTGGTACATACAACCCTAAAGTATTGCAATGATAAGAATATTTTTTTCTCTGCTATGGTGTTATTCTATTTGGTCACCATCTGTTATTGCCCAATCGGAAATTAAGGTATACGACAAACAAGAAGTGATTCAGGCCCGTGCAAGCTGGTTCTTATCGCGCCGCACGGTCAATGCAGAATTCCCGGCCTCTCATTATATGCAGATCCGAAACACCGTTGCCGATTTTGAAAAGAACCGTTTATCCAAAAACACTAACACCGCCAATTCCGCATGGTCTTCTTTAGGGCCGTCCGCTATTGTCAATACAGGCTACCATAACTATACCGGGCGCATCATATCAGTCAACGTCAGTCCGTTTGATACGAATATGGTTCTTATCGGAACTGCCGGAGGAGGAATCTGGAAAAGTACCGATGGAGGATTTAATTGGTCTCCGCGATCCGATGATCTTGGCTCGCTTGCAGTCAGTTGTTTCGCTCGTCATCCCACAGATCCCGATGTGATTTACGCCGGTACGGGGGAACCCAGTCTTGTCCTCAGTACCATTGGCGGTATCGGCGTGATCAAATCTACCGATGGAGGCGATTCATGGACCGTCACCGGGACGCTTGGTATTATTTTAACGCGTATCGCCGGCATTGTAATCAATCAGAATAATCCGAACATCATTGTGGCTGCCAACTACTACAACAGCGCCGACCCTGCCACCAACGGTATCTACCGTTCCACCAATGCCGGCGCGACATGGCAGGCAACGAATGCTTCAGGCACTGAATTCCGTCCTTCAAGCCTCGTTGGCCATCCGTCGAATAACGACACCCTGTACGCGCTTATGGGCCGAACCGTAGTTCCCAACCAGAACGGATTTTGGAAATCAACCAACGCCGGCGCGTCATGGTTTCTGCTCGCCAACGGTACGGCTAAAGGTTTGCCCGATCTGAAAAATCAAGGCGGCAAATCGGTTATGAGTATTTGCAGAAACCAACCGAATTTCATGTATGCCATTTTTAGTAACAGCATTAACGGAGACGATGAACTGACCGGCTCCGACAGCGGCTTATTTAAAAGCACCAACGGCGGTCTAACCTGGACAAACGCCAATTTGCCCGATCAGTCGTCCGGCGGGCTTTCATTTTTTAATGGTCAGGGTAATTACGACATTTATGTTGCAGTGCACCCTTCTAATCCCAACATAGTTTATGCCGGCGGGATCGATATGTATCGCACGACGAACGGCGGCGGCAATTGGTCCAATATGACCGACGGGTATGTCATATCAAGAAAATTTCATCCCGATCAGCAAGCCTTTGCCTTCAATCCTCTTAACCCCAACACCATCTATCTCGCAGGGGATGGCGGCATAATGAAATCGTATAACGGCGGACAAACGCTGATCGATTTGAATAACGGCCTGCAGATCACTCAGTTCATCGGACTGGCCGTGGCTGCGCAAGACACCAATCAGGTATTGGCAGGCTCTCAGGACAACGGGACTGAATTATTTACAGGAAATATGCAATGGGATTTTGTAGCGGACGGCGACGGCGGGTTTACAGAAATCGATCCTATAAATTCGAATATACAATACTCTCAGCGGTTCCATGTAGCGCCTGAAAGCTTCTCGCAAATAAAGACGACCAATGGCTGGCAGTCTTTATCCGGAATTAACACCGGATTAACCGCGAGTGACCGTTCGGAGTTTTATGTTCCATATACCTTGGATGAAAATGTGCCGACGAGGCTTTACCTTGGAACGTATCGGGTATATCGAACGGTAAACAGCGGAATCTCATGGACGGCGGTCAGCGGCGATTTGACCGACGGCAATCATACGATCACGACCCTACGTGTTGCACAAAATAATTCAAATTATGTTTGCGCCGGGACGTTCGATGGACGCATTTCACTGTCAACAAATGCCGGTACGACATGGGCTACATTGACCTCTTCTGCTCCGCCCCAGCGGCCGGTGAGCGATGTTGTTTTTCGGATGACGGATGAAAACACTTTTTACGCGTCCTTTCAGGGATTCGCAGAATTAGGACAGGCAGATAATAAAGGCCATGTATGGAAAACAAATAACGCCGGAATATCGTGGACCAATATCAGCGGCAATCTGCCGGACATTCCTGTGAATGCGCTTGCGCTCAATCCCGGCGACACATTGGATATCGTGGCAGGAACGGACGTCGGGATATTCAGAACAACCGATGGAGGCGCGTCGTGGACGCCGTTCAATAACGGATTTCCTTCCGGCGCATTCGTGATGCGGCTGGTGGTAAATCATAAGACCGGTTTATTGTTTGCATCCACCCACGGGCGCGGAGTTTTTAAAACCAGATTTTTCCAACCCGTGTTGATTGCTAACGTCATTCCGTCCAAACCCATGGAGTCCCAGGCGATAACGTTGCAAGCATACATTCCGGAAACGAATTCCACCGCGACGCTTTATTACGGAACAAACGAGCTCTTGTCAACCGATTCAATGCTGATGAGTTTCGACGGCATCAAATTTACCGGACAAATCCCTGCGGCCTACGTTACTGAAAACGGATTGTGGTATCGCGTCAAAATAGAAAACACAGCGGCGTCTTATTATCCCTCTGAGGCAGGACGTGCGCATATCGCGGTTAATGTAACCCCGTCAACCATCGCTGCCGTAAGAAATAACAGTGTTTTCGCCCAAGGCTTAATTCCGGATACGTGGAATACTTTTTCACTTCCTTTCGAAACCAAAGTATCGCTGACCAAAATATTCGGATCGCAAAAAAGCAACAAGGACGGCGTTCCGACCAACTGGGCCGCGTACAGTTATAATACAACCGGCATTTCGGAACTAGTGCTTAGTTCAAACAAAGGTTATGTTATTCATCATACCTCGTCGTCTCCCGTTAAGATCACGCCGGATTCCGGTTTAACAAATGATGTGAACTTTTTCAACTCATTATTTCTTAAACCCGGATGGAATTTTCTTCCGTGGCCATTTGCGTTCAGCGCTCCGATAAACCTCCTGGATCCAACTAAGATAGGCGCTTTATGGACTTTATACGAGAGCAACTGGGCGCACAGTTCTGAATTTAAGCCGTTTACTGGTTATGCCGTCTATAATAAGGCCGGCGTTGATATCCGCGCCAACAGTGTACTTAATTGGAATTCCATAGCGGCAAAAACAACTGCCTCTTCCTTTCCCATAATTCAATTTAAGTGTAAAACAGAGAATGGCGAGGACAATTACAATTTCATCGGGATGGATGGCCATAGCGCTGACGGCATTGACATGCAGGATGAATTCGAACCGCCTCAATTCGGCAAGAGTGTCTCATTGTACTTCCAAAACGAAACGGATGGGATTTACAAATTATCTTCGGACATAAGACCGGATATCGCAACCGGGCATGTATGGAGCATGCGCGTTGAGAATAGGACGAACGATGCATGGATCAATTTGTCCTGGGAAAGACAAAATATGCCCATGTCGTATAAATCCGTATTAGTGGATATTACGCGCAATGTATTTGTAGACCTGACTGAAGCGAGCGACGGTTATTTATTCAAAAATGAGAATGAAAACGTTTTTAAGATCATCATGGGCAACGCCGGTTATGTAGAAACAAAAACACGTGAAATTCAGGCAAAACTTCCCTGGAAATTTGTATTGTCACAGAATTATCCGAATCCGTTTAACCCTAACACGATGATCCCGTTTGATCTGGCTAAGGGAGGTTTCATTAAACTCAGGATCTATAATATCCTGGGGCAGGAAGTAAGGTTACTCAAGAACGAATTTCTGCAAACGGGTTCTTATGCTGTGCCCTGGGACGGTACGGATCAGCGCGGAATCCCTGTTTCGAGCGGAGTTTATATATACAGGCTCGAAACATCCGGCTTTATTCAAAGTAGAAAAATGTTGTTCATCAAATAAAAAGCAGGTGTCATGAAATACAGGATAGGTATATACATATTTCTCCTCATGCTTATTGTATTGGGACTAAACTGCGAAAAACATCCGACCGGAAGCAACGACGAGCCGCTGGAATTTCCTGATTTTCCCGAAACGCCGGAATGAGTCAGAATTTTTAACACAATTCGGAAATTAGAGTAAAAAAAACCCGTACGTTAAGATGTACGGGTTTCATAAATGACAAAAAAATGTATTGACTACTTCACTCTCTTGATCACTCCGTCTTTAATCTCAAAATTTCCAGGCCCTAATTTGAAGACATTGCGTTTCCTTGTTGTCGTAGCCCCGGCCGCATTTTGTCCGCCGGATGCCATGAAATCAAACAGGGCATTCACTTCGACGTTCAGGTTGATCGTTTGATTCATCTTTAATACGCTATATCCTTTTTCAGCCCATGCCGTGTTTTCACCGGTATTCACGTCTTTGAATTGTTGTTGTCGCGCAACAGATTTATCCTGCATCGACTTCCATTCTTCGGGCGTGATTTTTTTCAGACCTTTTAAGGCATCGGTACTATAGGATTTATCCTGCGCAAATAACACTTGCGTGACCAAAATGAAAAACAGAAATACCGTTACATACTTTAAAATATTATTCATAGTTTTCTCCAATGTGACCGTTGTTTCTTAAATCTACTCACGGTTTCATTTAAAGTCAAATGCAAAAATCTCATATATACCGCCGCTCCCAAAATCAGTCTTGATTTATCGTGCTATTTTTTTTATCATAATGCACTTAAGTTTTTTCAGAACACATAAGGAAATATTATGCAGCTTCGCGTGGCTAGCATTACAGACCGAGGCTTGAATCCCAACCGAACTCACAACGAAGACAGCCTTCTCGTGGCTGAGCCTCTATTCATAGTTGCGGATGGCTTGGGCGGAGAACTCGCCGGTGAAGTTGCCAGCCATATGACGATCGAAAAATTCAAAGACTTTTTCGAAGACGCTACGCGCGAGAATGGCCTGACACCCGAGGGAGAACTCAAAGTGCTGGAACGCGTGGTTAAACGGGTGAATTCAGTCGTACATGAAGAAGCCCAAAAACCTGAATTCAGGAACATGGGTTCCACGTTGTCGATTCTGTATTTTTACATGGGCGAATTGCTGATAGGCCATGTGGGCGATAGTAAGATCATCCGGGC
>JAEUSJ010000036.1:0-9173 GCA_016788215.1 bacterium | reverse complement strand
AAAAGGCCTTGTCGAGCAGCTAACAAAGGATCAAAGCATCGTTCAGCAGATGATCGAAAAAGGCGTTATCACGCCGGAACAGGCGCGGCGCCACCCGATGCGAAACGTCCTGCTGAGTTGTATTGCGCACAAACCCGACGTCGATGTGTTTACGCGTGAATCCGATGTTATGAATGGTGATTTTTATTTGATTTGCTCTGACGGAGTTTCGGAATATCTGACGCATGACAAAATAAAGGAACTCAGTGAAAGCGGCCAATCGCCGGAAGAGGTCTGTCTCGCCATAAAAACCGTCGTTTTTGACGGAGGCGCCATGGATAATATGACGGCCATCGTTATTTTTGTTGACGCATTAAATGGCGTAAAAAATTAACTCTCCTTTTTTCTCTCCTCCACAATTTTTTTCAGCTGTTCAATATCGCTCAAAAGCTGCTTTTGCTTTTGTGACATTCGATACACATAATAAAAAATTAAAACCCATACGACTGCAAATGCTGAGAACAAATAAGGCATGTTTTCCATTCTTTACTCCGTGTTAATAAGATCATTTGAAATTAAAAATATCAGAAAGTCACTATCGTCGTTTCCGGAGGATAGTACCTCGTGTAGACGATATCGCTCAACCGGATCGCTTCTTTGCAGTACGGATCCACTTTTGCAGCCGCCAGCGTTTCATCTAATACCGCGATGGCTTCTTTCCAGGTTTTGGTTCGATTGACTGAACTGATAAATTCGTTATAATCTTTTTTGTCATTATCAAAAACCGTATTCATGAATATTTTTTCATCTTTGGGCATGATGAGCGACTGCAGCAATACTAAATTGTCAGACTCTTTTAATGCCGTCAGTTTGATGGCGCTGGTATCGTCTGAAAAACTCTCAACCAATTCCTCCCGAATGAATTCTCCGGTAACGTCCGACGCCTTTTCGATCTTGGGCGTGGTAATTTTTCTTCGCGTCAATACCATTTCCGGATTGGTCTTGGGATTTTCGCTCACAACAGGCGCCTTCAACTGATCCGTCGGTTCCTTTTTGGTCTTTTGCGATATGATCTGATGTATATCGATAAGTTCGCCGCTTTCGTCGTTCTTCAAGACCTTTTCAATGATCACATCCGTGGTATCTTTTAACTTTTCTATAACCGGTTTATCAACAGCGGCCGGTTCCGCAGCAAATGAAGGTACGGCATTCTTTTCTTTCAGTATATTAAACCGGTTTAACACCTGGCGTAAGCCGTAAATATTGATCTGTTCGCTGCCCAGTTCTTTCTCAATATTCAACGCAACCTCATAATCCCTCAGGGTGCGGTCGTTAAAAGCTTTCATCAGAAGATCGGTATCTATACTCTTGGTATCATTGCCCTGCAGATCGTTTATCTCTTTCATGATCAGCGCAGAAAGTTTCAGGACGTTGTCGGGATTGCCCTGCCCAAACAAACTCTGATTGATCTCGGCTATCAGTAGGCGCAACTGGCCTTTGGTCAGATGGGTTATGTTCTTTGCATGCGCATATTTTTCAAGCGCATCGGGATAATACCTGAATTTCTCAAATTCGCGGAATTTAATGACGACATCCGTCACGCTTCTGGCAGACACGTCCTGATAAAGCAGCTTTTCAATGGTAGCCAGCGGCATGATAATATACTCTAATCTGACCAACAGTGTATCTTTGATAATTTTTTCAATGTCGCTCTTTGGTATGAAAAAATTCTTTTTGTGTTCGTCTATCAATTCATCGACGCATTTGATCACCGGGTCCGATGTGTATTGGATCCTGCTGCTCTCCGCCGTCGACAGGATACGTTTGCGTTCGTCCTCGAAAACTTCCTCGTAACGCATCGTAAAAATCTTTCGAATCACTTCGTCGGCGTTTTTGCGGGTTAATTCATAGTACGACCATCGCGACTGCGACGGGTTGATCTTCATGTGCAGCTGCGCCATGACGGATTCTATAATCGTATCAAACATACTCATTATTTCAGATGATCTTTTTGATTCATGATAAAATAAGATAACGTTTCCAGTTCCATCGCCGTATTTTCCTGGCGAATAACAACGTGATTAGGCAATTGGAGACGCTTGGGTGCAAAGTTGAGAATACCTTTGACGCCGGCTTTGTTAATCCGTTCCGCAACAGCCTGCGCCGCTTGCGCCGGAATGGCCATAATGGCAATTTCGATATTCTCCCGCTGGCATTCCGACTCGATGGTATCAATATTTTTAACGATCAGTGATTTCAGCATCTTTCCGATCTTAGCAGGATCGCTGTCGAATACCAGTTTGATATGAAAACCATGCGCTTTGAATTCTGCATAATCTATCAGGGCCGATCCGATATTACCGGCGCCAATGATAGCGACATTCCAGTGGCGGTTAAGCCCCAGAATACCGGCAATATGCGTTTTGAGTTCCTGCGTATTGTAGCCGAGACCCCGCCGGCCGAAATTTCCAAAAAATGAAAAATCCTTTCGAATCTGGGCTGACGTCACGCCCTCCAGTTTTGCAAGTTCCTCTGATGAAATAGTATCTACGTCCTCTTTGATGAGTTCATTCAGCGTGCGGTAATATTTTGACAACCTTTTTACCGTAGAGCCTGAGACCCGCATTTGTTTTTTCTTTGGAGAACTCTTTTTAGCTTTTTTCTTTGTTTTCATAAGTTTACTCGCCTTCGTTATCGGTGGCTTCATCTTCTTGAATACTTGTAATATCGGAAATCCGATCATCTTCTTTCAGCTTGACCAGGCGAACCCCCTGCGTATTTCGCCCCATCGTACGAATGTCGGCCATTTTCAGACGAATAACCATCCCGTTCTCGGTGATGATCATCAGGTCTTCATTGTCCACCACTTCGCGTATGGCGATCATTTCCCCTGTCTTGTCTGCAGCTTTCATCGTGATAATGCCCTTGCCGCCGCGGTGTGTGATACGGTATTCAGCGACTTCGCTGCGTTTGCCATAGCCCTTATCGGACACAACAAGCACCGTTCCGTTCTCACGTTTGAGCGTCACCATGCCAATGACGAAATCTTTCTTGGCTAGATTAATTCCCGTAACACCCCGCGCAGAACGTCCCATTTCACGAACGTCGTCATTCTTGAACCGGATGGCAATGCCGTCTTTAGTTCCCAATATGATATCTTGCTTTCCGTCGGTCAATTTCGCCTCGACAAGATCGTCTTTCGCCTCAATGGTGATAGCAATAATGCCGCCTTTGCGCGGATTACTGAATTCGGACAAATTCGTTTTCTTGATCGTGCCTTCTTTGGTTACCATCACAACGGAGAATTTTTCATCGAATTCTTTCACGTTGATGATCGCGCGAACCAGTTCGTCCGGCTGCTGCTCGATCACATTGGTAATATGTTTGCCGCGCGCCGTTTTACCGACCTGTGGAATTTCATATACTTTCAGCCAATAACAACGGCCCTTGTTGGTAAAGAACAGAATATAATCGTGGGTCGACGCAACAAAAAGATGTTCAATGTAGTCATCCTCTTTGGTTGTTCCGCCCGCAACGCCTTGTCCGCCGCGTCCCTGCCGGCGATACCCGCTGACAGGAAACCGCTTGATATAACCTTGATGGGAAATGGTCACCACCATTTCTTCTTCAGCGATCGTATCTTCAAAGTCGATGTCTTCTACTTCTTTCTTAAGAATTTCCGTGCGGCGTTCATCGCCGAACACTTTTTTGATCTCTGCCAATTCGTCTTTGATGATCTGCATACGTTTCGGCCGGCTTTTCAGAATACTCTGCAGTTTCTCTATCAACTTGATGACTTCTTTGTATTCGTTTTCAATCTTCTCCACTTCCAGATTAGTCAGGCGCTGTAACTGCATTTTCAGAATTTCGATGGCCTGAATTTCGGAAAGTTTGAATTTTTTCATCAAACCTTCTCTGGCGGTCAACGGGTCTTTTGCTTTCTTGATCAATGCGATTACCGCATCGATATTTTCAAGCGCGATTTTTAACCCTTCGAGAATGTGCGCGCGTTTTTCTGCCGCTTCGAGTTCAAATTTGGTTCTACGCAAGACAACCTCATGCCGGTGTTCGACAAAATACTCCAGCATCTGCTTCAGGTTAAGCACCATCGGACGGCCGTCTACCAGCGACAACATGATGATCCCAAACGTGGTTTGCATCTGGGTATGCTTAAAGAGGTTATTCATGATCACCTGCGCATTGGCGTCACGCTTTAGTTCGATCACAATGCGCATGCCGTCGCGATCCGATTCATCTCTCAATGCGCTGACGTCTTCAACTTTTTTCTCACGAACCAAGTCGGAAATTTTCTCAATCAGGTTTGCTTTATTAACCTGATAAGGCAGTTCCGTAACAATTATGCTGGCGCGTCCGTTTTTCGCGGTCTCGATCAGCGCGCGTGCGCGAACCGTGATTTTTCCTTTACCTGTTTCATAAGCGGATTTAATGCCGCCGGTTCCGTTGATAATACCTGCCGTCGGAAAATCGGGTCCCTTGATATGCTTCATTAATTCTTTGATCGTAATGTCCGGATTATCTATGAGCGCCGCGCATCCGTCCACGACCTCGGTCAGGCAATGCGGAGGAATGTTGGTCGCCATACCTACGGCGATTCCGGCAGAACCATTGATCAGCAAATTCGGAACAACCGACGGCAAAACGGACGGCATGGTCAGCGTGTCGTCGAAATTGGGTACAAAGGTGACGGTGTTTTTCTCAAGATCGCGCAGCATTTCCTCGGCGATTCGCGAGATACGAACTTCGGTATATCGCATGGCCGCCGGAGAATCGCCGTCCACCGACCCGAAATTACCCTGCCCGTCGATAAGCGGATAACGAAGCGAGAAAGGCTGCACCATACGAACCATGGTATCATAAACAGCGCTGTCGCCGTGGGGATGATATTTTCCAAGCACCTCTCCGACGATACGGGCCGATTTCTTATATGGCTTATTGTATGCAAGGCCGAGTTCATTCATTCCGTACAACACGCGGCGATGAACCGGTTTTAGTCCGTCGCGCACATCCGGAATGGCGCGCGACACGATCACCGACATGGAATAGTCGATGTAACAATCGCGCATTTCCTCCTCAATATTTACCGGTAGAATTTTTTCAATCGTTGACATTAATCCGTTTGCTCCTTTTATATTTTATTCTTCTCAATTATTGATCTCCATAGCTGTATGAAATCGTTCTGGCCAAGTTCTTCATCCAATTTCTTTAATAACTGTTCAATCTTTCCATAGTTTAATTTTTTTCTCTGGATATTGACTATGGACTCCGCGTCAGAAATATCTTTTAACCGTCCTGCAAATATCTTTTGCGCAATAAGAAATTCCGGGGCGATAAAATTTGTTTCATATCCATTTTTTACAATTTTTCTTCCCTGTGCAATGGCTTCCGATTCAAACCCCGTATCCCCAAAAATCAAATCGGCCGTTATTTCACTTTCTTTATGCCGTAGGGGCATGACCCAAGCTTTCATAACAAATTCCTCAATATTATTCTTGTCAACCGCAAAGTCTGCGGGCAAGACATCCAGAATTTTTCTGTAACTTTCCGGTCTCATCGCGATGGTAATATCAATATCTTTTGTAAATCGGGCTTCTCCGTACATGAGTACAGCCTGACCGCCGGCTATCATATATGGAATTTTTTCTTTGTCAAAAAACTGAGCCAAAATCCTAATTATTTCATCCATACGCCACAGAATATTTACGCAACCTGGCTTTTAATTGCGCCATTTGACACTTGTGCTGAAAATCAAATTCACTGTCTCTGTTTTTTTTTAAAAATTCAGGATTACTCTGTAACATCCATTCAAACAACATTTGACCAATCTCTGACCTCTTGTCATAAGACATTTCAGAATATTCCCGATACTGCCTTTCTCTCTCCCATTCGTGAAAAAAATTCCACGCTGCCTGTCGTTTTAGATATTGCTCTTTGTTCATCCGCAATCATACCTAGTTTATATATCCAGGTTTCTCACGTACTTTGCGTTATCTTCGATGAATTTTCTTCGCGGCTCCACGGCGTCGCCCATCAAAGTCGAAAATACGTGATCGGCCGTTGCCGCATCTTCAATCGCCACTTGCATGAGCACACGTTTA
Source organism: bacterium (assembly GCA_016788215.1). Lineage (GTDB taxonomy): Bacteria > CLD3 > CLD3 > SB21 > SB21 > SB21. The sequence goes on along the minus strand of JAEUSJ010000036.1, from coordinate 3,078 downwards.
TCCGGATCCATGGTCGTCGACCATAACTGCTCCGGATTCATTTCTCCCAGACCTTTATATCGCTGGAGATATACATCATCTTCTTTAGCGCCCCATTGTTTAAGAAAGGCTTCTTTTTCTTCGTCATCGAATGCGTATTTTTCCTCTTTGCCCTTTTTAAGGCGATACAGCGGCGGCTGCGCAATATAAAGATTGCCGTTCTCGATCAGCGGACGCATGTGCCGGAAAAAGAACGTGAGCAACAGCGTGCGAATATGTGCGCCGTCCACGTCGGCGTCGGTCATGATGATGACTTTCCCGTAACGTAAGTTGGCTATATCAAAATCGTCGGCGCCAATACCGGTACCGATTGCGCTGACGAGAGTGAGAATTTCATCGTTGGACAACATTTTATCCAAACGCGCTTTTTCGACATTGAGAATCTTTCCTTTCAAAGGCAGAATCGCCTGGAACTTACGGTCGCGGCCTTGTTTGGCTGAACCGCCGGCCGAGTCACCTTCGACGAGATACACTTCGCAAAACTGCGGATCGGTAATGGAACAGTCGGCAAGTTTACCGGGCAGACCTGAGTTTTCAAGCGCGTTCTTCCGGCGCGTCAAATCGCGCGCCTTACGCGCCGCTTCTCTGGCGCGAGCGGCCATCATGATCTTGTCAATAATTTGTTTTGAAATGCCGGGATTTTTTTCAAGAAATTCTCCCAGGCCGTCTCCGACCGCCGATTCCACTATGCCCTTCATTTCACTGTTACCAAGTTTGGTCTTAGTTTGCCCTTCAAACTGCGGTTCGGCCACTTTAACGCTGATGATAGCAGTCAAGCCTTCGCGCGTATCGTCGCCGGTCATGGTAAGGCCTTCTTTTTCCTTGATCAGATTATTCTTTGACGCATAATTATTCAGCGTACGGGTCAGTGCCGTACGGAAACCGGATAAATGCGTACCTCCTTCAACCGTGTTGATATTGTTAACATAACTGAACACGTTCTCCGTATAGGAATCATTGTACTGAAACGCGATCTCGACCGGTGTGCCGTCCTTTTCCATCGAAATGTACACGGGTTTTTTCATGATCGATTGACGCGATTCGTCCAGATATTTTACAAATTCAGAAATCCCGCCTTCATAATGGTATTCTTCTTTTTTCTTTTCGCGCTTATCCTCTAACGAGATGCGAAGATTGGAATTGAGGAATGCCAGTTCGCGTAACCGGCCGGAAAGCGTTTCAAACGACCATGTGATCTTCTTAAAAATAGTTTTATCCGGAAGGAAATCGACTGTCGTTCCGGTCTCTTTAGATTTGCCTATTTCTAATACTTTTGAGACCGCTTTGCCTTCTTTATATTTTTGTTGATAAATTTTTCCATTTCGGCGAACCTGAACTTCACACCATTCAGTAAGCGCATTCACAACCGACGCGCCGACGCCGTGCAGACCGCCGGAAACTTTGTAGGTGTTCTTATCAAATTTTCCGCCCGCACCTAACACGGTCATAACGACTTCAACAGCGGGTTTCTTCTCCGTCGGGTGCATCTCCACCGGAATGCCGCGCCCATTATCCACCACTGTGATGCTGTTATCATCATTGATCGACACATTGATCTCGGTGCAATAACCCGCCATCGCTTCATCAATAGAATTATCCACGATCTCGTATACAAGGTGATGAAGACCGCGTATGCTCACATCGCCGATATACATTGCCGGACGGCGGCGAACATGCTCCAGTCCTTCAAGAACCTGAATATTTTCTGCTCCGTACTTATCTGCCTTTTTTGCTTCTTTTTCTGAAACTGCCATCTTGAGGTGATTCCTTTATTAATAAATTGACTTAATTTTCAAAAATAATTTTTTGCCACAGAGTTCACAGAGAAATTCTTTTTATACCGTCTACAAGCCGCTTTTCTCCGAAATTAATAAGCAAAGCGCGTTTGAGTCCTGTGGCCTTCAAATAGGAAAGAACCTGAGACATTGCAACATCGGGTAACTTCGATACTGATTTAAGTTCTATTACAACTTCATTCTCAACAACCAAATCCAATCTTTGACCCTTAATAATATGCCCTTTGTAAATTACATCAACTTCAACTTGCCTTTGGAACATAATGTCCCTAAGACCAAACTCATGACAAATAGCTTCTTCGTAAATCGATTCAAGTAATCCCGGTCCTAAATTTTTGTGCACTTCAATAGCCGAACCAATAATTTGCTGTGTTAATTTATCTTTCTCTGTGCCCTCTGTGGCAAAGGGTATTTTGTTTAACGTGGTCATCATCTGAAAATAATCTCTTTCACCAACGTTTCACCCAACGCATCATTCAACCTCTGTTTGATCATCTGCTTCTGATAAAATAATTCCTGACGCCACACACTGCTCGCCACTTCAATAAATAATACACCGCGTTCGATTTTAACCGCGCTGGCACGTTTGCAAAAAGTTTCGCCCATAATACGTTCAAATTCTGCGAGTACAATCTGTTCATGAACACGGTTGTCGATGCCCAGGTTGCTGAGCAGTTCTTCGAGAGCGCCTCCAACCGTTTTAACCTTGATCTTACTCATTCTTGCCTCATGACACGCCCATTTTCGACAGAAAAGTAGCGGATTTTTTTTTGTGTGTCAAACTTCATACCTTCATCGGCGCTGGTTAAAAAAACCTGTCCGGCATTTTCGAGATAGTGTATCAAGTGTTTTCTTCGATCCCAATCCAATTCAGAAAAAACATCATCCAGAAGTAATAACGGCTTCTGCTCCAGACGATCGGCCATGTATAAGAACTCGGCAAACTTTAACGCGATCGCCATAGTCTTAAGCTGGCCTTGAGAACCATAATCCCGGATACTTTTCTTATTTAATAATAGAGCTATGTCGTCTTTATGCGGACCGAACAAGGATAATTTCCGCTGGATCTCCCGTTCCCGTCCGGAACGCAGTTGCTCCAAAAATACTTTCTGAATTTTTTCCGTTGATCCGGCCTCAGTCCATCCGGATAATTCTTCCGAACCGGCGATGGAACTTTTGTATTCCATATCGACGGTTTCTTTATCTGCCGCGATCTGCCGGTAAACCATTTCAGCCAACCCTG
>JAEUSJ010000369.1 GCA_016788215.1 bacterium | reverse complement strand
CCGGAAAATTCTGATCCGCTTGTTTTGGCCATGACGTCAGAAGTCATGCACATGCAAGAAAGTCACGGTGGTCGCTCTATGACGCCTATGATTATTGCGGGCGTTGCAGTTATGGCGGTTATGATGGTCTTTATGATAGGAAGATACTATTGATCTTTTATAAAAACGTAACTAGGCTGATATTTCTTATATAAAGTGAGCGCAATGCGGCTACGATCATGGCATGTTGGACCCCGATTTTTAAAACACATTCTCATGGGGAGTGCGCTCGGCTATTTTGTTTTACACCCGGTGGCTATGGTGATATATTTATTTGATACTAAAGGCCCCGGCGCAAGTTTGGCTCAAATCGTCATGGAAGTATTTCAAAGCATCTTGAGCATATTTCACTTACACATGATTTCGATGGGAATTTTTATGCTTTTTTTTGGGGGACTTCTTGGACTTTTCTATGGATATTATGAAAGAACAGTGGATGATAAAAATATCCAGCTGGAGAAAAAAAATCGTGAATTAATAAATGCCATGCAATTGCTTGAGGAAATGAACAAGCGATTAGTTTTGGAAGAGCAAAGAACCGAAGAGATGCTTCTAAATATTTTGCCAAGGTCAATTGCAGATCGTCTGAAAGTTAATCCTGGAATTATTGCCGACCACTATCATGAGGTAACAGTGATATTTGCAGACATTGTAGATTTTACAAGGATGTCGATTCAATTGAATCCTGAAAAATTAGTTGCCATGCTCGACGCCGTATTTTCGTATTTTGACAATTTGTGTGATCGCTATGGGCTTGAAAAAATCAAAACCATTGGAGACGCGTACATGGCAGTATCCGGTCTTCCCACCCCGAGAGCAGATAATATGTATGCCGCTGCCGATATGGCCATTGAAATGAGGGAAGGAATGAAAACCATATCCATACAACTGGGTATACCATTGACGTTACGAATAGGAATGTGTATTGGCCCGGTGATAGCCGGAATAATCGGAAAAAAGAAATTCATTTATGACCTATGGGGGGATACAGTAAATACTGCAAGCCGCATGTCTTCGCAAGGGATAGACGGAACGATCCAAATGACCTATGAAACTTTTCAGCGGTTAGATAACCTTTATGCCTTCGCAAATCGTGGAATAATAACTGTCAAAGGAAAAGGAGAAATGGCGACATATATTTTGCTAGACAAAAAAGCTTTTTATTAAAAGTCTTAGGAGGTTAATCATGAGAAAAATTAATTTTGTGATAGTTGCTGCCTTGGCATTTTTGTTTATGGGATGTTCACACCTGACAATTAAGCAGGTAAATATTCGGCCTCTGCCTGCGCAGATAATTAAGCCAAACGAGCCCATTGCGGTCATGCCTTTTGAAGCTGAAAGCGCGTTTTCAAATTTAGGAAGCCAACTCTCCGATGAAATCATTGTCGAATTATTCGAAAACGCCCCCCAATTAAAAATCATCCCTGGTACTATCGTAAGGAATTATCTGACGAATGCGAATCTCGGTGTTTCAGGTTTACCAGACGTCCATGCCATTCACAGCATTAAGGAAGGCGTGAGGTGCCGCTATCTGCTTACCGGTAATCTGTACACTACGCTAGGCGACGTAAAATATACCACGACATATACCAGCCGCA
>JAEUSJ010000368.1 GCA_016788215.1 bacterium | reverse complement strand
GCCCCGCCGGCAAATACCGGTAATCCGCATATACCGTAAAATAAATACATGATCTGTGATAAGGCGCCGCGTTTCGCACCGAGCGATGCACCGGCTAAAATGACAAATAGCGTCTGCAGTGAAATGGGAACAGGGGTAAACGGAAGCGGAATTTCTATCCATGCGCCGGCTGCCGTTAATAGCGAGAAGATCGTCACTGCGATAAATTGTTTCAATAATGAATCATCAATACTCATTGCGCGAATTTTCGGTACGTTCATAATAATTCTCCTGAAGTTGAGCTGGTGTGCTCGAGAAAAGAAAATAGAAAGTGAAAAACCCAGCTAAATTATGTTATAATTCTCAAAAAATGCAAGTTTTTTTTAACTCTAAATCATGTCGCATGGTCGATATCGCCTTGAAAATCCTCTTCAACTTTGTTTTCGTCAACCGTTGAAACGGTGCTGTTCGTGTACCTCACCACTCGTCTTTCCCTGATTACCACCACTTTGATCTGACCTGGGTACTGCATTTCATTCTGTATTTTCGTTGCCACTTCGGAACTGAGCATCGCGGCATGGGCGTCGTCAATCTTATCAGCTTCTACCACAATGCGAATCTCGCGTCCGGCGTATATAGCATATACCTTTGAAACGCCTTCGAATTGAGTCGCAATTTGTTCCAGTTTTTCAATTCGGGCTCCATACGCTTCGAGCGGTTCACGCCGCGCCCCGGGCCTGGATCCGCTGATAATGTCGGCTGCCGTAACCAGCTGCGATATGGGATGAATAGGTTCCGCCTCATCATGATGGGCCAGAACGGAGTTGATCACGACTTCATGTTCCTTACATCGCGTCGTGACATCCACGCCGATCGAGACGTGGCTGCCTTCGGTTTCATTGCTTACCGCTTTACCAATATCGTGAAAAAGTCCTGCCCGGCGGGCTAGTTGCACGTCATACCCAAGTTCCGCCGCCATCGTTCCGGCCAAAAGTGCTACTTCCTTGGAATGCTGCAATACGTTTTGTCCGTAACTAGTACGGTATTTCAACCGTCCTAACAAACCCTTTATTTCTGGCGCTACATTTTTGATGTTCAACGAGTTAAGGATCTCATCCGAAGCTTTCGCCATGGTATTTTCAACTTGTTTTTGCGCTTTTTCTATGATGCCCTCGATCTGTTCCGGCTGAATATTCGGATTTTCAACCATTCGCGTCATGGCAATACGCGCGATCTCTCGCTTGACCGGATCAAAACCGGACAGCAAAACAACTTCCGGCGTATCATCTATGATTACTTTAATTCCCGTCGCTTGTTCAAACGCCCTTATGTTCCTACCTTCACGGCCAATGATCGCACCCTTGATACGCTCGTTCGGCAGATCCACGGTGGTCAACGTACTTTCTGCAGTGTGATCTGACGCAAGTCGTTGTATGGCATCGGACAGAATCCACTTCGCTTCGTGTGTGGCTTTTTGCTGGGATTCCGTCTTGATCTGCAGCATCAATTCAGCAGCTTCTTTTTGAGCGCGTTTGGAAACCGTCTCGAGAAACTGTTTTTTTGCTTCTTCCTGAGAAAGGCCTGTAACCTTTTCAAGTCTTTCAGTCTGCTGCTGCGCTAATTGGTCAATTTGCTGTAATCGGGTATTGATCTGTTCCT
>JAEUSJ010000367.1 GCA_016788215.1 bacterium | reverse complement strand
GTTGGTAGCGATGAATGACGATAGAAAAACAGAATATCTAAAATCACATGGAATTCGGGTCATTCGTTTTGAGAACAGGGCTGTGTTTGAGAATTTAGATGCGGTTTTGGAGATGATCAGGGCGAGTTTTCAGACACAACCACCCCGAACCCCTCCTTAAGGAGGGGAAAAAGCAAATGCGATCCCCTCTTTAAAATGATGAGAAAAGACAAACTTAAAAAAATTATGTCCTCTGCTAAAATAGAATTAAAAGACTCCACGCCGCTCATGCGCCAGTATTTTGAGATCAAATCAAAATACACGGATACGGTGTTGCTCTACCGCATGGGCGATTTTTATGAAACGTTCGATGAGGACGCGCGAACCGTTCACAAAACCCTCGGCATCACTTTAACCAAGCGCGCCAACGGCAAGGCCGCGGAAGTTGCTCTTGCCGGTTTCCCGCATCATGCGCTGGACAATTATCTCCCAAAACTGATCCGAGCCGGTTTCCGCGTTGCGGTGTGTGAACAGCTCGAAGATCCCAAAATGGCCAAGGGCATTGTCAAACGGGATGTGATCGAGATTGTCACGCCGGGCACGACGCTGTCGGATAAAATTCTCAATCAAAAATCGAATAACTTTCTCGCCTGCGTGATCACGGACAAAACCGGGCCGGAAACTGTTTTCGGATTATCCATCATGGACGCGTCCACGGGAGAATTTCTCGTCGGCGAATTTTCGGAAAAAGATTTTTTGGATCAAATGAATGTATTCATGCCGTCGGAAATTGTCGTGCCCGTTTCCCTTCACGATGCGCTTAAGGCCATGTTCAAATCGGCCAAATGGCCGCATGTTGTCACACGCCAGGAAGATTGGCTTTTTTCTTACCAGTATGCGTATGACATTCTCATCGCGCATTTTAAAACTCATTCTCTCAAAGGCTTCGGCGTGCAAGATCTCAATCCGGGATTATGCGCGGCGGGCGCCGGCCTGCATTATTTAAAGGAAACTCAGCGAACCGACGTGGCGCACATCAATCGGATGGGCAAACTCGATCAGGCTGATTTTATGATGCTCGATACAGTCACGCTGCGAAATCTGGAAATCGTTAGTTCGACCCACGAAGGTTATGCTCATGGAAGTTTGATCTCTATTCTGGACCAGACAGTTACAGCCATGGGCGGGCGCATGCTTAAACAATGGATCACACGGCCGCTAAAGAATATTGAAAAAATTCAATCCCGCCTGGATGCCGTGGACGAACTGGTGCACTCCGGAAAACTGCGTGATCAGCTCATGACCCTGCTCAAAGAAATTGGCGATCTGGAAAGGCTGATTTCAAAAGCTTGTGCCAATCGCATCAACCCGCGTGAAATTCGCGCGCTCTGTTCATCGCTGGAGATCATACCCTCGATCAAAACAGAAATGGAATTAGCCAAAAGCCCCGCCTTGGTGCAAATCAGGAATTCCCTTGTTGCGCTCGAAACACTGACCCAGGAGATCAATCGCGCGCTGGTGGACGAACCGTCTCTGCAGATCAAAGACGGCGAAGTGATCCGGCAAGGATTCAGCGACGAACTCGATAGTCTTCGCAGTATGGCCTTTGATGGGAAAAATTATATCGCCAATATCCAGAGCCGTGAGCGTGAACGAACGGGCATCGGTTC
>JAEUSJ010000366.1 GCA_016788215.1 bacterium | reverse complement strand
TTTCTCTGCAATAAAACGATTGGCGATTCAGCGGAGTTCAACAGCCTTTCCTCGAAGTCTGAAATATCGCAATGTTGCTGAATCGATTTCATGTTGGGAAACATAACGGCGAACGGCTTTTCTTCGCGGTGTTTTCGTTCGCGTAAACGAGCGATGACCTTATCATCATCCGCGCGGCAGATCAGTTGATAACCTCCAAGGCCTTTCATGGCAACGATCCGGCCGTTGATAACGGCGTCTATTGTAAATCGTATCGCAGTGTCACGGCCGGCCAGCATATTCCGATCTTTATCCCAAACTTCAATATGCGGCCCGCAGTCCGGACAAGCGATCGGCTGGGCATGAAAGCGTCGGTCTAACGGATTATCGTATTCAGTCTTACATGTTTCACACATTTTAAATTGTTTCATAGATGTGTTCGGACGGTCATAGGGCAACGATTCAATGATCGAAAACCGCGGCCCGCAGTGCGTGCAATTAATAAAAGGATAAAGATATCGGCGGTTTTTCGGATCAAACATTTCCTTGAAGCATTCATCACAAACGGCCAGGTCCGGCATAATGAAAGCAGACTTTTTGCCATCGGATACGCTATCGTGAATTTGAAAATCGATATATCCGGCCGGATCGAGAAATGAAAATTCCATACTATAGATGATCGCATGGTGCGGCTTTTCGGATTGAATATTTAACACGAAACGATCTAGAGTTCCTTTTTCACCTTCCGCCTCAATGAACACGCCGGTTGGTGAATTCAGCACAAAACCCGTCAATCCTACTTCATGAGCAAGCTTATAGATAAAAGGGCGAAAACCTACGCCCTGAACGGCTCCGCGGATCGTTATGTGAATTCGTGCAATCATTTTCTCAGCTGCGATTCAAGCCATCCGCACCATTCATCCATGCCTTTGTCTGTGGTGCATGACGTTTCAAAAATGGTTAATGATGGATTGATCGACCGTGCATTTGTTTTCATCGTCTCAATATTGCACGGGAGATAGGGAAGTAGATCAATTTTGTTAATGATCAGCACCGATGCGTTACGAAACATCGCAGGATATTTGAGCGGTTTATCATCGCCTTCTGTTGTGCTGAGCACTACCACTTTTGTTGTTTCGCCCAGATCATATCCTGCAGGACAAACGAGATTGCCGACATTTTCAATAATTAACATCTGCGTGTCGCTTAAATCCAACTGCTCAAACGCGTCGCGCACAAGTCCCGCTTCAAGATGGCACGCGCCATTAGTAACGATCTGCACAACGGGAATATCCAACACATTTATTCTCTGCGCATCCAAATCGGTTTGCACGTCGCCTTCGATCACCGCTATTTTAACTTTGTTTTTGAGATGAAAAATAGTGCGTTCGACGAGGCTCGTTTTTCCAGAACCGGGAGAACTAAGCAAGTTGATCGCAAAAATATTCTTTTCACGAAGCCGGTTTCGTGTCGCTTGAGCGATGACATCGTTTTTTTCCAGTACTTTTCTTTCCAGCGTAATCAGACTCATGGTTGCTCCTTAATCGCTAATTTCGATTTCCGATACCTGCAATTCATCCCCCGCTATAGTTTTGATGTCTGCGCTCCCGCAAGACGGACAGGCAAATACAAAACCTTCGATTTCAGAAACGGCCCTGCAATCGTTACATTGCAGCGTGATGGGA
>JAEUSJ010000365.1 GCA_016788215.1 bacterium | reverse complement strand
CTACCCTAATTTTAGACAATCGAAATTATATTGTCAATCTTTTTTTTGATAATTTTTTCTCAAAACCGGCAAGTCAAGTTAAAACACCATACTCAATCTAATCGCCGGCAGGAAAGGAAATTCGTAGGTATAGAAATATTTTAATTATTCTTGTTGATGAGGTTCACGATTACTTTGATCATGATATCTTTCTCTGCCGGTTTGCTGGCTGCGATCATCAGACACAGGGCCACAAGAGCATTATCGGCGATACGTTTTTTGCCCGTTACTGAATACAAGTGATCATTCCGCTGTAGAAACCAAACAAAAAGAAATGCGGCTATACGTTTATTACCGTCTATAAACGAGTGATTCTTAATGACAAAATAGAGCAAATGGGCCGCTTTTTCCTCCAGACTTGAATACAGGTCTCTGCCGTCGTAGGTCTGGTAGATCGCATTAAGTGAACTTTTGAAGGATTCATCTTTTTCTTTACCGAAAAACCCGCCTCTTCCTCCGGGTTTTTGGCCCTTCCGGCCAAGTTCATCGATGGATGCAATCGCTTCTTCATAAGTGATCTTGAATACTTCTTTTTGTTTTGTATGTGTTATCTCCAGGCTCTGATGATCGAAACGATCCAACACATCGAGAGCATACGCATAGTCACTAATGACCCTGAGAAGGCCGGTGGCCTCGATGCTGTCAAGCTCCCTTTGCTCGATTACGTTGGTCAGTAGGTGAACAGTTTTTTTGAGATCGTCGAGTTCGGTTGTTTTCTCCTTAAGCCGTTTTTCATCGACGACATACCCTTTGACCAGATAGTCTTTGATAACTTTGTTGGCCCAGATACGGAATTGGGTACCGCGTTTTGAGTTCACCCTGTAACCAACAGAAATGATTAAATCCAAATTGTAGTGATCAATCTGTCTTTCGATCAACCTTTTACCCTCTTTTTGAACCGTGGCAAATAATGCCACAGTTGAATTGGCCTGAAGTTCTTTTTCTTTGTAAATATTGCGAATATGCTTGGCTATTACGGATTTATCTCGTTCGAACAGCCCAGCTATCTGAGTTAAACTCAGCCAAATAGTTTCGCCGGAGAGCCGTACGTCAATTTTAGCCCGGCCTCCTTTTTTATAAATTATAATTTCTGTTTTACTTTTCTGTGATGCGATTCTCATTTTTATACTGTAATGTGCATTTTTTGCACATTGCTTTATATTGAATTTCACCCTTTGAGAAGGTTCGGCTTCTTTCGAGGACAAGGGTACTCTGCACAATTTTCTGTAAATAAAAATTAGGAAGATTCGAGCGAATACACAAGCATTTTTGGAAGCCAAAACACCATACTCAATCCAATCGACAGCAGGAACGGAAATTCGTAGGTTTTGCTACGTTCGATCAAGGGCTGGGTTTCCAACCTCAACCCTATCCCTTCTCCTTGAAAAGGAGAAGGGAACGTACGATCTGCGTTAGTACGTTCCCTCTCCTCGTTCGAGGAACAGGGTGAGGTTATATCTAAAACACCATGCTCAGCCCGATCGTCGGCAGGAATGGAAATTCATACGTTTTACTGCGTTTGATGACGGGCTGGCCGTTATTATCGTAAACGATTTCTTTTTGCCCGGACGAGTTTCGGGCCTTCCGGAATTCGTAATCATATTGAAAAACATTTTTTTGATCAT
>JAEUSJ010000364.1 GCA_016788215.1 bacterium | reverse complement strand
GAGAAGGAAAGTGGCTTTACGCCCCTCAATCAGCCCGATCTTGATATATGTTGTTTTTATCAAATGCCTTCTGAAAAGCCGGCCTCGATGACAAAGATGAATCAGATTAATCAGGATCATTATGAAAAATTCTCGGTTTTAAATCCGGAGTCGGAATTCATTTTATCGAAATTTGTGATGAATAAGAACACAGTAAGAACCCTTCTACCAAAAATAAAACGGGACGATAGACAGTTAGTAGCGCTTCGTTCAGTTTTTATTAAGCACTGGTTGCGTATGGGCCGCCCATCTTATCTTGACCGGCTGCTGGCCACACTCAAAAACAACTTGAAATAATACTTGCTTTTCCCCAGCCGGTGTTATACTTTGTTAACAGGTATAACACTATGAATAAAACACTTTTACGAACTACCTTACTGATTTCCGGATTCCTCATCTTTTCCGGTATCCCCCTTAAAACTGAAGTCCGTCCAATAAGTTCGGTTGACAATGAATTAAATTCGTCATTGGACGACCTGTCTTTCTCTGTTTATGATCAGAACGATTTTCATGCTTTTCTTTCCTCCCCGAAAGAAGACTTAACCCTTCAGTACCAACATCAGAAGGTTAGATTCTTAAACCCATACCTTTATCAAAATGCAATAATTAATTATCGTTTTACTCACCTTTTTTATCAAAGCGTTTTAGCCCGTTCTTTTACTTTAGGCAGAACGACCGCCCTCCGAGCGCCCCCATTTTGTAATCCTCTTTCTTAAACACCGTTCTTAAATAAGACTACGTTGAGTCTTAAGTGCTCAACAATAGTTGATTTTACGATTTCTAGTAAATGAAATGACTATGCCGTCGAGCATTATTCGTTCATCTTATTATTATTATTTAGTAACAGGATATACTGTTACAAAACAAACCTCGAAAGTAAAGGCCTTATGGAAACATCAGTAGATTGGGTTACAAAAGCGATTATGATTTTAGTATCTGTTGTGGTGATCGCTGCATTTGTTCAATTATATATAAAAGCAAGTCAACAACAAAAATTAAAACCTTAACCCCAAACCAAAAAAGGAGATGATTGTTATGTCAATCATGCGAGAAGAAATCAGCCGTACTTTGATTCCCACAAAGGAGCTATTCGAATCACAGCCGGAATGGATTGAAAAACGCGACCGAGCGGTCAAAAAGCTTTTCAACGGAAACCTAAACGAATTTAATCAATTCTTATCCAAGATTGATCCGGTCACAGAATGGAAAGATGCGATGGATATCATTGACGCTGAAATTGCAAAACGAAAAGTACGTCCGGACGGTAAGGAAATTACAGGTTTAACTGACGTTCTGTTTAAACGCTATTTTCCGTCCTATTAAGAGGTCGGCGATAAGAAAACCCGCGTGAATAATCCAGCGGGTTCTTCCTTATGCTTGTTAAGGGCTAAAATATTCCTTGACTATTCAATGCGGAATTTTTATTTTTCGCATGAAATTAAGGTTTTCTCACTTACAAGCAATGAGGAGCATCTTATGGCCTATATTATTGCGGAACCCTGCGTCGGTGTGAAAGATACGGCATGCGTAAAAGTTTGCCCTGTTGATTGTATCTACGATTCCGAAGGATGGGATCAATTGTACATACATCCGGATGAATGCATCGATTGCGGCGCATGCGAACCCGAA
>JAEUSJ010000363.1 GCA_016788215.1 bacterium | reverse complement strand
GGTGAGTACTAATATCGCGCTTAATAAAGAAACTAATGAAAAGGCCGGTTATTATGGCTCCGTCGACATGCAGGTGACGATTCTGGACGTATCAACGGGTCAGGTTATGCAATCCAGACATTTCAAAGGCGCCACCAACGAATTCCTGGAGCGGTATGAATCGACTCCTGAAAGAGCGGTAAATGTAGGATTGGATCAATGCGCCGACGAATTAAAAAAATGGCTGCGCACCGCTTTTCCTGTCGAAGGAACGGTTTATGAAATTATAAAAAAGGATAAAAAAGGGGCAGTGCTGCTCAACATCACCTGCGGCAGCGATATCGGCGTGAGAAAAGATGATAAATTCAGAGTCTATTCTGTCAAAGAGATCCCGCATCCGACCGAAGAAGGCAAAACATTCCTTAAAACAACCGATGTCGGAGTGGTCGTTGTCAAAAAGGTCGAAGCGGACGGCGTTTTCTCTACCTGCGAAGTAGATAAGGGCGGAAAAAATATCATGGAGAGAATGGACGCGGGCGAGAAATTAAGAGTCGTTTCGATGAAGAAATAGCCCGATCATTAGCTGCACAAAAAAATTTCTGAAGCCTTGCATGTTGAATGCAGGGCTTTTTTGTTAGGCAGGGTTTGTCCGGCTTTGTTCGAGGTAGTTGTCTTTCTTTTTCACTCAGAAAGATCATAGCGCTTAGGGTGTAATACCACCGCTTTTGATACGTTGGGGAAACCAGCGACCAGTAGCGTTCACAGATATCTTCCGGCATGCCATGAAAGTAGAGCAGCGCTTTGGTCTGATTCTTCGAGCGGGTCTGCTTTTTGACAAACACGCTGCGCAAGGCATTCGCTAACTTTTAGACATCGACACGATCAATTATGCAAACTTCTTTGTCGGTATGGGAAACGTCAGCCGGCTTGACGATGATACAATCCACTCCCTGTTGGGTGAGGGCTTGCTGAATTCAGAACCCTGCGAAGCCGGCTTCGTACACGCAATGATAACGTACCACGGGGAAGTTCCTTTTTAAAAACGTACCCGTTTAACTACTTGCGGCGCCTGTGTAAATATCTTATGTTCCATTTGTCAAGATGCATGTCTTCCAGTTTTTTTTGTGCGTATCCATTGCCATAAAAATGTCTTGACCCTGAAAGTCTACAGATCGTATCACGGTATTCATGGTAAGCATCCTTGTTTGATATGCAATCTACTAAAGAAACGCTTACCTTTTAAACATAAGATCTGTAAGAATCTTTTTTTGTTTAATGTGCGATCTTTAATTCAAGAAAGATTTTTACAGAATGACAACGGTGTTTGAATCGAAAACATCAAGATGTCATTACAGTCCATGAAAAACTTCGAGGAGTGTCTCATGAAACAAGTTTATCTCAGCGCGGAGGAAATTAAATTCAAGATTTCCGAATTGCACAAAAGACAAGAACCCAGCCGCATTCTGATGAGTTCACCCGATTATTTTAATGTGAGTGAATCGATCAATAAATTCATGACCAACACAGAAGGAAAGTTACACAAAGTTGATCGGGACCGCGCGTTGAAGCAATGGTCGGACATCCGCTGGCATTATGAATCGCTGGGCTACATGGTGTCGGTGATCCGCGGACAGGACGGACTGGAAGATATGGTTTTTACGGCCAATACGAGTTTTCCCTTCATGGATCGCAAGACCGGAAAACCCGG
>JAEUSJ010000362.1 GCA_016788215.1 bacterium | reverse complement strand
GAAAATTATGTTCAATTCGATGAAATGAGTTGAATTAAGCAATCACTGTTTTACACGACACTCGCTATTCTAATTCCAGTACCAACGCAAAAATAAATGAACACGGTTATCAAGAGAATTCAGATCGAAGCTGCTGCTTCCAGTGTCAAAAATTGTGTAGATAAATTGGGTCTCGCCTCCGAAGCTAAATGCCGGAGAAAAAAAATGCTCCGCTCCAAACGCTGGACCAATAAATTTGTGTGTGCTTTTTTCCTTTTCTGAACCGTAACCATCATAACTATAATCCTCAGATTCACGAATGATCCCCAGCCGAACTCCATAATACACCTGGGTTTGTTCGATGGGCTTTTTTCCAAAAAATCCGATTCCAAATTTAATACCGGTATTCGATTGATCCGAATAATCAGACGATGCTGTATAATGCGTAAAACCCAACTCCGGTTCTATCTTGAACTTATCCGAGATGTGAATGGGAAGATAGATCGAAGTGAAAACAAGCCGTGTAGGCGTCTGATTTGCCGCCGCATAAAAAGTTGTTGTACCAATGGACATACCTAGTCCGACTTTCTTTTTGTCTTGGGAGTGGCTTATCCCCGTCAATATCAGAACGAATAATAGTGTGATGATCGTTTTCATAAACTGTCTCCTTAAGTTAGTGTGATAAGTCATAAATTCCCTTTCCGCCTACTATATATAGCCTTATACAATTTTGCTTTTAATTATCAGCACTGATAGAAATGTTTGGGATTAATAAAGCAATCGGCCAATTCATCACCCCGGTATATGAATATGGTCTGCAAAAACAATAAAATATATTGAAGCCAAGATTGCGAAACAACAAAATTATTGAATTGTGTTTGTGATGAAATGAAGGGATTTGTTGTATCGGGCGTATACAGTTTTATGTAACTCGGTAAAAAGCTCAGTAATCGATTACCGAGAAAATCTTATCCAAAAACAATATGTTCCACTTTTTATGGAAAAATTTGATAAATATATTGAACCCTTTACTTCTTAAACAGATTCTTCTTAACGGACTTTGATGAAAAATCACAAATCTCTAATGTGTCCGCATCGAAATCGACGGCTACAAACATCACGGTATCTTCGTCAACATGATCGATGATCGTCAACGTATTCGCCGTTTTTTCAAACGTAAACTCTAAACCCAGTACATTCAGGTTATTTCCGGAGACGGAATACGGAAGTTCATCGAGTTCAAAACATGTAAATTCGCTGTCATAATAATAATCTTCGAACGTATTCGTTTTGAAATAGACATATTCCGGTGTTCCATCATCGTCAAGATACCATTTTGTTCCTTCCAGCGCATTTTTATCATCCTCCGTGCAGCTGATCGCAATAAAGACAAACAACCATACAACCGTGATTTGTTTTGACATAACGTCCTCCTTACTTGGTTTATATTTATGAGATTATACACCTTAACGGCAGTTGATGCAATACTTAACCCATTTATTCTTGTTGGTCGGAAGGCCTTCTTAATTGTTTTATTCTAACACCTGCTTCAGAATCTTTTATCAATTGCACAAGCCTTTTTAACTGTGTTTCCTCCTGCTTTGCGCTCATCACCCACCACGTAGCGGGTTTCTGATACGACGGCGGCTGCGTGTTGAAAAATGTCCACGCCTTTTTATTTTTTCTGAACAGTAATTCATATTTTTTGTTCAG
>JAEUSJ010000361.1 GCA_016788215.1 bacterium | reverse complement strand
TTTAGCGGACCTTATAACGGTCGACGGTCATAATATCGAAATCATATACCAGCGACCCTAAAAACCGCGTATAACATGCGGCTTCCCCGTTCGCTACGTGACGCCATTTGATCTGACGATAGAAAGTTTGTGGGCGTCACTTCGCCGATAGCTCGCGCACCGTTTGATTTTGCTTCGCTCTGACAGCCGATGAATTTTGATTTTAATTTCGTGACTCGACGCGAGGCAATGGTTCGATTTGAAGAGTTTCAGTATTTGATTTCGATTTTGTTCTTTGAATCTATTAGTTTTGAAAACTTCTTTGCCTCGCGCCGAGATGAGTTCTTTCAAAGTTTCGTTTTCGACTGTCAGAGCTTAGAAGATTTCTTGATAGTTTACGTTTTTAATTAACGTTTTTATTTTGTGCGCGAGCTACCGCGTGTAGCCGCCGAGCGTTATACGAGATGCTGGTCAAAAAGGAGTTATGATGAAATTATTAAGTTTTCTCTTCTTGTTTTCCGCCGCGCTTAATGCGCAAGAAGCCTTGATTGAATCGATCCTGAAGGATGTTAATCGTGACTCCAGCGATAAGGTGTGTAAATCAATCTTTGATAATCTATATGAGAGCTTTGAGTCTGATGAAGGCCTAGTTAACAAGAAGATGGGTCTCGCGACATCAGACCTAATTGATTACAAAATGGGCATGAAGTCAATTAATCGACAGCTTGCGCTTCTTTTAGATGGTTATATGAACTCACTTTCTGATCCAATAAAAGCTCTCAAGTGGATTGCCGCAATGAAGCAAGAATATGCCAATATATATCATACTTCTCATCCTCTAATTCTTCTGTATGAAGGAGAATCAATGATCAATGGGAAGCGCGCGGCGGATGCCTACAAGCATTTTGAAGGATTCCTAAAACTATATCCGAAAAGTGTAATGGCATGGGTCTATTTATACAAAATGGAACCTGATAAGCGAATGGCTAAGACATGGTTGAGTATACTAAAATCGGAACATCCTAATCATTGGGTAGTCAAAGAATTACAATGACCAGCACCTCGTATAACATGCGGCTTACACGTTCGCTCACCGCGCCAGCGCGGAAGCGTGAGTACTTAGATAGATGATTTAGAGCGAACGCTGGCGCGTTCGCACATGGCGCTCTTTGACAGATTTCGTTTTGGTGGTAAAGTTAGTTTTTCTACCACCTATTCGGGGCCACTTCGCGCCATGTCGTGTAGCCGCCGAGCGTTATCCGATATGCCCTAAAACCAATAATCGAGTTATTATCATGAAAAACTTCTTATTTATCTTTTGTTTCGCTGCCGTGTTCGTATCAGCATGCTCAATGTGTGAAGATTGCGATCTTCGCACGACAGATATTTACGGTCAAGTTATTGACAGCCGAAATGGCGCTCCTATCTCTGGTGTTCTTGTTGGCAGATCTCAATATGTTGATAGTCTATCTGCATCCGGAGATACTCTTTCTCTTGGACCCAGTTATGACATCAATCCACAAGAATTTTCTGGCCCTGACGGAACCTTTCATCTTGGTTTTTTCGGCGAAATCAAACCTGTAGACGTTTATGATCAGATATTTGCTTTCAAACCTTATTTTTCCATATGGAAATTTAAATCACACGGCAGCTCGGTTCTTCGCAATGATTCGATAATTATTGAGATGGACACAGTGATAGTTGCTGGTAAAAATTACTATAGTGAGTGA
>JAEUSJ010000360.1 GCA_016788215.1 bacterium | reverse complement strand
TCATGGTTCGACAAGCCTGTCCTGAGCCCTGCCGAAGGGCTCACCATGACGTATGTGAGTAAACCCGATAAGCACATTGTTTAATGTCAATATGCTTTAGAAAAAATAACCTGTACATCCGTCTCTTTTCCGGTGAACACACATTTCCCTTTTTCACCGGTTTGATCCATCGGAATACAGCGAATAGTGGCTTTTGTTTCTTCTTTGATCTTTGCTTCATCTTCTTTGCTTCCCGCCCAAAAACATTTTGCAAAACCGGCATCTTCTTCCATCAGTTTTTTCAATTGAGGATAATCTGAAACAAAGAAGGTATTATCATCACGGAATTTTTTGGCCCTGTCAAAAAGGTTTTTCTGAATCTCGTCGAGCAGCGACGGAATTTTTGCTGTTACCTCATCGGTTTTCATGGTAACCTTATCCGACTTTTCAGTTTTGTCCCGTCTGGCACAGATAACTTGTCCGGCCGCAAGATCTTTTGGTCCGAGTTCCATTCTGATCGGAACGCCTTTGACTTCCCATTCGTTAAATTTCCATCCCGGACGGTATTGATCTCTGTCGTCGATGTGAACACGAACGCCCAACGGCTTGAGAATGTTTTTTATTTTTTGCGCCGCTTCGACGGTCTTGGCTTTTTCTTCATCGTCTTTGAAGATAGGTATAATAACAACCTGTGTTGGCGCTAATTTCGGGGGCAGTACCAAGCCGTTATCGTCGCTATGAGCCATGATCAGCGCGCCCACGAGCCGTGTGCTCACTCCCCAACTTGTTGCCCATACATGCTGGAGTTGTGTTTTTTCGTCCTGGAAGGTCACATCGAACGCTTTGGCGAAATTTTGGCCGAGATTATGCGAAGTCCCTGCCTGAAGCGCTTTTTTGTCCTGCATCATCGCTTCGATACAGTAGGTATGCAACGCACCCGCAAATTTTTCAGCATCTGTTTTCTTACCGTGAATGACCGGCAAGGCCATATATTCTTCTGCAAATGTCTTGTATAAATTTAGTATCAGTACGGCCTCGGCTTCGGCTTCGTCATACGTTGCATGCGCAGTATGGCCCTCCTGCCATAGAAATTCGGTCGTCCGAAGGAACAGCCTCGTTCGCATTTCCCATCGAACGACATTAGCCCACTGATTGATCAGAATCGGCAGATCGCGGTACGATTGAATCCACTTCTGATACATGCTCCAGATGATCGTTTCCGAAGTCGGGCGTATGTAGAGATTCTCTTCCAGTTTTTTGCCGCCACCGTGCGTGACGACGGCGCACTCCGGAGAAAACCCTTCGACATGTTCCTTTTCTTTGTTCATGAAACTCTCCGGAATGAACAACGGGAAATAGGCATTCACATGACCGGTTTCTTTGAACATACCGTCAAGCGCCTGCTGGATATGTTCCCATACCGCATACCCATTCGGGCGAATGATCATACAGCCCTTGACGGGCGCATAATCGGCAAGCTGGGCCTGCATGATAATATCGACATACCATTGCGAGTAATCCTGTGACCTTTTCGTGATTTTTTCTGCCATATCCACTCCAAAATGAATTAAGGAAAATATTTATAGATGTCTTTACGATGAAGAAACCGCACGAAGATCAGTGTTCGATTTTCATACAGGAGGCCCATTCGAAAATCGCCCATGCGAATTCGATAATAATTCTTATGGCCTCTTAATTTTTTGATGTTTGTTATTGAGGCAAGAGCCGTGGCA
>JAEUSJ010000035.1:10853-21633 GCA_016788215.1 bacterium | reverse complement strand
AACGTCTCACAAAACTCTTGTCACAGATCGGCCATTTCGATGCGCAGCATATCGGGGAAACGGTAACAAGCCAACTTGACCGTTTTGTGGGCGATGCAAGAGCAAATGATGATCTGTCGTTGTTGATCGTGAAGAGGATGTGACGAGGATAGTTATTCGAAGGTTGTAATGATCTAAAACAATACTGTTTGATCTTGCATTCTGCTCGACCGAATTTCCTTTTCTCTATTGGTAATTATACCGTCCCTACGGGGCTATTGGGATTTTTTGAAATCCGCCTCTCTATACATACGCCCTTCCGGGGCTTATTATGAAAATCAGAATTTTTTTTATAGTCCCGTAGGGACGAAATATTGATAGAAAATTGTTTGTAATGCAATTTGTAGCTCCGTAGGAGCGAAATGTATTTCAATTGGACAAGGTAATTTCATTAATTATTCAATGTAACATGCCGCCCCTCCGGGGCTCTCAGATTTCTTGACGTACGTTACCCATATAGATTGCGCCCCTAACGGGGTTGATTACCAAGCAAGCAAAAGTAATGAAGTCCCGTAGGAACGAAATATTTGTAGCAAAGGATTTTATATATTAATTCAAGCTCCGTAGGAGAGAAATCAAATGGCTAACACATACACCCAAATTTACATTCAAGTTGTTTTTGCCGTCAAAGGCCGCCAAAACCTGATTCCGAACATTCACAAAAATGAATTGTACAAATACATAACCGGCATCATTCGGAATAAAGGCCAAAAACTTATCGCCATCAACGGTATGTCCGACCACATTCATATTCTGATCGGCTTAAAACCCGACATGATGTTGTCCGATCTGGTTCGAGATATCAAAGCCAATTCTTCAAAATTCATAAACGACAAGAAATGGTTTCGGGGCAAATTCAATTGGCAGCAAGGGTTCGGTGCTTTTTCTTATTCTCACTCACAAATTAATTCTGTTGTTACCTACATCACCAACCAAGAAAAACACCACTCCAAATCAACATTCAAAGAAGAATATAAGAAACTTCTCGAAAAATTTATCGTCGAATACGAAGATAAATACCTTTTCGAATAGGTTGAATAAGTGTACATCCTTTACAGTTTCTTTTCTATACACATGCTTGACAAAATAGAACAATTACTCTATTTTTATAAAATTTCCTGAAAATTCATTTTGAAATTATTTGGCTTGCAACGGTACACCTTTAGATCATGGTGTAGCGGTACGGCTGCAATTCTTTTAGCGGAGGATCGAGTATGAACAAAGTACGCGTTCTGGTCGGAACAAAAAAAGGCGCATTTATTCTAACCTCAGACGGGAGACGAAAAAAATGGAATATCAAAGGCCCTTTCTTTGCCGGTTGGGAGATCTACCATATGAAAGGATCACCGGTGAATCCCAATCGGATCTATGCGTCACAGACCAGCGGTTGGTTCGGCCAGGTGATTCAGAGATCCGACAATGGCGGAAAAACCTGGGACGCGGTCGGGAATGAATTCAAGTATGACGGTACGCCCGGAACGCACCAATGGTACGACGGCACGCAGCATCCATGGGAATTCAAGCGAGTCTGGCATCTGGAACCGTCGCACGCCGATGCAGACACGGTATATGCCGGCGTCGAAGATGCAGCGCTGTTCCGATCCACGGACGGCGGGAAATCGTGGACTGAACTGCCCGGCCTTCGCAATGCGAAAGGCCATCTTTGGCAGCCCGGCGCGGGCGGCATGGGCTTACATACGATCCTCCTTGATCCAAAAAACCCTAAGCGCATGTTCATCGCCATCTCGGCTGCAGGCGCATTCCGCACCGACGACGGAGGGCAAACGTGGAAACCGATTAACAAGGGATTGAAATCGCAGTATGAACTTCCCGATCCTACGGCGGAAGTCGGGCATTGTGTACATAATATTGCCATGCATCACTCGAGACCCGACGTCATTTTCATGCAGAAACACTGGGATGTAATGCGCACGGACAACGCCGGAGAGGAGTGGCGCGAGATCAGCGGGAATCTGCCCACCGATTTCGGATTTCCCATTGCGGTGCACGCGCACGATCCGGAAACCATTTATGTTGTGCCGATCAAAAGCGATTCCGAACATTTTCCCCCCGACGGGAAACTGCGCGTATATCGCAGCAAGACGGGCGGCAATAAATGGCAGGCGCTCACCAAAGGACTGCCGCAAAAAAACTGTTACGTCAATATTCTGCGCGATGCGATGTCGGTTGATTCCATGGATAAATGCGGAATTTATTTCGGTACCACCGGCGGCCAGGTTTACGCCTCGGCCAATTCCGGCGACTCTTGGTTTGCTATTGCCGAGAATCTCCCTTCCGTGCTGAGCGTGGAGGTGCAGACATTGAAATGATTCGCATAATGATCCCATACCATCTCGGTAATCTTGCGAATATTCCGCGAGAGATCGAGATCGATGTCAAAGAACCTTGCACGCAGCGTTCAATATTGGATACGCTAGAGTCGTTGTATCCTGTGTTGCGCGGTACGATCCGAGACCATTCCACGTTAAAGCGTAGGCCGTTCGTCAGGTTCTTTGCTTGCGGCGAAGACTTATCCCACAACTCGCCCGATGCTGCCCTGCCCGATGCAGTGGTGAAGGGTGATGAACCTTTCCTGATTGTGGGAGCGATGGCCGGAGGTTAAAGCAGATCAAGGCTATAATACCCACTTTGGGTCATAGGATTTATTAAAGTAATTTTACACACTGTATAGCCGAATCTTCATCGAAAGGAATTAGCCATGTCCGCTTACGTCATTGTAGACATTGAGATCACCGATCCGAAAGAGTATGAAGAATACAAAAAACTTTCTCCCATATCTCTTGCCGCTTACGGAGGAAAATTCGTGGTTCGGGGCGGCCAAGCCGAAACGCTCGAAGGAGATTGGCCTCGCGGGCGTATCGTAGTGCTTGAGTTTTCAGACGTCGAACGCGCAAAACAATGGTGGGGTTCTCCTGAATATGCCGATGCGAAAGCCATTCGACATCGAACTGCGAAAACAAAAATGATCGTCGTCGAGGGTTTTCATCCATGAACGGAACGTTAACCGTAAAAAGATTATTGGTTTTGCTCATAATTCAGTTTCTTAATGACGGAAACACTTCTGCTCAGAACAATAAGATCGTAATCGGTGAGACCGCTAAGATTCATTCGAAAGTATTGAATGAAGACAGGAGCATTACGGTTTATGTACCGCCGGATTACAAACTGACTCAGACGAAATATCCCGTTGTCTATCTATTGGACGGCCCCGATCATTTTCATCACGTAACCGGTATCGTACGCTTTCTTGCACAACAAGGACTTATGCCGGATATGGTCGTCGTTGGAATACATAATACCGATAGAACACGAGACCTTACGCCTAAACCGGATTCATCAGACAAGCAACTGCCTACTGCAGGCGGTTCGGATCAATTTTTGCAATTCCTTACCGACGAACTGAAACCTTTCGTTCAAAAAAAATACAGGACCGATCCATTTGAGATCCTTATCGGGCATTCATTCGGCGGATTGTTTGCCGTTCACACCATGTTGAATACGCCGGATGTTTTTGATGCCTATATTGCAGTCAGCCCGTCGTTGTGGTGGAATAAGTGGGAAGAGGTCAAGCACGCCGAGTCGTTTTTGAGATCGCATCGTGATTTCAAAAAAATGTTATATGTCACGCTGGGAAATGAAGGAATTCAGATGCAGAGCCCTATGGACAGTTTTGTTACGGTATTGGAAAAAAATGCGCCTCCGGGGTTTTCGTGGAAATATCAATCGATGGATAAAGAAAATCACGGCACTACGCCGCACAGATCGATTTATGACGGGCTTGAATGGATGTACACCGGATGGTCCTATCCGTTGTCGGCAGCATTCAAAGGGCTCGCTGGTTTGGAGCAGCATTATGCCGGATTATCGGAACGGTTCGGCTACAAGATCGAGCCGTCGGAGCGAATTATTAACTCTCTCGGCTATGTGCTTTTAGGAAACCTGCAGACGGCGGAAGCGATCAAAATATTTCAATTTAATATCAGCAGTCATCCGGAATCGGCTAATGTGTATGACAGCATGGCGGATGCGTATGAAGCTTTTGACGAGATGGAGCTTGCTTTGAAAAACTGTGAACAGGCATGTCTTCAAGGAAAAAAAATTTCCGATCCTAACCTGGCGATATACCAAAAGCATTTAGAGAAAATAAAAATAAAAATGGGTAAAAAAATTTGAGTATCGGTTAGGGCCGATAGGTTGCAATTCGCTTCAGCATTCCCCGGAATACTATCACGTGCAGTGGATAAATTCCGTACCAATACAATCTTCCCAATAGTCCCCTCGGACGAAAGGTCGCTTTTTGAATAAGCGTCTCGCCGTCAAATCGGAACTCAAGCCACGCCTCTCCCGGCAGTTTCATTTCTGCATACAAAAGTAAGCGCCGCGAAACTTTATCGGCCAATATGACGCGCCAAAAATCCAGCGTATCGCCCGTTTGAATCTCTGACGGATGGCGCCGACCGCGCCGCAATCCGACGCCGCCAAATATCTTATCAATCATGCCGCGGATTACCCACAAAAAATTCATGTAATACCACCCGCGCTTTCCTCCGATCTGCCAAATATTTTCAACGGCCTGTAGAACGTTCGCAACCGAAATTACCCGTTCATCTGAAAGGCAGCCAAATTCAGGAATCTGAATATATTCCTTAAATTCCGGTTCAAATCGTGAATTGGACAGAGCATCGGTCCAGCTTGAAATAACTTCGTTTTGCTCGATTCGTGTAAATGCGCGCCGTATGGATTCATCAAACGATATACAGGGCGTTGCGTCCAGCTCAGTAATATTTCCAACGGCGCATACGACTTCGTTTTTCATGCTGTCAACAAGAGCTTTAGCAAGGGGAAATGACGTGGCGGTAACAAAATATAGCCAGTATGATGATAAGCGAGGGGTCAGAACCGGAATGGTAATGATATAACGTCGATAACCGCGAACTTTGGCAAACTGCATCAGCATTTCCTTGTAGCTTAGAATGTCCGGACCGCCGATGTCAAATACCTTATCATAGGCGAGCGGATGATGCAGAACGGAGTTGAGATAACGTACCACGTCGCGGATGGCGATCGGTTGACAGCGTGAACGAAGCCATTTCGGCGTGATCATGATAGGTAGTTTTTCAACTAGGTCGCGGATAATCTCAAACGAAGCGCTTCCGGATCCGATAATAATGGCTGCGCGCAGCACAGTAAGCGGGACGCCGGATGAGCGCAGTATAGATTCCACGCCGACACGGGAACTCAGATGATGCGACAAACTCGGATCATTTGCAATACCGCCGAGATAAATAATCTGGCGCGCATGGCTTTTCCAGACCCAGTTGGCAAAGTTTTCCGCGCAAACCTTCTCCAGATCTCCAAAATGGCCGTCGGATTGCGCCATGGAGTGAACGAGATAATAGGCGGCGTCGATCCATTGCGGCAGGTTGTCAAATGTTTCGCGTACAGTCATGTCGCAGACGACAACCTCAACTTTATCCCGAATGGAATGCGGTATATGAAGTCTCGCCGGATCTCGAACCGCACAATACACTCTGTGTCCTTTTTCGACTAATATCGTCAGCAGGCGTCGTCCGATGTATCCGTTTGCGCCGGAGAGAAGAATGTTCATTTTTCAGACCTGTTTATTTTTCAAGTATGGTTAACGATTAAACAACTTCCTTACAATACGTATTATTACGTAAACGCAGACATCCTTCATGGCTGCTTAATTAAATTATTGCTTCCGGAAAATGAGAGATGTACATTTACTGTAAATGGTTATTTTGAAAATTTATTTCCATAGAGATTATTTTCTATTCTAAAGGAGGCAGACTATGGAATCCAACCAAACCCCCTATGATCGGATCGGCGGCGTTCTCATTCTCGTTGCCATCATGCTCATTCTTAATCCCATTCGCATTTTGTACGTAATCCTAAGCGTTTCTTTTCCGGCGTATCAAAGTATTCCTGAATCGATCGCTCTTTTTGAGGTGGTTCTGAACGTAGTATTTCTTCTGTACTCACTGGTCGTACCGGTGTATTTTTTTCAACGAAGAAAAAGTGCGCCTATGCTCATCATTGCTTTATTTCTTTTCAATATGTTCTTTGTGGCGGTCAACGGTACGATCACGCAATGGTTGCCGTCGGAGATCGCGGGCGCCGCGCCGAAATTTCGCATTGGTGAATTTACCATCGGTGCGGTTTGGTTCCTGCTGTGGACCGTCTATTTCATGATCTCCAAACGAGCTAAAGGTACATTTATCCGATAAGATCGGTATCCTGATCGGCGGTTTCAAAATGAAATTGAAACAATTCGAGCATTGGGCACAAAAGGAATACAGCCCGAAACAAAGATTGACTCTGGTGATTCCGGCTCTGATATTTTTTTGCCTCTTCCTTCCTGTTTTATTCCTCTCTGTTTCGATCACGGCGGACCGGTCTTGTGAGCTGCCGCTTTTTCATTGGGGTTATTGGAATGGGTTAATTGGAGCTGTATGCACGACCGCGGGCGCCGGCTTGGGATTATGGACGGTGTGGGTACAATTCGTTTTGGGGCGAGGAACGCCGTCGCCATTTATGCCGACACAAAGTCTGATCATTGCCGGGCCGTACCGTTTCTGTCGAAACCCGATGATTCTTGGTGTTTTTACAGCCTATGTCGGGTTAGCGATCTGGGCGTCTTCTCCATCGGGAATCATAATGTGCCTGATATTTATTCTGGTAGCATCCGCGTACATCAAGCTGATTGAGGAAAAAGAGCTCGAAGTGCGCTTTGGTTCGACTTATACCGACTACAAGCAATTCACGTCTTTTATTTTTCCGGTTTTCAGAAAAAACAAATGAAAACAAGTCCATCGCAGAAAGAGTTACTGCAAGTCCGGAGCACGTAAATTAATCAAGCCCTAATTTGATTGAATAATTATGAAAGCGATGATTTTAAATAAGACCGCCGCATTATTTGAAAATTCAAATCCTTTAATGATGAAGGCTGTTCCACAGCCGCAGGCGGGCGATAAAGAAATTTTGATCCGGATTTCAGTGTGCGGAGTTTGTCATACGGAACTGGATGAAGTCGAAGGAAGAACGCCTCCTCCGCGTTTCCCGGTGATTCCAGGACATCAGGTTATTGGTCGGATTGAGCAAAAAGGGAAAAAGGCTTCCATTTTTGAAACAGGGGATCGTGTCGGTGTCGCATGGATTTTTTCGGCCTGCGGGAAGTGTGTTTTCTGCACAAACGGAACAGAAAACTTATGTGAACATTTTAGGGCGACGGGCCGAGACGCCGACGGGGGCTATGCGGAATACATGGCCGTGGATGAACAATTTGCCTACAGAATCCCGGACATTTTTTCCGATGCGGAAGCGGCGCCTCTGCTCTGCGCGGGCGCCATCGGATACCGCTCACTGCGTTTGACCGGCTTGGAAAACGGCCAGAATCTTGGGCTGACCGGATTCGGGGCTTCAGCGCATATTGTGATCCAACTCGTGAAGCATCAGTTTCCCGATTCTAAAATATTTGTTTTTGCCCGAAGCGAGGAAGAGCGTAATTTCGCAATTGAACTAGGAGCCGTATGGGCCGGCGATATAATGCAATCGTCACCGGAAGTGCTGAACGCGGTTATTGATTCCACACCTGCGTGGAAACCGGTTGTAGAAGCGATGAAGAATTTGCAAGCTGGCGGACGGCTCGTTATTAATGCCATCCGTAAGGAGAATGATGATAAAGACTACTTGCTGCAGCTGGATTATGCGCGGCATCTTTGGATGGAAAAAGAAATCAAAAGTGTTGCCAATGTCACGCGAAGCGATGTATCGGAATTTTTACAACTGGCCGCAGAAATTCCAATTAAGCCGGAGGTCCTGGAATTTCCTCTCGAAAACGCCAATCGCGCTTTGGTTGAAATGAAATATAAACATACCCGCGGAGCGAAAGTGCTGCGCATGCATTGAACGGCATACTTATTTAAAAGTTCTTTCAACAAAACCGCTAAATCCGTATACTCTATCATTCTTTATAATCCGATAATCTACAAGGAATGCCTATGTATTTAAAAGATTTTGAGAAAAAAATAGTCGCGCGAAATCTTACCTATGAAGACTATAGGAAGGTCACGGAACTGCAGCTGAAGTGTTTTCCGGGTATGAAACCGTGGAGCCAGGAACAGTTTCAAAGCCAATTAGCAATTTTTCCTCAAGGTCAGATCTGCGTGGAATATGAATCGAAAATCGTCGCTTCATCAAGCAGTCTCATCCTTAATTTTGATTTGTATTCGGAATGGCACAGTTGGCGGGAAATAGCAGATGAAGGGTTCATACGTAATCATGATTCCAAGGGAGACACGCTATACGGGATAGAAATAATGGTGGACCCCGAATATCGGGGATTAAAATTGGCGCGACGTCTATACGAGGCCCGCAAAGAGGTTGCGCGAGAGTTTAACCTGATGCGCATCGTTATCGGCGGCCGCATACCCGGGTACGATAATTATGCGGATCAAATGGAAGCGCGTGAATATGTAGACAAAGTCATTGATAAAAAACTTATTGACCCGGTATTGACCACGCAAATTTCAAATGGGTTCGTGTTGAAGAGACTGATTCCTAATTATATGACGTCCGATGCCGCGTCAAGAGGGTTTGCTACTTTTTTGGAGTGGACCAATCTGGATTACGTTCCTCACAAATCGCTTAAATGGGCTCGCGTCGCGCCGGTAAGAATTTGCGCCGTGCAATATCAAATGAGGTCGATAAACGGTTTCGATGATTTTGCCAGGCAAGTTGAATATTTTGTCGACGTCGCATCCGATTATAAATCGGATTTTATAGTATTTCCGGAAATGTTTACAACCCAGCTGTTATCTTTTCTTCCATCAGACCGGCCGGCCTTAGCCATTCGCCAGTTGGCGAAATTCACTTCCAATTATCTCGAACTGTTCAATCGTTTGTCCATAAAATATAATATCAATATTATCGGAGGATCTCATTTTACCGTCGAAGGAGATGATCTTTATAATATTTCTCATCTTTTTCGAAGAGACGGTACTTTGGACAAACAGTACAAACTGCATATCACGCCGAATGAGAAGGTGTGGTGGGGCGTCAAGCCGGGAAACGAATTAAGAGTATTTGACACCGATAAAGGAAAAATATCCATTCAGATATGTTATGATATTGAATTTCCCGAACTGAGCCGGATAGCTGTAGAACAAGGCGCGCAGATCATTTTTGTTCCGTTCTGCACGGATGAGAGATACGGGTATCTTCGCGTGCGTTACTGCGCCCAGGCGCGCTGCATTGAAAACCATGTATATGTTGCTATCGCCGGCAGCGTAGGAAACCTTCCCGATGTGAAAAATCTGGACGTGCATTACGCACAATCGGCCATATTTTCGCCTTCGGATATTCCGTTTACGCGCGATGCGATCCAATCCGAAGCGACGCCGAATGTGGAAACGATCATTGTGGATGAAGTTGATCTGGAACTGCTGAAGAAAAACCGGCAAACAGGCAGCGTGCTGAATTGGCAGGATCGCCGTACGGATCTGTATCAGGTCATTAATTTAAAAAATCAATAACGAACTAGGGTTTCATGGACATTAATACCAATACAACTATCATTATCCTGAGCGGGCTTGTTCTGGCCTCGTATCTCTTTGATCAGTTCAGCCGATGGTCAAAAATTCCATCGGTATTGCTTTTGATGGCCACGGGCGTTGTATTGAGCCAGACATCGGCGTATACAGGCATTTATCTGGAAAAAATTCGGCCGTATGTGGAGTTTTTGGGCACACTCGGGCTGATCATGATCGTTCTGGAAGCATCGTTAGATTTAAAATTAACCAAAGAACGTGTACCGCTTATTCGGAATTCATTCCTATCGGCATTACTCATTTTGTTTATATCGAGTTTTTTACTCGCCGGTGTTTTGTACTATTGGATGGAGCAGCCTTTTCGGATTTGTCTGGTGTACTCAATTCCTTTTTCTATCATCAGCAGCGCTATCGTGATTCCCACCGTTGTGCATTTGGCGCCTGATAAAAAAGAGTTTCTGGTATACGAAGCTTCTTTTTCCGACATCATCGGTATTATGTTATTTAATTTTCTCATCACCGAGCGCGTCCTTAAACTCGGCTCTTTCGTAACATTTGGCGGCACCTTGATCTTAGTGATGCTCATTTCTCTTGTTGCTTCATTTTTGCTTTTCTTTACGCTTGCGCGGATCAAAACGCATATTAAGTTTTTTATGATTTTTGCGCTGCTGTTGATGTTGTACGGCGTAGGAAAAATATATCATCTGCCTTCACTGCTGCTTATTCTAGTCTTTGGGATGTTGATTAATAACTTTTCCTCTGTCCCGGCTATCGTTACAAAACATGTCGACTTATCCATATTACCCGGTTTGTTGGAACAAATGCGTTCCATTACTGCCGAATCGGCTTTTCTGATAAGAACCTTTTTTTTTATTTTGTTTGGTTACTCCATAGACATTATTTCTTTGTCCCATCCGGAAGTTATCATGATGGGAACAGCCATTATTCTGGTTTTGCTAGCGGTACGGTTCCTGTATTTGAAAAGTTTTTTAAAAGGAAATCTATTCCCGGAACTATTTTTGATGCCCAGAGGGTTGATTACCATTATCCTGTTTTACAGTATTCCCGAATGGCTTTTGTTGGAGAATTTCAATGAAGGGGTCTTGTTTTTTGTCATCATTGCAACTGCGCTGTTGATGATGGTGGGCCTT
>JAEUSJ010000035.1:5560-10754 GCA_016788215.1 bacterium | reverse complement strand
AGTCTCGACGATGAAACTCATCAGGTCATCGCACTTCATCCGCGTATCCAAAGACCGATGCGCGTGGTGGATATGGTGTATTTTACGGCAGAGCACGATGACCACCATTTGTCGGCCATCACAGAATTGGGACGCATTGCATCAAAGAAAGGCAAACCGTGACGTTTCAGGAAACAATGGCAGAGTTGGAACGGGTTGGCACTGAGAAATTACGGACGGCATACGTTTTACACGGTGCGACGGGAAATTATTTCGGCGTGAGCACTGCGCAATTCAAAAGACTGAAAAAAAAAATCGGTTCCGATCAGCGGTTAGCGCTGGAATTATGGAATTCAAATAACATCGACGCGCAAATACTCGCAACGATGATCGTTGATCTAAAAACGATTGATGAAATACTGATTGATGAATGGATAAAAATGATTCATTATTATGCTGTGGCAGATGAATTTGTAGGTAACGTGGTAGTCCCGTCGCCTTTTGCTAAAATTAAAATGCTTCAGTGGATGCGATCCGCTGAAGAATACATAAAACGCTGCGGGTATACTTTAATGTCTTACATCGCACATGAGAAGGAAAGCCTTTCGGATGACGAATTCATACAACATCTGCACGTCATAGGCAAAGAAATTCAGTTGATGGAAAACCGGGCGCGGCAGGCGATGTATGATGCTCTGATTGCAATCGGGAAACGAAATAAACTGCTAAATATGGAAGCGATGATCGTTGCCTCACAGATCGGGCCGGTGTATATCGAACATGGCGATAAGAAACTCAAGGCGTCGCACGCAATGGAAATTCTGGCGGACAAAAAATTGCGAGAATCCTTATCATGATTCAAGCTGTGATCTTTGATATGGACGGCGTTTTGATCGATTCGGAACCCTTCTGGCAGGCCTCAGAAAAAGTGGTTTTTAAAAAAGTAGGAATCGATCTTACGAACGACATGTGCCGTCAAACGATCGGCTTACGAATTGATGAAGTAGTACAACACTGGTACCGGCGCTTTCCGTGGAACCATGTGCCCCTAAAACAGGTACAAAATGAAATTGTCTTGAGCGTAGTTGACTTGGTGAGTCAAAAAGGGGAGCTTCTTCCAGGCGTTCATTTTGCTCTCGATTTTTTTAATAAAAAGAACTTAAAAATCGCGCTTGCTTCGTCATCCGATAAGATTCTGATCGACGCCGTCCTTGGAAAATTTGACCTGCAAAAGGAATTTCAAATAATTCATTCCGGACAGGATGAAACGCACGGGAAACCTCATCCCGCTATCTATTTAAGTACCGCCGGCCTACTGAACGTCGAGCCCACATCCTGCCTTGCTATAGAAGATTCATTTAACGGACTTATTGCCGCAAAATCGGCGCGTATGAAAACTATTTGCATTCCGGAGCCCGGCGTGTGGGATCACACGAAATACGATATTGCCGATGTGAAATTGAAATCACTGGAGGAAATTTCTGAGAAAGTAATTAGTATCGTGGAATATTAGCATATTCGCTTAAATGGAAACGTGAAACCATTTTTCAACCTGTGCGTATAAAAGGCGCATTTAACTTAAATTAATAAAAGGAAAAGATATATGTATGATTTCAGGGAAGTAAAACAACGACCGGAACGCAAACGCCCGTTTATTTGGTTGTCGGTATTATTGATTATCCTTTTCACGGTTTCGTCTTCGACGAATGCCCAACAGAAGATCCAAAAAGACGAGCGTCTGGGGGTCATTCTTTCGTTAGGCGCGCCCGGTTTCGGGCAGATCTATGCCGGTAAGACCTGGCGGGGAATCGGTATCGTATTTACCGAAGCCATTTGCGCCGGTGTGGTCACCGGAATTGCCGCAGAGCGAAAGGTCATTGTCACCGATATAGAAGGAGACGATTATGAAGTTCGCACCACCAAGATCAAGAAATTGAGCAATGGCGAAGTTGCCGCAGTCGCCTCCGCAGCAGTTGTTGGCGTTGGTGTATACATCTGGCAATTATTTGATGCGCGCAAGTGTGTGCGCAACCACAATAAAGCCCAGGGATTCGATGTGGGCATGACCATGATGGATAACGGCAGACCCGGCGCCAGTCTGCGTTTGACTTTTTAGTAACGTGTTTATCAAGTTTTTTGATCAGTTAACATGTAAGGAGAATGGGTGCCCGAAGAGCACCCTTCTCTGAACACGTAACATATGGCTGAAGCTCGAGTCAGAAATTTTTCATAATAAAGAACTCGTAATTCTATCCCATTTCAATAATTGCTTGCTATAAAACGGCGAATTACTTAAACTTTTTTGCCGTCCCCATCAATATTTTTTTAAACGCATTTCTATATTTCAACTTTGTTAATAATTTTAACAGCGTAAGATCATAAAACGAACGGAATCAGGATGCTCAAAAAATTATTCCGCACCAAATCGGTGCAGCATATTCTGGATGAAGCGGAAAAAGGATTATTGGAAGAATCTCATGGCGCGAAGCTGAATCGAACGCTTACGGTGCGCGATCTGACTGCATTTGGAATTGCGGCGGTAGTCGGTGCCGGAATTTTCAGTACGATAGGAAACGCCGCAGCAAGCGGAGGCCCGGCAGTTTCTTTGCTTTTTGTTTTTACCGCTATTGCGTGCGGATTTTCTGCCATGTGTTATGCTGAATTTGCGTCCATGATTCCCGTCGCAGGAAGCGCATATACTTACGCCTATGCATCGTTCGGTGAATTGATCGCGTGGATCATAGGCTGGGATCTTTTGATGGAATATGCGATCGGCAATATCGCAGTTGCCATCTCATGGTCGGACTATTTCACCGGATTTTTGGCAGGAATCGGATGGGTGCTTCCGGAATACATTACCATGGATTTCTTGAGCGCGCTAAGAGGACACGATCAGGTAGTTCATATGCTCGCGCAAGGCCAGGCCATATCCGACATACCGTATTCGCTGGCGAGCGCATACCATGCATGGGAAAAAGCGCCCGTCCTCGGCCCGCTTCATATTGTTGCTGACGTTCCGGCTCTCCTTATTACCCTGCTGATCTCCTTACTGATCTACGTGGGTATCCGGGAATCACGTAATGCGAGTAATATTATGGTGGGAATTAAGCTCGGAATTATTTTTCTCGTCATCACGGTCGGATTTTTTTACATCAACCCGGACAACTGGTCGCCATTTGCGCCCCATGGAGTTACGGGAGTTTTGAAAGGCGTGTCGGCGGTCTTCTTTGCATACATTGGCTTTGACGCGATCTCAACTACGGCGGAGGAATGCAAGAATCCGCAGCGTGATCTGCCGCGCGGCATGATCTATTCTCTGCTCATATGTACGGTATTGTATATCATCATCTCATTGACACTGACCGGCATGGTCAATTATTCAGAATTAGCCGTTGGCGACCCGATGGCGTTTGTGTTCAAACAGGTTGGATTAAACTGGCTCAGCGGCGTTGTCGCAATCAGCGCGGTGATCGCAACGGCCAGCGTGTTCCTGGTATTCCAGATCGGGCAGGCTCGTATATGGATGGTGATGAGCCGCGACGGACTTCTGCCAAAACGTTTTGCTAAAGTTCATCCGAAATTTCACACGCCGTCATTCTCTACCGCCATAGCAGGCTTCGTAGTGGCTGTTCCGGCTTTGTTTATGAATCTTACCGAGGTGACCGACCTTACAAGTATCGGAACGCTATTTGCGTTTGTCTTGGTTTGCGGAGGTTCCCTGGTCTTGCAGAATTCAAAATCCGCTCCGACCCCCAAATTTAAAATTCCGTATGTGAATAGCCGTTATATCGTTCCCGCGTTGTTGGCGACTGGGATTTATTTGTCTTATCAATATAATGGTGAGGGCTGGAATCAATTCTTCAGTATGCAGGACCCCGCAGGAAAAGAATTCGGTTGGGATGTTTTTAAACACAAAATTCCGATGCTTCTGTTTATTTTGGTATCCTGCGGATTATCTGTTGCCGCCTATGTAAAGAAACTGTCATTGATACCCATTCTGGGCCTGACCAGTTGTCTCTATCTAATGACCGAATTGGGCACGACCAATTGGTTTCGTTTTTCAATTTGGCTTGCCATCGGCCTGGTCGTGTATTTTTCGTTTAGTTATCGCAACAGCAAACTAAATAAATTAACTCAAACCGGGTGAAACAACTTTACCTTGGTCAACGTAATACGGAACACCAGTTTTTACACTTCTTAGAGATGAATTATGTCAAATTCATGTGCGACGTTAGCTCTCGTACTCTTACTTATTTTCACTTCGTTTGCCCCGGCTTGTGGGCAATCCGGAAGCAGCAGTGGATTGGCAGTCGACATAGATGGCAATCGTTACCATACTGCGCAAATTGGTACACAGGTTTGGATGACTGAAAATCTTCGCGTTACACGAACCTGCGATGGAGAGCCCGCCGTATCTTATCTGCCTAACAACGATTCAATTAATGTGAGGATTTACGGTCGTTTATATGATTGGCACACGGCCATTCGAGTTGTTCCGAAAGGTTGGCATTTGCCCACCGATGATGAATGGAAAATACTTGGAGAGTACTTGGGTGACCTTGGAGCAGCGAAACTGAAAGATAGCTTATATTGGCACACCGACAAGAACGCTACCAATGAAACAGGCTTCTCTGCCAGGCCGGCAGGATATTGGAATGAAAATGGATTCGACAATCGATTTGGTTTGACGGCCGTTTTTTGGTCATCGACGCAGGTGGATTCTCACTTTGTTTGGTCAAGGACAGTCAGTGCCAAACATGACACTTTGCGAAGGGCTCCTCAACATCCACAATATGGATTTTCTATTCGTTGTATCAGAGATCTTAATTAAATACCAATCCTTAAAAGAAGAGATAATTAGTATAAAGCCAATCGTAGTAATTTTTAGTGTTTTATTTCTGGCATCCCATGCTCATGCGCAGAATGTACATGTAATTTCTTTTCAGGAACTTGTTACATCGTTAAATAAACAGAACGACACCACGTATGTGTTCAATTTCTGGGCCACATGGTGCAGTCCATGCGTGGAAGAATTACCGCATTTTGAAACGGTGACTGAAACATATAAGAACGAAAAATTGCAAGTGGTTTTGATCAGCCTGGATTTTAAATCGGAACTTGAAAAAAAAGTGATTCCGTTCGTGAAGAAAAAAAATATCCGATCGGCCGTTGTTTTGCTGGACGAACCCGATGCCAATTCCTACATAGATAAGGT
>JAEUSJ010000035.1:0-5460 GCA_016788215.1 bacterium | reverse complement strand
GCGCGCCAAAGAAAAGAAATTCACCTTTCCTTATCTCGTAGACGAAACGCAGGAGATAGCCAGAACGTACGGAGCCACGCGCACGCCGCACATGTATGTTCTTCAAAAAACATCAGGCGGCCTTGAGGTGGTTTACATAGGCGCCATTGATGACAATACCGAGAACGCCGATGCTGCAAAAAATAAATACGTGGAAGCGGCAATTGACGCGCTGATTAAAGGGCAAAAGCCCGCAGTTAATTTTACTAAAGCGATCGGATGCACAATCAAATGGAAGAAGAGTTGAAATAAATTGGATAATGAAAATGAAGGATAGTGCGGAATTTAATTTTGTGAAAACATTTAATTGGCCTTCTTAATCATGATACCAAGGCCCAAACTGAAAAACCGGTACGATTTATCGTGAAAAGATTTACTGGCGAAATTTGCTGAGGCAAGCAGAATAGTGGATCCCGTTGACAGCGAAGCGCCCGCTCCAAGTAAGTAACCCCATCCGGGATTGAATTTTTCGGTTCCTTGGTCGTTTGAAGAAATGCGCAAAAATGCAGGGCCGATATCTCCACGGATAAATAAGCCGGAACCAATTTGTCCGTCGAGATAATGGAAAACGCTGAAAGACGGCTGATAATATTCAACCTGGAGCTTTTCACTATAGGCACTGTAGCGATCGATATCGACCTGCATCACGCCGCCGATTAAAGTCAATTTTTTGTAATCAAAGTAATAGCCAACAGCATCAATATGTAATGGTATGTGCGCTGATTCTGGAACGCGTGAAGCAAAAGAAGCCCGGCTGGCGAGAGGCTCAGTGTATTTCGGAAACATATAATTCACGCTTCCATAGAAATAGCGCGGTTTTGCTTCCTGCGCACTGATATCATGACAATAAGCCAATATCCAAGCTGCAAAAACAATTGAGAACAATTTCATATTCACCATCTCCGCTACAGTTGAACCTATATACTCAAGCCGAAGATTTATGTTTCAAAAAAATAATAATGCAACCGCAAATAGGATTTTTCGTAAAATTTTCAAATAATACATGAGATAATTATGATTCGCTGTTTTGTATTTGCATTATTTTTCGGTCTTTGCGCTTGTGAACAAACAACTGGCGTTTATGTCAACAGGCAGGATATCAACGATGTCATTTTATCCGCAGGATTCCATACAGAGTCAGCCAGAATGAGTAACGGAAATGATTTACTTTACGGTTTGTGGGTTCCGGTCATTCCACAAAATAAAAAAGTACCGCTTGTTATTGCATTACATTATGCAGGCCCTGCAACGCCCTATCGTGGAAACAATTACATGCAGATTCTGGTGCAACCGGCATTATCCGGATTGGGAGCCATTATCGTTGCGCCGGATGCGCCCGGAGAATCATGGGTAGATAAAAAGAGCGAGCAGGCGGTAATGTCTTTTATATCAATGGCCATAGAGGAATGGCCGGTGGATCCTCAGAGAATCATTATTACCGGATATAGCATGGGTGGTATTGGGACGTGGTACTACGCCGATAAATATTCCGATATTTTTTTTGCAGCAATTCCGATGGCATCAGAGCCTGTCGGATTTCTGACAGGGAAAGTTCCGCATTATGTCATTCAAGGGCAGCAGGACGAACTCTTTGGTACCGCTTCCGTTCGCCGTGCAGTTGAAGTCATGCATTCAAACAACCGGCGCGCTGAGCTCGTGATCGCAGACGGATTGGGCCACTATGAGGCTAACTCCTATGTGTCCTATTTGCAGCAAAGCATCGCGTGGATTACTGACACAACGGCTACCGCAAAATAAACTCTCCATAATTGAATCTGCTATACCCGTATGTTTCTCAAAGCCTTCTCAAGGTCGGAATAGAGAAACTGATACTTATTCTTCAAGAGCTTATCCGGAACGGCTTTTTGGCCAGCCAGAAGAAACTGAGCGAATTCACCAACGGCCAATTTCAATACAAATCCTGGGACGCGCATTATAGAAGGACGGCCCATGACTCTGCCGAGTGTTTTACAGAAATCATTCATCGTGACCGGATTGGGCGATGTCAGATTAACTGCGCCGGTAATTTTTTCGTTCACCAAAACAAATCGAATACTGCCGATTACGTCGTCCCGATGGATCCACGGAAACCATTGCTTGCCGGAGCCCAGCGGCCCGCCGACAAAAAATTTGAACGGCAGTATCATTTTCTCCAGCGCCCCGCCGCCGCCGCCGAGGACAATTCCAATTCGCAAACAAACAACACGAATGCCCAAACGAACCGCGTGATAGGCTTCATCTTCCCATTGTTCGCTCAGGATTCCAAGAAAATCGTTAGAGGCAGGATAATTTTCTGTAACCGTATCGTCCGGTACATCGCCGTAATAGCCGACTGCGCTTGCGTTAATCAGCACGGAAGGCCGCACGGAGGCTTTTTCGATTGCCCACACGATCACGCGCGTTGACTCAATGCGGCTGCTAAGTAATAACTGTTTTTGAGTCTCATCCCATCGTTTTGCGGCAAGGGATTCTCCGGTCAGGTTGATTACGGCGTCTGCGCCATCGACGGCAGTAAACCAATCTCCGGATGAACGCGCATCCCATTGAAGCGTTTGAACCGAAGGACCGAACGTATGCGCTGCTTTGGCGGGATGGCGTGTCAGGATAACAACTTGGTGTTCATCGGCTATTAACGATTGGATCAACTTACGGCCGATAAATCCGGTTGCTCCGGCTAAGACGATCTTCATAGGAAACACAGTTTATTGGTTTAGGAAGATTCAAAAAAATAAAAAAACTTCAGCTAATGGCCAATGTATTAATTGAGTTCTTTTTAAAATATAAGTTTTCATTTAAGCGATTCAAATAGTTTTGTTTTAAAATATTCAAAGCGGTTCCTTATTCGAACCATTTGATATACGACCCATGATATTAATAAAAATCAATTCGATTTACTTCGGTGTCAAATAATCTATTAAGAAATTGAATAACGGAAATCGCTTCTGTATATTCCTGTTAGTCTATTAGCGGCCAAATCCGGAGTAAAGAAGTGGATGTTAAATTTCAAGAATTGATTAAAAGCATAAGACAGTCCGATTCTGCTTCCTTTAAAACACTCTTCGAGCTTCTGACCAAGTCCTTACATTATTTTGTTTTTGTTAAGGTGCGGAATTCTGAAACCGCAAAAGACATCGTACAAGATACCTTTATTCGAATCTGGGAAACGCGCCATCAACTAAATGAGGATCTTTCGCTGAAATCATACGCTTATAAGATCGCTGACAATCTCGTCCTTAATCACCTTCGCCATAATAAGGTCATATCAAATTTTCATCAAAACCTCGAGGTAGAGCCGCTGAACGAGGACACGCCGCATACGTTACTTGAAAAAAGTGAATTTCATGAAAGTTTTCTTCATGCTATTGAGCAATTACCCACGCAGACTCGTATTGTCTTTCTCATGAGCCGCACCGAAAATTTGTCCTATAATGAAATCGCGGAACGCCTCGGCATCAGCATTAAAACCGTGGAATCACATATTGGTAAAGCCCTAAAGTTGCTCCGTATTCAACTTATCTCCCTTCATTAAAAAAAATAATTTCGGAATCAGGGTTTTTTCTTACAAGAGTGTATATATAGCATGCACCGCTTCTAGATCGCAGTCTATAGGATGAATAAATGAAACTAAAACGCATTATCTTCAACCAATATAATTCTCGTTTGAAATTGGAATATGAATCTAAGCGCTAATAAATATTTCGATGATGACTTCATCGGCCGTTGGGTCTCAGGTAGCTTATCGGGGGAAGAACAAAGGGAATTGGAAATTTGGCTGGAAGCGAAGCCTGATGAAAAAAAACGTTTTGAGGAATTTGAAGGCTTATGGAAAATGGGGGGACGTCTGAAGGTAAAAGAAGAAATTTCCAACAAGTTATTATGGGGAACTTTGGAGGAAAAACTGAACAAGAGGACACAAAATGTTTTATATACTTTTTCATCAGAAAAAAACAAATCATGGTCGTGGCAGGTCATGTCGGCAGCGGCGGCCGTCCTGCTCATCGTAGGGGGATATTTATGGTTGACTCGTGAAGTTATAATGACAACCTCTACTCAACGCGGTGAAACGTATAAATTAATCCTGCCCGATGAATCGGAAGTCATTCTCAATGCCGAATCATCAGTGACATATGATCAGAATAATTTTTCCCG
The DNA here is from genome assembly GCA_016788215.1 of bacterium. Classification (GTDB taxonomy): domain Bacteria; phylum CLD3; class CLD3; order SB21; family SB21; genus SB21. Next base: position 1,272 of record JAEUSJ010000035.1, on the reverse strand, counting down.
TAGAAGGGATATTGATCTAAAGGGGGAGGCGTTTTTTAAAGTGGAGAAAAAGGACATCCCATTTATCGTGAGAACAGGTTTCACATTTACTGAAGTTCTTGGGACGAGCTTTAATATCAAGTCACGTCACGAATATGTGCAGGTTGCATGTGTGACCGGTAAAGTGGCCGTCAGATCAGATGTAAATCCGGAAAGACCAGTAATACTAACGCCCGGTTTAGCCAGTTCGGTCAAACGTGGCCAGATTCCAAGCGCGCCTTATTCGTTTGATTCCAAAAAGGCCGCATCATGGACAACAGGAGAAATCACTTTCACAAGTACGCCTATCCCGGAAGTATTTGATGAATTAGAAAGACAATTTAATATTCATTTCGAATCACACCGGTCAATAAATAAAACTTTATTTACAGGAAGTTTTGGCAATAAAGACTTAAAAACCGCATTAGAAATCCTCAGTTTGTCGACGGGAATTCAATATGCTATGGCCAATGATTCAACGGTAGTTATAAAGTAAAAGGATTCAACTTTCCAATGCGCTTACATCGAATACCGGCAATCCTAATCTGTTTAATTATACTTCACGTCGAAAACACGAACAACATACTCTATTCGCAAGAGCCCGAGGAACTTGATATAAGCGTCTCGTATCAGGATGTACCATTGAAAGAAGTTATTGCTGATTTAGAAACGAGATGTTCTTTAAAATTTTCCTATGTGGATCAGTTGATTGATGGAGTGGCCATTACCGCTCAATTTAACAATAAAGATCTGTCGGAGGCATTGAATATCATTTTCGCAAAAACCAATATTTCTTTTAAACTCATGCGGCAGCGTCAAATCGTATTATACAAAGATGATGCAAAAAAAAATAATCCGGATCATCACGGGACGATCAAAGGGATCGTGATCGATGAAAAAACATCGGAACCGCTGTCCTATGTCAATGTTATTATAGACAGCTCTTCATGGGGAACTTACTCGAACAGCCGGGGACAGTTTTCACTCAAACAAGTGCCCTTCGGATCCTATTATTTGCGCGTCATGGATATAAGCCACGAATACGCGTTGTTTCCAATTAACGTCGGTGAAACTTTTGTGAATCTCGATACGATTCGCCTCTCTCAAAAAATTTACGAAGGCGAGAATATTGTAATAACAGCCGAGAAAAATAACCTGGTCATTAACGATGAAAAACTGCGCCTTCAGCCAAGCGTGATTGTGTTGAGGCGTAAAGAGATTAACGCCAAGCCCGGTATCCTGGAACCGGATTTA
>JAEUSJ010000359.1 GCA_016788215.1 bacterium | reverse complement strand
AAAGCGGAGGCAAAGCAACGAAAAAATATTACGATTTGTTCACTTTTTCACAGCCCGGATGATCCCTGCGCTGCCCAAGGTCAGATACTTTTTTTGAATGTTAGTAAACCCATGACGGGCAAGCGCTTCCGGGAAAGTTTCAAACCAACGCGTTTCGCGGATAAGGCGGGTGAGTCCGGAGTCAAACACTTCTTTCCATTCCGAAAATAAGCGGATACCGATAAAATTCATAACGAGATTATAAGCGGTCCATATTGACCGTACAAGAAAATTAGGCGGCAAAGTAAAATCGTGCAAAACGATCACACCGCCGGAACAGATATGCGGGGAGATATTTTTAAGTAAAACGTCAGGGTCAACGTATTTCGGAATGTACGACGAGACGACGGCATCGAACATTCCGTCTAATTTAACGTCTTCCGCATTGCCCAGAATAAATTGCGCGCGGATGCGGTTTTTCTGAATTCGTTTTTGGTATATCGTCAGATAATCGTCGGTGATGTCTACGCCAACGAGCTCCGCCTCCGGATGACGTTTTGCCAATCCTAACGTCACGATGCCTGTTCCGCACGCGAGATCCAGGATGCGTTTGGATGAAGGCACGTGTTTATATATCGCGCGTTTCCAATAAAGATCCAAACCCAATGAGAAGACATGGACAACCGTATCGTACGATCTTCCGGTTCCCGGAAAAAAAGAACGGATAATCGAATGACGTTTTTCGATAGTTTGATCTATTGACAATTTGTTTCTTTTCTGATCGTTAAAAAGTTTTTATTTCGGTCCTGCCGGCAAATGCGTATTCAGATAGCGGGTCAGCAACGTGCGCAAATGCAGAGAAGTTCCCTCGCCTTCATTGATCGAATGTGTCCTGTTCGGATAGGCCATCATATCAAACGGTTTTCCCGCTTTGATCAGCTCATTGATCAGCATTTCCGTGTTCTGATAATGCACGTTATCATCGCCGGTGCCGTGAACAAGAAGCAAATGGCCGCGTAAATTTTTCGCATAGGTCAAAGGCGCCGTTCTGGTATAATCGGCAGCGTTATCTTTCGGCAGGCCCATGTATCGTTCCGTATAAATATTATCATAATTATGCTGATCAGTTACCGGCGAAACGCACATGCCGACTTGATACAATTCCGGATAACGAAACATCGCCTGCAAAGTACTTGCGCCGCCGCCGCTCCAGCCCCATATTCCGACGCGGGTCGAATCAATAAAATTCCACGACCGCATTATCCGAACTCCATCCGCCTGATCCTGCGGCCCGAGATACCCGAGATCACGGTAAATAATTTTGCGCCATGAACGGCCGCGCGGCGCCGGCGTACCGCGATTATCAATACTGCATACGATATATCCTTGCTGAGAGAGCATCTGATGCCATAGGTAATCGCCGGTGTCCCAGTCATCGGTGACGGTTTGACCCGCTGGTTCGCCGTATACGAAAATGAAAAGCGGGTATTTTTTAGTTGAATCAAAATCAAAAGGTTTGATCATCCATCCGTCGAGTGTAAGGCCCTTACCGATATCGATCTTGAAAAATTCCGTTGGCCGTCGTTTGAGGGCGGTGAGATTTTTTTTCATTTCTGCGTTATCCTGCAAAACGCGAATCGTCTTGTGTTTAGGTAGGCTGATCAATTCGATCGTGGCCGGTTCGTCAATGGTAGAATATGTATGAATGGCGTATTTCGCACTAGGTGAAATTTGATAGGCATG
>JAEUSJ010000358.1 GCA_016788215.1 bacterium | reverse complement strand
GGCGCCGAAGTGATTGCGACACCCGGAACCGAGTCGAACGTTAAAGAAATTTACGACAAATGCTGGGAATTGAGAGAAGATCCACTGAATATTATTTTTAATCAGTTCGATGAATTCGGCAATCCGATCTGGCATTATAATGTTACCGGCCCCGCGCTGCAAGAAGCATTTCAGGCGCTCGGCGTGAAGAACGGAAAGGCCGCCGCATATATTTCTGCAACAGGTTCCGCCGGAACGATCGGAGCAGGAGATTATCTTAAGAAACTTCATCCCAATCTCAAGATCGTTGCGAGTGAAGCGCTGCAATGTCCGACCTTGCTGATGAATGGATTTGGTGAACATCGTATTGAAGGAATCGGCGATAAGCATATTCCGTGGGTGCATAACGTACGAAACACCGATACGGTTTCCGCAGTGGACGATGAAGATTGTATGCGGGTGCTTCGGCTATTCAATGAAAAAGAAGGACAAAATTATTTGAAGTCGTCTGGAATAACCGATGCGGATTTAGAAAACCTGAAACTAATGGGAATTTCCAGCATTTCGAATATGCTTTCGGCCATAAAGACGGCAAAATATTTTGAATTCGATTCAAACGATGTGATTCTGACCATTTTCACCGACGGCGCGGATATGTACCATTCCCGTATTGATGAATTGAAACAGGAGCGGGGAAACTATACGCCTATCGAAGCAGCGAAAGACCACGCCGCTCCTTTGATGCATCAGAGTATCGATTACTATAAAGAACTTTCCTATTTCGATAAAAAAGCCATTCATAATCTCAAGTATTTCACTTGGGTTGAACAGCAAGGCAAATCATCGGAAGACTTGCGCGATCAATGGGAACCGGAATATTGGCGTGAGTTGTTTGAGGATGAGGTTGCTCAGTTCGATAAATTGATCACCGAGTTTAATGCGATGATGTAATCGCCACAGATTCACAAAGATTTGGTATATGAAAATGCTTCTATGATAAGTGCCTATTGCCGAAAAAATTTGTCAATCTTGGCGACAGTTTATTGCTAACGATGAATCATTTTTATAATCTGTGAATCTGTGGCAATTTAATTTTAATTCAAGTGCGCTGACTACAAAACAAGAAGGACTTAATGCATGTTAAAGAAAATCTATGAAGAAGCGAAAAAGAACGAACGCGCGGTTGCAGGATTTCTCCGGGATCTGATCGCAATCAAATCGATGAGTTCACAAGAAGCCAATGTAATCGCCCGTATTAAGACGGAAATGGAAAAATGCCGGTATGATGAAATAACAATCGATCCGATGGGAAATATTATCGGACGCATCGGGCACGGGAAACATATTATTGCGTTGGACGCGCATGTGGATACCGTGGATGTGGGTAATCCGGAAAACTGGAAAGTGGATCCTTTCAAAGGCGACGAAAAAGACGGTATTATATACGGCCGCGGCGCATGCGACATGAAGGGCGCGCTCGCCTCCATTGTTTACGGCGGCAAAATTATTAAAGATTTAGGCCTTGAAGACGATTATACGCTGTATGTTGTAGGCAGCGTGCAGGAAGAAGACTGCGACGGGCTTTGCTGGCAGTATATTATCAAGGAAGACAAAATTCGACCCGAAATCGTTGTGATAACGGAACCTACAAACCTTGCCGTGTATCGTGGTCATCGCGGACGAATGGAAATTGAAGTTCGCACCAAAGGTGTATCGTGCCACGGATCCGCGCCGGAGCGTGGCGTGAA
>JAEUSJ010000357.1 GCA_016788215.1 bacterium | reverse complement strand
AATATAGATGCGTACTATCGCCTGAATCCCGGATGGCAATTTAATCTGGCCTGGCAATACCGCAGCGGTTGGTCCTTCACTGATTTTGAATTAGTTCGTTTGCAGAGGCCGGACGGCTCGTATGCCTATTTTCATGATTACGGAACATTTAATACCAGCCATTATCCGTCGTATCAGCGCCTGGATGCACGAATCAATAAATATTTTTATACGTCGAAAGGAAAAATAACGCTCTTCCTGCACGTGATCAACGTATTGAATCACACGAATGTGAGCGGCCAGGATCATGAAATTTCATCGGCCGATGCGAGCGATTTTACCTGGTACAAGCAAAAAGAAAAATGGCTCGGCATCACGCCGTTTGTGGGAGTCGTTTGGGAGTTTTAATTTGGAAGCTGATCATATTCCAATATATCTTGGAACGCGTTTTTTATACTCCAGCCATGCGGGGCCGAATTTTTTCTCTAAATATTCTTCTTCTTTAAGGATAATGGCATGGTGAATCATGAGCGCGATTATAAACAGTAAGATATTCAGAAAATGAATGACGTATAAACAGGAACCGATACACATCAGGATGCCCCCCACATAAACCGGATTCCGGCTGAATCGGTAAAGTCCGCGGGTCTTGAGGGCGGTCTCCCGGTCGGGAAGTCCGACCGCCACGGATTCTCCCAGATGAAACAACGCGAAGCCGGCCAAACAAAATCCTGTAACGAGCAACATTATTCCAATGATCGATGTCACACGGCTACTATAGAGCAGGCTTACCGGAACTATGATGGTTATGAGGAAAAAGAACCCGGAGGCTATGAATGCTAACTTTCCAACTACAAACAGAAACGGGTTAATAGGGCTTCGACCGATCATGCCGCTGATTTTGTTCGTTCTCATTTTTCCTGTCCGTTGAATTCCACACCAAATAATAGCAGCTCTTCATCGGTTCCCGGATAGACGACCGTTCCCTCCTCGCGCAAACCGATCTTTTCCAGTAAGCGAATGGAATTCGCATTTTCTCTGACGGTGATCGCAACGATTTTCTCCAGTCTCAATTGTCTTTGCCCGTACGATAGCACGGCCGACGCGGATTCATAGCCGTAACCTTTGCCTTCGTATTCCGGCATCAGCGCGAATCCGATATCCGGATCTGACAGAAAGTCCCTTTTGATCAGTCCGCACATGCCGATAGGCGTCTTTTCGTTTTTCAATTCCATTAAATAAAGTCCGAAACCATTATCCGCATAACTTTTGACCGGGCCGTTTTCAATGTATTTTTTCGCGTCGTCTAAATTTTTCACCCCTCGGTCGCCGATGAATTTTAACCATGTCGGTGTGTTCACTAGTTTCAGAATAAATTCCGAGTCATCGGTAATCAATTCGCGAATCGTTAGGCGTTCTGTTTCAAGAATCTGTTTCATCATCTTTTTCTATTATTCATTTCTTGTTATATGTTTTTCATCTTCAGTGCCACTCAAAGAGTCTCTTTCTCTATCAAGTCCCATTTATTCCCATATAGATCTTTGAAAACAACAACCCATCCATAAGTCTCACGCCGCGGTTCCTCCGTGAATTCCACACCGGCTTTTTTTATTCGTTCATAATCGCCTCGAAAATTATCCGTATGTAGAAATAAAAATACCCGTCCGCCCGTCTGATCTCCGATGCGCGATTGTTGTTTTTCATTCGCCGCTTTGGCTAACAATAAACTGCATCCGCCTCCCTGCGGCGCTACGACCACCCAGCGTTTCGTATCGCTGAGTTTCGT
>JAEUSJ010000356.1 GCA_016788215.1 bacterium | reverse complement strand
GATTTAAAGTAAACGCCAATTCAAGCCCTCTGAATTCAGCAAAATGACCGGAAATTCTGTCGCTTATGACATCTATGCCATGTTCGTCGATATCTTTTGCAACACGATCAATAACTTCCCGCAACGTAGATTTTGTATTCATATATTTTTTAGAATACACAAGCGCATATCCCAAGGCCTTTGTTTGAGACAGCTCCACAAGCTGCTCTAAATCGGTTAGGTCAATATCTTCTCTGCCAAAATGTAACCGATACACTTCCTTCGCATAAACGCTGAATTTTCCGTGTTCGTTATGCGGAACAAAACTCTCCGATATCGGAATTCGTTCTCGAACCTGAAAAGGATATGCTTTATCTTCCACCTCACGTTTGGCAGGGAACGCAGTTGAAATACGATGCGCCTTTGCCGTAACGTCAAAAGGCCGGTAATTTATCATTTGTATCACAAGGTTCGAAACATCGAAATAGTCACCCACGCCGCCTAAAACCAATACCGTTGATATATTTTTTTCTAAATAGAGTTGTTTTACTTTGTCAATGAAAGCCGTTATCGGCTCATCTGCTTTGTTGACTAATTTCTGCATTTTAACGTCGCGAATCATAAAATTGGCCGCGCACGTATCTTCATCCATTAATAATACGTTCGCCCCGGCTTCCATAGCTTCCATTATATTAGCGGCCTGCGATGTGCTTCCGCTTGCGTTTTCGGTAGAAAAAGAAGTTGTAATTTTGTGAAATGGAAGATTCTTAATAAAAGGGGAGATATCGGTTTTAACCACATACCTTCCATCGAATGCCCTTATTTTTACTGCTGGAGCCGTAGTTACGCATTGCTCCCTGCCATCGCCGGGAATGTGATTATAGATTCCTGTCTCCAAAGCTTTTAACAATGTTGATTTCCCATGATAGCCTCCTCCTGTAATTAAGGTAACTCCTTTTGGAATCCCCATTCCTTTTATTGGGCCGATATGAGGAAGTTCTATTTCTGTAACTAAGCTATCGGGGCTAACAAATGAAACTACATTTTTGTCGGAAGTGGGTTTATCGCTAATACCACTTTCGCGCGGCAGAATGGAATTATTTGCGATGAAAGCGATCAACCCAAGCGAATCGAGTTTACTTCGAAGATATTCAGCATCTTCTGCAGCCGCCAGGTGTTTGCGCAGCATTTCCTGATCAATATTTTTTTTGAACAAAGATTCATCTACGATTTTCGGAAGTTCGGTGAAAAGCATCTCTTCAGCAATATCCGAAATTATATTGCGTCCGTTCGCGGGAAGTCCTAAAAAGCATCGAACTTCGATCACTTCATCCGTGACAATAACGCTGCTTCTTTCCAAGATCGCTTGTCCCGGCCGATCGATCGTGATAATCCCGCTATAACCCGTTCCACGAAAGCCGTTGGATATTTTTTGGCTGGCGCTAAAGAAACATCTGGCCAAGAAATCAGTGAATGCGATCTTTTGGATTTTAGAAGCCAATTCTAAATTAATGATACGGTCATCGTGCCGCTGAACCTGAATTCGATAAATACCGGTGTGGGGTGGGGCAAAAGGATCTTTAGGTATTTGCTGAATAATGAGCTTAAATAGATCAAAGTCGTATTCGCTTATCAGCGATTGATACGCTCCATAATCCTGGCCATCAAGAGAAGGTAATTTTTGTTTGAGGATTTTTGAATTGACCATATTCTTGCCTCAAAAATATTAGTAAAACCAGAAGAAAGAAAGTGAAAAACATTGGTCTCTCCTTATGGAATATAACAATAAATATTTC
>JAEUSJ010000355.1 GCA_016788215.1 bacterium | reverse complement strand
TTTATCTCAAAAAATACATTAACGAACTCGAAGGTAAAGTTGACCTGGTCGTATTGCTGGTGCATGAAGGTATTCCGGGAAAACAATCCTCTTCCGGACTCACCGACGCAGAACGAAATCTGCAAAGAGATATCGAACTGGCTAAAAGAGTTCCCGGCGTCGACATTATCATAACGGGCCATGCCCATCAGGGAACTCCACAGCCATTGATCTCCAACGGAACCATTATCGTTTCTACCGATGCATTAGGCATGGAAATCGGTAAACTGGATATACAATATGATCCAGGCAAGGACAAAATAACCGTGTTCAGTAATTCGTTGAATTATGTTTTTGATGATGAAATCGAAGATGACGGGGATACAAAACAAGCTATTGAAAAATGGAAAAACAAACTGAGTGAAATAGCGGATCAGAAAATTTGCACAATTTCCCAACCCCTTACGCGTTCCTATAGCGAGGAATCGCTGATGGGCAATATGGTTGCCGACGCTATGCTTCACGCATATCCCGATAACGACCTTGCTATAACGAACAGCGGCGGCCTTCGGGACGATATAACGGGGCCGGTAGTCACCATGGGAAATTTGATTTCCGCATTTCCTTTTCCTAATACAATTGTGTTAGTCGAAATGAATGGAAAAGATATAAAAGAATTATTCGAACATGCCGCAGGCCTTACCAACGGAATTTTACAAGTTTCAGAAGGCGTGGAGATGCATTACCGCGTTTCGGCGGCGGATGGAAACAAATTAGCTTTATATAAATTGAATGGCAAAACTTTCGAAGATGACAAGATTTATAAAGTTGTGACGAGTAACTTTTTGGCGGACGGCGGTGACGGATTTCTCGCATTCAAGAGGGCGGTATCAAAAAAAGATACCCGCGTTGAAATTCTTCAGACGATGATCCAATACCTGAAATCCTTTGATGTTTATAAGCCTCAGTTATTTGGAAGGGTCGTAAAGGTAAAGCCGTGATAACGGAAACCGGACGGTTAATCGCAGTAGACTTTTTTCTTGTCAATGCATCGAATTGTTCTTATTTTTATCTCAGTTTAGCAAGAAGAGCTTTATAGCGACTGCGTTCATCCAATCTCAATATCTCCATGGCGAACAGTCTGGTACTTCCAAATCGGTCGTATTAAGCTGCTTCCAAAAAATGTTTACCACACATTATTGCGCCATCTCGGCGGAGTTGATCTTTAAGCGAGGTGTTCTATGAAACCATCTTTCGGGGTTTTATTGCTCTTAACGCTCCTGGCGGGGCACGCCTATTCTCAATCCAAAAAAACCACCGTAGCCGTTCTTGATTTTCAGTCTGCCGGAGGATTTGAAAAAAGCGAGGTTTCGATCCTGGCCAACCGGTTCCGCAATATGCTCGTGCAGACCAATATATTCGATGTGGTGGAACGGGAAAAAATGAATGAGATCCTGAAAGCGCAGGATTTTAATATTTCAGATAACTGCAATACGGCCGAATGCGCCGTTCAGGTTGGCCAACTCCTCGGAGTGCAGGCGATGATCGCCGGCGATATCGGTGTTTTCGGAGAAACGTACACGATCGATCTTCGGATCATCGACGTCATGACCGGGAAGATCATTCAGGCTCAAACGCAGGATTACGTCGGAAAACGCGACGGCCTGCTCGGTGTCATGCAAACGATGGCCAATAGCCTTGCGGGCGCTGTTGGGAAGAGAACGGTTACCAGAAAATTCGAACTTACGATCGATGTTTCCGTGCCGAAATCCGCCAAAGCCGTAGATATCCTCGTTGACGGCCAGA
>JAEUSJ010000354.1 GCA_016788215.1 bacterium | reverse complement strand
AATTCCTGATGAACTTCTTTCATCACATTCGCGGTTTTTGTGTTATCGTGAATTTTTGGCAGGTCATCGCGGAATCCATCTTCGATGGTCAGGCACGGTTTCAATATTTCGTATTCAACTTCGATCAATTCACACGCTTTTTCCGCCGTTTCTTCATCGATGGCGGCCACGGCGGCAACTTCTTCGCCGATGTAGCGAACTTTCTCGATCGCGAGCGCGGTCTCATCCATGGACGCGGGAAGCACGCCGTACATTTCCGTGAGTTCGTTTCCGATCATCACCGCTTTCACACCAGGAAGCGCTTCCGCTTTGCTCGTGTCGATGCGTTTGATCAGCGCGTGCGGATGGGGACTGCGTAAAAGTTTTCCGATCAGCATATTGGGAAGCACAATATCATCGGTATACAGCGCGCTGCCGTTGGCTTTTTCAAAACCTTCAATCTTCGGCAAGCGTTCGCCGATGATGGAAAAATTTTCTTTTTTAGGTCGGATCATAGAATCCTTTTTCAATGAATAATGAATAATGAGTAATGAAAAGCGGTCTTTTATTATTATTCATTACTCATTATTCATTAATTGAATCGTTTCCTTCATTGCCGAAATGATCTTCGTATAACCCGTGCAGCGGCAAATATTGCCGGAAAGGGCAATTTTAATTTCATCTTCCGTAGGATTGGAATTATGATCAAATAACCATTTTGCGACGACGATAAATCCGGGTGTGCAATAGCCGCATTGCGAAGCGCCGTGATTATTCCACGCGATCTGAACGGGATGGGGCTTATCTTGTTTGGCGATACCTTCGACGGTTAGAATTTCTTTCCCGACGCATTCAACCGCAAGAGTAATACATGACTGGATCGGAACGCCGTCGATCAATACGGTACAAGCGCCGCAGTCGCCCATGTCGCAGCCCTGTTTCGTTCCGGTCAGGTGGCAATCGTAACGCAATGCTTCAAGAAGAGTTCGGTTGGAGTTAACTGCAATTTCATGCAAGTCGCGGTTGACGTGTAATTTGATCAGAGACTTCATTCAAACTCCTTGAGAAGGGCCGATATATAATTCGTACGAATGGTCCGCAGAAAAGGAATGATCGATTTTAACAAAAAGAGGTTTGAATAGCAAACTTTTTTGCTTTTGAAACGGCGATTATATAGATTCGTTTTCAATATGCCGACCAAACTCACATACGAGGAAATTAAATCTCAGCGTTCTTCGCCGGAAGAATTACAGCAAAAAGAGCGTTTCCCTATATACGTCGTGCTGGATAATATCCGCAGTATGTATAATGTCGGCGCCGCGTTTCGCACGTCCGATGCGGCGTGTATACAGGAACTGATTCTCTGTGGGTATACGGCCGTTCCTCCGCGGAAAGAAATTGACAAAACGGCTCTCGGAGCAACGGAAACCGTTCCCTGGCGCCATTTTCCAAAAGCGGTTGACGCAGTGATGTGGCTAAAAGAACAGGGTGTCACGGTTGCGGCGCTGGAACATTGTAAAGACAGCAAAGACCTGATGACGATGGATTGCTCATTTCCGATCGCGCTGGTGGTTGGCAATGAGGTGGACGGCGTGAGCGATGACGTCGTTGCCGTGTGCGATTTTGCGTGTGAAATTCCAATGTACGGCATGAAACAGTCATTGAATGTTGCCGTGGCGTATGGGATTGCGGTGTTTCAGTTGGTTGAAAAATTTAGGATTATCAATCCTAAATTTTGAATTTAAAACTGTCATTTTGATTTTTAGGATGTAACTTTTGATATACCTTATAAGGAAAAAACATGATC
>JAEUSJ010000353.1 GCA_016788215.1 bacterium | reverse complement strand
GGAACATATTTTCCATAAGAACGGCCTGCACCGTAATCCGTCCATTCTTGAATATAAAATTCCCACTATCCTCGATACGCCGGAGATCGAATCGATCATCGTCGAAACCATCGATCCCGAAGGGCCGTTCGGCGCCAAAGAAGCCGGCGAAGGACCCCTGCACGCAGCGATCCCCGCTATTGCCAATGCGATTTATAACGCTATCGGCGTTCGCATGGATGCCACGCCATTCACACCGGAGAAAATTCTCAGAGCTTTGGACGAAAAGGAATCTGGCAATAACGGTAATGGAAAAAATTCCAAAAGCACAAGAAGCATCGGGGCGAAAAAGCTGGCTGGTATTCTTCCCCCTTGAAAAGGGGGCCAGGGGGATTTCTCAAATCATCAACTCAGTTTTGCCGCATATTTGCACATTTACAATTGCAACTATAGATCATGTAACATAACCGAGCGTTCGAATATTTTCAGAAACTACTATGTACAAAAATAGACATCTGTATGGCTTCATTGCCCTGAGCATTACGCTGAATAGCTGGTGTTTTGCTCAGGAAGTAACACGGACTATGTTGCTTGATAGTTTAAGACGCCAAGATGTTAGAATTCTCGAGCATTATGGAATGGATACTCTCTCGACTATTGGGAGTCGAATAAAATTGATTCCCGAAAAGTTGCTGGAGACTTTGATGCAAGAGGATGGCCGAAAAAACTACCGAGCATATATGCCCAATGAGAAAGAGATTGAACTTGTTGCTGAATATTTCAAATTATTACCTCCCTTCACGAAAAAACTTTTGCAGCAAAAACTTTTTGGAATCTACTTTGTCAATAATTACATAGCCAATGGAGGCGCTGATTTCGCAATAGACAGCAAAAATGATTTTTACTATTTTTTGATACTTAACACTAACACATTAAAGAAGTCATTTTCCGATCTTGTTACAAGCAAAGACAGGTCAAACTTTGTTGACGATTCAACAGGACGAACATTGGCCCTAAATTGCGGAGATAAATATTTCGGCTTGCTATATATCTTGCTACATGAATCTGCACACATGGTGGATTATGAAATACAGGTTACTCCATATCTGTTTAAGGAATTCAAATTATTAAAGGGTATCGACTTCGAAAGCACTGCATTTACCCAGAACTTCTGGGAAACACTTTGGACGCCTAAGAAAGAATATAAGTATCCATTGTGGGACATGAAAAGCGTTTACGGTTTAGGTGGTGGAGCCAAAATTAAGTTATCCCAAGCGGAGGAGTTCTATGATCAACTCTCAAAGAGTCCATTTTGTACACTCTATGCATCATTCAATTGGGGTGACGATTTTGCAGAACTTTCAACGTTTTATCATCTGACCGAAAAATTGGGACAACCATTTGAGATTCAGGTATTCAAGAATGATGAAGTGATTTATAGATACAACCCGATGGCGAATAAGCATGTAGTCGACCGTATTAAGCATCTGGATTTCTTATATTCTCATGAGACCAAATAGGATGACGGTTTTACGTCTCATAGCAGGTCATTTTCAATTTAAATCGAAGTGTCCGACCGTAATGCAAAATTCCATCACATCAAACTTTGTGGAGTATTCATGACACGACTCACCCTATTCTGTTTATTACTGATTTTTAGTATGCACAGGGCTTATAGCCAGGACAATTCTTATCAGGACGATTATTATAACGGTTTGATTATCAAGGCTGAGAAAAAAGCATCGGAAGACGGGCGGAATGTGCTTGAAACGGGCCGTACGATGACACTAAAAAATAAGGAGATTTTGCCCGGTAGCTG
>JAEUSJ010000352.1 GCA_016788215.1 bacterium | reverse complement strand
GGCCACGGTAACGTACTTAAAGGGAAAGCATATCTGAACCTCGTCGCGGATTTCATACAAACCGTTGTCGATGAAGTTAGTAAAACGATACACCGGATCGGAAACGGCCCCCGCAAACTGGAAGAGGTTCGGGAGTCCGTTCATAAATCCATCGACTTCAACGTTTGGAAAAAGAAAATCGTAGGCGAGAATAAATCAGACGGCGATTTTTTTGACAGTTTCAGTGTGCAGGGAATTGTGACTGCCGCTTACGCGGAAGTTTGGGGGAGATGACAAACCTTTCGTTCCGCCAAACGTCCGGTTCATTCCATCCAATTCCCATTCGGCGTCATGTAAGGAACCGCTAAATAACATAAAACGTATCTCCTGTGTTAATTCATATACCCAACACAGGAGTACGTTAAATGCGTATCGCTTCATTACTGATCGTCCTTTTTTCCGCACTTACAGGTGTTTCCGCGCAGATCCCGATCACCGAACGCCCGCTAGTCTACCAACAGCCCGGCATGGATAAGGTTGATATCCGGAAGAACGTCGTGTACAAAACGGACAACGACACGGCGTTAGTATTAGAAGTATATTATCCACCATCATTCGACAAAAAAAACAAATTGCCGGTCGTGATTTTCAATAATGGCGTCGGATCACTGGATCTTTTAAATTGGCGGGCCTACACCGATTGGGCGAAACTCATCGCCGTCAACGGGCTGATCGCCATCAATTATCAAAGCCGTCACGGCCGTGCCTATCAGGATACGGAAGATTTAATCGCGTATGTTCGCGCACATGCGGATGATCTAAAAATCGACGCGGATAGAATCGGTTTGTGGACATGCTCGGCTAACGTGACTGTTGGCTTGCCCGTCATGATGCAGCCGGACAGAACGTACATCAAATGCGGCGTGGTCTATTACGGCAGCGCCCAACTTGAATCGATGCGCACCGATTTACCTATCCTCTATGTTCGAAGCGGCCTGGATGGCGCCATTATTAATACCGGCATTGAACGTACCATTCGTCATATGGTCGAAGTAGAATGCGATTTGACGTACATTCAATACGCCGAAGGCCAGCATGCGTTCGACATTCTCGATGACACAGATCGTTCAAGGCAGATCATCCGGCAAACGATTGAGTTTTTCACTTATAATTTAACAAAGCCGGACGCTCCCGTCCGCATCCTGACCGCCAAACGATTTCAAACTTTTATCGAACAAGGCGATACGGCGCGCGCGTTCACCGAATACCGTAATTTTGTAAAGTACATTCGTGCCGCCGGAACCTACAGTCCGTTTTATACCTGGGCAATCAATGAGAACGGACTTGTAGGAATGGGATACCAGTTACTTCAAAATAAAAAAACCAAAGAAGCTTTGGCGGTTTTTTCTGTCAATGTAGAATCGTTTCCCGTTTCGCCGAATGCGTACGACTGTTTATCCGATGCATACGAGGCCGACGGACAAGTAGAATTGGCCGTGGTGAATGCTCAGAGAGCGCTCGACCTCCTCGCTGCAGCAACAAATCTCAACGACAATTTTAAAAATGGCATTCGTCGAAGCGCCGAAGATAAGATCAAACGTCTGAAGAAGTGAGACCGCTTTGATAAAGTACGGGGTTTCTTTTGAGCCAGCAAAAGAATGACTTGACCGCTGTGTAACCCAATTGGAAATAAAAAAATCAATACAGACTATTTCAACAACCATTCAAGGAGAAACGTCATGAAAAAGATCATGTTAATGTGGTTATTCTGCATGGCATTTATTGCGGGCTGCTCCGATGCGCCAACCTTCGCCGGAAAACCCGACG
>JAEUSJ010000351.1 GCA_016788215.1 bacterium | reverse complement strand
CAGCCGGCGCGGTTCACGGCGCCTTACAAACGGGCGCATTAACAACGACCTTCACATCATCGCAGGGTTTACTGCTGATGATTCCAAATATGTATAAGATCGCGGGTGAACTGACTTCCACCGTATTTCATGTTGCCGCGCGGTCGGTGGCGTCGCAGGCCCTATCCATTTTCGGCGATCATTCGGACGTGATGGCCGTTCGCGCCACGGGATTCGGGCAGCTCGTTTCAAACTCGGTTCAGGAAGTAATGGATTTCGCTCTGATTGCTCATGCCGCTACACTGGAGGCGCGTTTGCCGCTGATCCATTTTTTTGACGGTTTCCGCACGTCGCACGAAGTGATGAAAGTGGAACAACTTTCCGAAGAAGATCTTCGCGCGATGATGGATGAGGAACTCATCCGCGCGCACCGTCTGCGCGCCTTGTCGCCGGACCGGCCTTTCATGCGCGGTTCTGCGCAGAACCCGGACGTATTCTTCCAGGGACGCGAATCGGTGAATCCGTATTACGCAAAGTGTCCTGACATCATTCAGAAAACTATGGATAAATTTGCCAAGGTCGTCGGACGACAATATCACTTATTCGATTATCACGGCGCGCCCGATGCGGACCGCGTGATCATCATCATGGGCTCCGGCGCAACCGCCGCACAGGAAACCGTCGATTATCTCGTAAGCAAAGGCGAAAAAGTCGGCGTGCTGAAAGTTCATCTCTACCGCCCGTTTGCAATCGATAAATTCATCGGCGCATTACCGAAAACGGTCAAGAAAATTTCCGTTCTCGACCGCACAAAAGAACCCGGCAGCGCAGGCGAACCTTTATATCAGGATGTGCTGACGGCGTTAACCGAATCGATGGGCGAAGGTAAATTACCTTTCGCATTCCCGAAAGTTGTCGGCGGCCGTTACGGATTATCATCAAAAGAATTCACATCTGCGATGGTCAAAGGTATTTTTGACGAATTGGCAAAGCCGCAACCGAAAAATCATTTCACGATTGGCATTAACGATGATGTGAGCCATACCAGCCTGAGTTACGATCCTTCGCTTACGACCGAAGGCAAAGACGTGGTACGCGCGCTGTTCTACGGACTTGGAGCGGACGGCACGGTAGGCGCCAACAAAAATTCCATCAAGATCATCGGCGAGGATACGGACAATTATGCGCAAGGTTATTTCGTTTACGATTCCAAAAAATCCGGCTCGGTTACCATTTCCCATTTACGTTTCGGGCCGAAACAGATCCAGTCGTCGTATTTGGTTAATTCATCCAACTTCGTTGCATGCCATCAATATACGTTCCTCGAAAAATACGATATGCTGAAAACTATCGTGGACGGCGGCACATTCTTGCTCAACAGCCCTTACGGAAAAGACGAAGTTTGGAATACATTACCCCGCACAGTGCAGCAGCAGATCATTGATAAAAAATTGAATTTTTATGTCATCGACGGCTATACCGTTGCCAAAGACACCGGCATGGGCGGACGCTTTAATACGATCATGCAAACGTGTTTCTTCGCGATCTCCGGAATTCTGCCGCGCGACAAAGCCATCGAAGCGATCAAAGCTTCTATTGAAAAAACGTACGGCAAAAAAGGCGAAGAAATTGTACGGATCAATTTCAACGCCGTCGATCAGACCTTGGTTAATTTGCATCAGGTTGAAGTTCCTAAAACGGTAACGAGCAAGATCGAATTGCCGCCGGTCGTTTCCTCGAAGGCGCCGGATTTTGTCAAAAACGTAACTTCTAAAATCATTGCCGGACTCGGCGACGATCTGCCGGTCAGCGCGATGCCTGTTGACGG
>JAEUSJ010000350.1 GCA_016788215.1 bacterium | reverse complement strand
CGCAGGGTGAGTGTCTGATTGTGTTTTCTCAATCAATGAAAGTTTATTTATACACATAGAAAAACGTTACGCGTGCGACCGTATCGGCTTTCCGGTTTGTTGTGGATCCTTTTTTGGAAAACGTGTTTATCCAGATATTCGGCATTATATGAACGTTTTTGTGAGCCGAAAAGTCTAGCCCTGCCATCATGAAATATTCGTTGTATCCGAAACTTGAGTTTTTTGTATCAGGGTCGTATGTATCAAACCGGGCAAAGGCGCTCAATTTATCTTTTATTATCGGAGCGGACGCAAAAACAGAAACTCCTACCGGCGTGATATCGGCCGTGTCTGTGTACTGTCTGGTTTGTTTGATCGCCTCGATCCCTACGCTAAATCTATCATCCTGATAACCTGCAAATCCTTTGATCGTGGTCTTTTGTGAGATCGAGTAGGTTTTCTTAGGTTCCGTAATTTCCGACTCAAAATCGCTGTATGCTTCAACAATCAATCCTTTTATGGGTTTCGCCGTGAAAGAACCGTAATACTTTCGAGATTTATTGTTCTCAGGCTTCTGCCCGCTTCCGTTTCCCACCATAACCGCATAGCCAAACATGCCGTCTGTGCCCAGCGACCCTTTCATTGTAATGCCGAGATCCGTCGAGCCGCCCATGCCCCGAAAGTCGGTTATGGTTTTTTCCACTGAGCGATAACCCCACACTTTTTCAGATACAACCCACGTCGGCGTGCCAATAATTCCAACCGCAAGATTTTGATCCGGCAAAATATTCTTCCATTCAAGGTTTGCTAACTTTATGAACACGCTGTATCGGTCTTTTCCATCGGTAACTCCGTCATTTCCCTCTAACAAAAACTGCGCATGGAACGTTTCACTGATCGCGTGTTCATAATTCAAATATATTCTGCGTAATTGAAAAGCGCCGCTTTTTGTTTGCGCAGAGTCCGAGTACTGTGTGGTGGAAACGGCTTTGGACTTTTCCCCGCCTACCTTATAATAATAATCGCCAAAGGCGTATCCGGAAACTTTTCCTGCCGGTTGATCTTGTGCGCTGGAATTTATAGAAACTGCGATTAGTATTAGCAAAGATAGATATGTGGTTTTCATTTGGAAGTTTCCTGTTATTTGAACATAAGTTACTTGGTCTTGTTTTGTAAATTAGTCTTCTACCGTCAATGAATCAATACTATTGTTTAATAAGGGATGTCGTTTCCATAAAATATTTGCTCTTAAACCATAGAGCAACATCAACCAATAGAATCAAAACAGGAACTTCGACCAACGGGCCGATTACCGTTGCAAAAGCTACTTGCGAATTGATGCCAAAAACCGCCACGGCGACCGCAATAGCCAGTTCAAAATCATTGCTTCCGGCAGTAAACGCTACGGTCGTGGATTTTTCGTACGAACTTCCCATTCTCTTTGCGGCGTAAAAAGTTGCAAAGAACATTACGGCAAAATACAGTGTATACGGGATAGCGACACGGATCACATCCATCGGCAATTCGACGATTTTTTCGCCTTTGAGTGAGAACATTACGAATATCGTGAAAAGTAAAGCTACTGGTGTTATCGGAGAAATTTTCCGAACGAATTTTTCATGATACCAGATCTTATCATTAGACTGCAACAATACGATTCTTGTCAACATGCCTGCAACGAAAGGAATACCCAGATAAATCAACACGGTTAACGCAATTTCGTAAATGGAGACTTCAACTAATGCCCCCTGTAGTCCAAATACCGGAGGCAGGATCGTAATAAAAACATACGCATAAATCGAATATAGGAATACCTGGAAAAGCGCATTAAA
>JAEUSJ010000034.1 GCA_016788215.1 bacterium | reverse complement strand
CAAAACTATCACGACAGAAGTTAAAGATCTTCGCGTTTTGGTTGTTCCATTACCGGAGAACAGAAAAACGCTACAGGTATACATATTCAATGATAGCTGGACGCCCGAATCATTTTCAAAAAGAACTCCATTGGAAATTGTACAATCGCTGAAAACGGACTCACTCGTTTCTTATGCCGGTAGAGAGACAAGTCCCGACGGCGATACGTATGAAGTTCTCGAAGTGAATCACAGCAACGACTTGTACTTATTCTCGATCACGGATGATCAAAAGGCTACTCAAACCATTTCAAAATTAATTGAGCAGGTCGAAAAAGGCAAATCGCCAAAATCTGAGAAAATAGATGTTCGGGAGATCGTAAAAATTGATATGAAAAAGAACAAGATATTTCATGTTTCCCATTCAGTGAGACAAAATGGCCATGAGATCGATCGATTTGATCTGACTTTTCTGGAAGAAAAATTTGTCAGCTACGATCCGGATATTTTTGATCCCCAGCGCAATAATCTGAAAGAATTAATATTGACCGAATAAAAATCAGCGTGCTTGTCTGGTTTACTGACCAAGGATCAATAAAAAAACCTTCGACAGGCTCATGCTGAATATATATTGCGAGTAAAACTAAAATTTAATTATGAACTTAACATAAAGGAGTATGTAATGACCAAAGCAATCCGTGCCGTTTTCGCAATTTTGTTGTTCACAATGAATGTGTCGAGTCAATCTAAAGAGAATCCAGCTGAACAAGTTGATTTGCTGATGGCCCAAGCCATCGAAAAAGATGTGTTTTCCGGAAACGTGCTCATAGCGCATGAAGGCAAAATTATTTATCAAAAATCATTCGGCTATGCGGATTGGGAAATGAGAACGCCCCTGAATGATTCCACTATGTTCAACATCGGCTCCAACGGCAAAGACTTCACACAAGTATTGATATGCCAACTGGTACAGGAAAACAAATTGGCGTTTAATGATCCTTTGAGTAAGTACTTGAATATGTTTCCAAAGTCGATAGCCGATAAGATCACTGTAAAGCAGCTTTTGACCATGCAATCCGGTATGGGAGATTATATGCAGAGCCCCCGTTTCCGGTTTGGGCAATTGAGAACGATCTCCAGCCTCCTCGATTTTATCAAAGATGAGCCGTTGCTATTTGAACCCGGAAGTGACCGAGCCTATTCTAATTCCGGTTATGTTGTGCTGGGTGGGATCATTGAAAAAATTACCGGAAAATCGTATGAACAAAATGTTTTAGATCGGATATTGGGGCCTCTAAATATGAGCCATTCTAGGTTTATTTATCCGGATTCAAAAAACATTCAGAATAAAGCGACTGGAACTGAAATTTCTCTTTCGAATTCCAAGAGAACTGAACAAAGGATAAATCCGGGACTTGTGCCTACTTCTGCAGGGGGCATGTATGCATCCGCTCCAGACCTGCTGCGATTCTATGAAGCCGAAATATACACTAACCAATTACTTAACGATGAATTAAAGCTTAAACTATTTACACGCTATGATGATCAACCGAAATCTACCTGGAAAGAAATGTTATCGGATCCACGTTTCATCAGTGCTCTTGCAGGCGGCCTTAATGGTTGGAACAGCTGCGTTACTCAGATTCCTGCGAGTCATTATACGGTGATCGTATTATCTAATTATGACGATGCAGGTCAACCGGCCGAAGAAGTAAGTGAGCGAATTCAAAGCATCATTCTTGGAAAGCCTTATGAGCCGTTAGAAATACCGTTGCCACAATTCATTTATCAATATATTTCCAAAAACGGATTAACCGATTTTTACCTGCAATTTAATAAGCTGATCAAAGACAATCGATATAAGATCAGGGGCCCTATGGTGTTAAACCGGCTCGGTTACGATCTGATCAATGAAAAGAAATTGGATTGGGCTGTGGCGATATTTAAAGTTAATATCCAATTATTTCCCGATGAACCGAATGGATATGACAGTTTGGGCGAGGCATACTTGCTTAATGGCCAGAAAGAATTAGCCATACAGAATTATAAAAAAGTTTTGGAAATGGACCCTGAAAATAGAAACGCTAAACAGATGTTAGAAAAAATGAAATGAAATTATAGATTCTTATTGTGAAAAGACGGTTAGGCGAATTCAGACAGCTCCAGCCATCTTGTGGATTTTTCATCCAGCTCATGGGTAACTTCGGCAAGACGCAGAGAATGTTCCTGCAATTTCAGATAATCCGAACTGCCGCTGTTCAATAATTCCATCAACCGGGATTTTTCAACTTCGAGATCAGCGATCTCTATTTCGAGTTTATCAAACTCCTTGTTCTCTTTGTAAGAAAGTTTAGTCTTTTTTGAACCCTCTTTCTTTTCTGTACTTTTGATTATCGTTTCAACAGGTTGTTCTTTTTTTATGTTTTCGCGGTATTCCGAATAATTCCCGTTGAAACCTTTAACCACACCGTTTCCCTCGAATACAAAAAGATGATCAACGAGCCGATTCATAAAATATCGATCGTGTGATACGACTAAAAGACAACCCTTAAAATTCATTAAAAACTCTTCAAGAATATTTAATGTCGTAAGGTCAAGATCGTTCGTGGGTTCATCGAGAATCAGGAAATTGGGGTTTTTGATAAGTACGGTTAACAAATAAAGCCGTCTCTTTTCGCCGCCGCTTAGTTTGGAAACAGGCGTGTGCTGGGATGCGGGCGGAAATTGAAACAGGTTAAGAAACTGGGATGCCGTTAGGTTTGCCCCATCAGCGATTGTAATAACTTCTGCAAATTCCCGAACGATATCGATTACGCGTTTGTCTTCATTGACAATAAGGCCTTGTTGTGAATAGTATCCAAATTGAATCGTTTCTCCGATGTCGATTTTTCCGAAATCAGCCGCCTCCAATCCCGTAATGATATTTAGAAAAGTTGATTTTCCTGTGCCGTTACTGCCGACAATTCCGATTCGTTCACCCTTCTTGAAAGTATAGTCGAAATCATTTAGTATAGTAAGATCGCCGTAATTTTTACGAATTTTTTTTAGCTCAAGAATTTTACCGCCGACGCGCTTCATCTGCATATCGAGTTTGAGTTTTTCTTCCGCAGTTTTACCGGCGGCTTTTTCCTGCAATCCGTAAAATGCGTCTACGCGTGATTTAGATTTTGTCGTACGGGCTTTTGGTTGGCGTTTGATCCATTCCAATTCATGCCGCAGCCGGTTGCGCAGATGATCCAGTTCCCTTGCTGAAACATCTTCTCGTTCCGTCTTCTTTTCGAGAAAATAAGAATAATTTCCCGTATAGCGGAAAAGTTCGCCCTGGTCCAATTCCAGTATCTCGTCACAAACGTTATCCAAAAGATAGCGGTCATGTGTGACTAAAAACAAAGTAAGATTAGGGCGGGATAAATATTCTTCCAGCCATTCGATCATGTCCAGGTCGAGATGATTGGTCGGTTCGTCCAAGATCAGCAGGCCAGGCTCCTCCACCAAAACGCGAGCAAGCGCCACGCGTTTGCGCTGTCCGCCGGAGCAGGTGTCGACGGTCTGATGGAGATTGGTTATTTTGAGGTGAGACAAAATTTCTTTTATCTTGTATTCGTAATCCCACAATTTTAAGTGCTCCATGGATTCCATTGCATCTGCGAGATTTTTCTGGTTTTGTGCGGTAGAACGGAGCTCCGATGCTTCCATAGCGGCTTCGTAAGCGCTGATCACGCGGAGTTTCGGATGGTCTGCCTGAAAGATGGATTCTAAAACTGTCGCCGATTCATTGAATTTCGGGTTTTGCTCCAGGTAACCGACGGTCAATTGATTTCGAAGAATGATATTTCCGGTGTCCGGTGTATCTCTTCCAGTCAACATATTTAGGAGCGTCGTTTTCCCTGCGCCGTTGAGGGCGATCAATGCGGTCTTTTGGCCTTCCTCAATTCCAAATGAAAGGTCTTTAAAAAGAGTTTTGATGCCGAACGATTTCGATATGTTTTCTGTGGAAAGAAGATTCATATATGGACAAATCTCAAAAGGCAAATCACAAATAAATTCCAAACGCCAAATGACCGAAACATCCGTTGCGATTCGAAGTTTCGTGTTTTTGTCATTGAGTATTATTTGTTATTTGATGCTTGAAGTTTGGAGTTTTGGAAAGCTGAAATAAAAAAACGGGTGAAGCAACTACCTCACCCGCTAAAGTAAGCTTGACCTAAAAAATTATTTTTTCATACGGTCCAGAATTTTTTCCATTTCGTCTATCACTCGGTTCATCTTTTTCATGGTGAGTTCCATCGGCAGAGAAGTGGTCATATCCACGCCTGCATCCTTGAGCAACTCGATCGGATATTTAGAGCCGCCCGCCGAGAGAAAATTCAGATATTTCTTAGTGGCTTCTTTGTCACCGGCCAAAACTTTTTCAGATAGAGCGGCAGAAGCGGTAAATGATGTGGCGTATTGATAGACGTAGAAATTATAATAGAAATGCGGAATATACGCCCATTCGGATTTGATCTCGTCATCTACGATGCAGACGCCCTGATCATGTCCGTAATATTTCTTGGTCAGATCATAGTACACCTCACTGAATTTATCGCCGGTAAGCGCTTCGCCTTTTTCTGCCAATTCATGAATACGTAGTTCAAATTCTGCGAACTGTGTTTGGCGAAATACCGTACCTTTGATGCCTTCGAGGTAACTTCCTAACAGCGACAAACGCGTCGCGTCGTCTTTGATATTTTTGAGCATATAGTCGATCAACAAGGCTTCGTTGAATGTGGAGGCGACTTCGGCAACAAAGATCGGATAATTTGCCGTTGCATAGGGCTGAGTCTTATTGGATAAATAGCTTTGCATCGTGTGGCCAAGTTCATGCGTAAGCGTGCTCATGTCGTCATACTTACCTTTATAATTCATCAGCATATAAGGATGGACGTCGTAGGCGGAACCGTTGGAGTAGGCGCCGGAACGTTTGCCTTCGGTCGGATACATATCAATCCAGCGTTCGTTCAGTCCTTTTTTGACGATTGAAACATACTCATTTCCGAGCGGCGCAAGTGAGGAAGCAATATTTTTCCCGGCTTCTTCGACGTTATAAGCCAGATCAACACCTTTTAACAACGGCGCATACAGGTCATAATAATGAAGCTGATCAACTCCAAGGATCCTCTGACGTAATTTTAGATAACGGTGGAATGTGGGCAGGTTTGCGTTGACGCTCTTCACGTGATTGTAATATACTTCGACCGGAATATTATTTGCGTCGAGCGAACTTTCAAGCGAAGAAGAATATTTACGCGCTTTCATGTAAAACATATTTTTCTTTACGTCGCCGTATAGTTGCGTGCCGAACGTTCTGCGGTAATTATTCAATTGTCCAAAAAAAGTTGCGAACACTTTTTTCCGATCTTCACGATTAGGCAGCGCTCTCGAAGCGCCGAATGTCGCTTGGTCAAGTTTGATAGTCTTTCCGTCGCTGAGTGTGACGTCGGGATACGGAAACTCCGCATTGGATAATATGCTGTAGCTGCTTTGGGAATTATCCGCCATCATGCCGGCGTCGGCTATGATCTTCTCTTCGCCTTCCGTTCCAGTATGCGCCTGGCGGCGCAAGATGTCGTTCAGATAATGTCTGTAAACTTCTAACTTTTTTTCGCCTTTTATGAAAGCATCTACTTTGTTCTTGTCGATCTTTAATATTTCCGGTTCAACGAATGCGGCTATCGCGCCGAAATTGGATCCGATCTGACCCATTTCCTGAACCATAGCAAGATATTTGGATTCACGCGTGTCTTGATCAGAACTCATACTCGCGTAGCTGTAAAGTCTGGAGAATTCTTTGGACATTCCAAAATACAGATCCATACAGGCGAGTAGCTGATCCGCTGATTGATCCAATTTTCCTTTATATTGTTGTAAGGTCGGAATGTCTTTAATGATCTTTTCTTTGGCGGCTTGCCAGGCATCGTCGCTTGAATAAATTTTTGAGAGATCCCATTTGTCTTTATCGGCTATTTTAGCGCGGTCACGTTCCTGTGACGTGCCGTTGGAAACGGCTGCAAAGAAAAACAAAAAAAGAAATGCAAAGGTGACATCAAATGAGTGCATACTATATCCTTTCAATTAACTTGAGTTTTTTTAGTGCGACTGTTCGCATGATCGGATTTTTTGTTTGTATACGCAGAAACCAATAACAAGGTTCAATACTTGCTATCCTATTTTTTCAACCCATCCGAACGGGTCCGTTTTTTCACCGTATTGTATGGACAGAATTTCATTATAAAGCTTTAGGGAGATATCGCCGATTTTCCCGCCGCCAACATTGAAAACTTGTTCCTTATAATGCAATTCACTCACCGGAGAAATAACAGCAGCCGTTCCCGTACCGAATACTTCTTTCAGTTTACCGTTCTTCGATCCCTCCATGATTTCATCAATACTGATACGGCGTTCGGTGCATTTCATGTTCCAGCTTTTAAGCAGTTTAATCACAGAATCGCGTGTAATGCCCGGAAGGATGGTTCCGGTAAGAGGCGAGGTTACTACTTCATCGTCAAAACGGAAGAAAATATTGGTCGTTCCAACTTCTTCAACATGTTTTTGATCGATCGCATCAAGCCATAATACCTGGCTGCATCCCATTTTCTTTGCTTCCTGAGCGGCAAAAAGACTCGCGGCATAATTTGCTCCGGTTTTTGCCTCGCCGACGCCGCCGCGCACCGCGCGGACGTATTTATCGGAAACAAATATTTTGATAGGATTAAATCCTTCCGGATAATACGATCCGGCCGGTCCGACAATAATATAAAACAAGTATTCTGCTGATACGCGAACGCCGACGGATGCTTCCGTAGCGATCATGGTCGGGCGAATGTACATGGACGTTTCCCGCGCGGATGGAATCCATTCTTTATCAATTAAAACGAGTTTTTTCATCGCATCATGAACAAAATCGATATCAATTTCAGGCATGCAAAGCCGCCGCGCGGAATTATTCATCCGCTTCAAGTTGTCTTTTGCGCGAAAAAGGAAAATTCCGTTCTTGCTGTTGTACGCTTTGAGCCCTTCGAATATTTCCTGGGCGTAATGCAGTACCATGGCGGCCGGATCCAGCATCAGTTGGCGATACGGCTCAATTTTCGCCCGGTGCCAGCCGTTTTTTGTATCGTATTTCATTATGAAAAAATGATCAGAAAAGTATTTTCCAAATCCTAAGGTAGTATCAAAAACGGGTTTGGCTTTCTTTTTATCTGCCGTAATCTTTTGAATTTCAAGTTCCATGTTTAGCCCCTTTCAATTTTAACGCCGCAAATATGGCAATGTTTTTTCGATAAAACAAGATTAACTTGCACTAAATTTAGGACTTTGAAAACTTGAATTAGTCAGCCTGATTTTATAGATTGCCAACAATAACGGTGACTTTACTATAGGAGCTTTGATGACTAGGGAAGTTAAAGTGTATGAGCTCAAGGAAGACCTGATACGCAATGCAGCCGAGAAAATCGTTTCAATAGCGCAGAAGTCGATTCAAAATAGAGGGCAATTTGCATGGTCTTTATCGGGGGGCAGTACACCGAAAGAAGTCTATTCCATGTTGGCTGCTTTGCCGCTGAAAGAAAAAATTGATTGGGAAAAAACGCATATATTCTGGGGAGACGAACGTTCGGTAGTTCGTACGCATCCGGATAGTAATTTTAGAATGGCAAAAGAATCTTTGCTGGATGCGGTGGAAATTCCGCCTGCTAATATTCATCGTGTGGCGAGCGAAGAAGACCCAATGCTGGCCGCACAACAATACGAAGATGATATCAGGGAATTTTTCGGTATATCCGACGGCATATTTCCTGAATTCGATCTGATCCTTCTTGGTATGGGCGATGACGGGCACACGGCGTCATTATTCCCGGATACGGAGGCTTTAAAAGTTCAAGACAGATTGGTCGTGGATAATTTTGTAAAAAAGTTGAATACACACAGAATCACATTCACATTTCCTATAATCAACCACGCCCGGAACGTGCTATTCATAATTTCCGGATCTGTCAAAAGCAAAATGATAAAACAAGTTTTGGCAAATACGGACGCTCCCAAAACCCTTCCTTCGCAACTGGTGCAACCCAAGTCCGGCTCGTTATTTTGGTTTCTCGATAAAGACGCCGCCGCCGATTTAACTTAGAAAATATGGATCACTACTTAACCGACCGATATTATCTGAATGTTTCCTAATTACTTTTCATCATGAAAAAGCAATTTATTTTCATCAGCCTTTCATTTGCTTTTTTTGGCGCTGCGTTATTTGCGCAGAAAAAAGACTATCTGATCGAACGCATCTCGATAGAACAAGGGCTATCGCAAAGCGTAGTCAATACCATCTATCAGGATAAAAAAGGGTTTTTGTGGTTTGGAACTCAGGATGGTTTAAACCGGTTTGACGGGTATTCCTTTATCGTGTTTAAAAACGAACCGGGAAACGCCAACAGCATTTCCAATAATACCGTTCAAGCATTGTATGAAGACGTTGCCGGCAATTTGTGGATCGGAACTTTGGGCGGATTGAACAAGTTATCCAACCGGAAAATTACCACCTATCTGAATCGCGCTTCGGATCCAAATTCTTTGTCCCACGACATCATCACATCCATTTGCGGGGACAGCGCCGGAAATATCTGGATTGGAACTCAGGATGAAGGTTTGACTATGTTTGATCCCAAAACGGAAAAGTTCAAGTCATACAAGTATGATATTACAAAATCAAACGGCTTGCCCAGTAATTCCGTACGTTCTGTACTGGTGGATCGTTATCAGACATTGTGGGTTGGCACGAGAGACGGGCTGAGCAAAATGGATCTTGCAGGTGGGCCAAAAGAAGAATTTGTGACCTACAAAAACAAACAAGGCGTCGCCAGCACCTTATCGTATAACGGAATACTTTCTCTCTTCGAGGATCGTGACGGACAAATTTGGATCGGGACAGTTCGAGGTGGGCTGAATAAATTAGACAGAGAAAAAAACACGTTCATATCTTATAAAAACGATCCGAAAGACCCGTATAGTCTATCGCAAAATAATGTGATCTCCATAACGCAGGACAAAAACGGGGAGGTATGGGCGGGAACTTTCGGCGGCGGAGTGAATGTGCTGCGTGAAGGGAAATTCACACGGTATAAGCATAATCCAAAACTCCCAAGCAGTTTATCGAACGATGAAATTCTCTTCGTGTATTGTGATCGCGCAGGAACCTGTTGGATTGGGACCTCCGGCGGCGGGCTTAATAAATTTAAAGAGAATAAATTTACCGTGTATCGTTCCATTCCGGAATCCGCAAACTCTTTAACGAGTAATGATGTATGGACCATACTCGAAGATAGTCATGAAAATCTGTGGATTGGGCTCTATGGAGGCGGTCTGAATGTCTACAGGAAAGACTTTCTATCAAGCTATCGCCATGATCCGAACAACTCTAGAAGCTTGGCAAGTAATACTGTATATGCGTTGTTGGAAGATCATGCCGGAAATATTTGGATTGGTACGGAAACCGGATTAAGTAAATATGAAAAAAGAATCAGCGGCCGCAGTAATAGCGGTTTTCTCAACTTTAAAAATGATCCGAATAATAAAACAAGTCTTTCAAATGACCAGTTAACCTGCCTTTATCAGGATCGAACCGGTAATTTGTGGGTTGGAACTTTTGGCGGCGGAATCAACCGAATACCGTCGAAAGAAATAGATAAACCTCTACCGCTTTTTGAACAGTTCACCAGCGATTCCACTCATAGCAGTATTTCAGATAATTATGTCAATGTTGTGGCTGAAGATAGAAACGGACTTATATGGGTTGGAACGCAGAACGGATTAAACGAATACAATGGGAAGGACTTTACTGTTTACAGGCACGTTGCAGATAGCACCAATAGTCTGTCTCACAATACCGTCTTGTCACTGTATGTCGACTCGGTAAATACGCTGTGGATAGGCACGCACGGCGGCGGTCTAAATAAATTTAAAGACGGTGTTTTTACGTCGTATACGCAGAAGGACGGATTGGCTAATAACGTGGTGTATGGCATCGTTGAAGATACGGAGGGCAATTTATGGTTGAGTACCAATCGGGGGTTGAGCAGGTTTAATCCCAAAAAGACCGGACATGACGCTTTCCGAAATTATGATACACAAGACGGACTGCCAAGTAACGAATTTAATCAAGGCTCTTACTTTGGGAACAAAAAGGGACGGGTTTTTTTTGGCGGGATCAACGGCATGGTCAGTTTTGACCCGGGAGAATTAATTGAAAGCGATTATACTCCGCCAGTCTATTTAACTGCATTTAGAAAATTTGATAGGGAAATCGACTTTGGTACCGATATAAGTAATTTAAAAAACATTGAAATTTCATATAAGGATAATTTTTTTGGATTTGAATTTGTTGCGCTGGATCACAGGACTCCAGGAAAAATTCATTATGCGTATAAACTAGCAGGGTTTGACGAGAATTGGATATATTCAAATGAACGTCGATATGCTACGTATACTAATTTAGGCGGCGGCAATTATATTTTTAAAGTCAAAGCGACAAGCAGTGACGGAATATGGAACGAAAAGCCTGCCGAGATCACGCTTGTCATCACGCCGCCATTCTGGAAAACACTTTGGTTTCAATTTTCGTCGGGATTCCTGCTATTAATTGCAGCATACAGTTTTTATCAATCCAGGTTACGGAGCATAAAAACCCAAAACATTGTTTTGGAAAATAAAGTAGCCCAGCGCACGCGCGAGATTGATGAAAAAAATAAGATTCTTGATCAGCAAAACAAAGAACTTGAACACAAAAACGATCAAATTGAAAAACAACAAGCGCAAATGGTGCAGGCCGAAAAATTATCATCGCTCGGACGACTCGTTTCCGGCGTAGCGCATGAAATGAATAATCCTTTGAATTTTACCTACGGAAACGCGGCCAATTTAGACATTGATTTCAAAGAAGTCAGGACGATCATGCAGGCCGGTGTGGACGAGCATAAGATGGACCCGGGCGTGGCGCATCAGATCAATGAACACATGGATGAAATGCAGGATATGATCCGCGCAATCAAGATCGGAACAGAGCGCATCAAGGATATTGTTGTGGGCTTACGTGATTTTTCTACCTCAGACGGATCTGCCGCAACGGAGGTTGATATTGCGCTAAACCTGGAATATATGCTGAGCCTGCTTCGTTCCCGCGACAGAAGGAATATTACGATTCTGAAGAATTTTACTTACGTTCCGAAAATCAAAGGATTTCCAAGTCATTTGAATCAGGCGTTGCTGCAGATTATGATCAATGCCATAGAGGCAATCGAACGAAGAAATTATGATGGAAGTGAAGGCTGCGTTAAGATCAGTTGTTATGCCGAAAAGCCCAACGTGGTTATTTCCGTGCAAGATAACGGCGTGGGAATTCCGAATGAGATAAAAAATAAAATTTTCGATCCGTTTTTTACGACCAAAGAGGTCGGTAAAGGAACCGGATTAGGGCTTTCGATCTGCTATGGAATTATACAAAGCCACAAAGGCAAAATAACCTTTGACACTGAGGTTGGCCGAGGCACGGAGTTTAAGATATACCTCCCAATATCGGACTGAATTTGCACTTGCTTAGGCTGTTTTATCTTTGTAGGTTGCCACGTTTTGATAAATACACCGCACATACTCGAAAAAAAAACATCTTCAGAATCTGAAACAATCGAATTAGGTCTTTTATTTTCGAATCAACTTAGCCCCGGAGACATCGTTGCTCTTTTTGGAGAGGTGGGCAGCGGAAAAACGGTTTTTATCAAGGGAATATGTAGGGGATTGCGAACGGATGAACTTGTAAACAGTCCCACTTTTATTATTTTGAATGAATATCATGGACGGATTTCCGACAATAAAATAATAATACGTCACTTTGATTTTTACCGCGTCGAAAAGTCAAAAGATATTGATGAATTAGGTATTGATGAATATATGGGGGCTCCCGATTCAGTGGCTTTGATCGAGTGGTCTGAACATATTCAGGATCATTTGAAGGGAAAATATTGGAAAGTACAATTTCAAAAAGAAAATGACCATACACGAAAAATTCGCATTGAATTTTTGCAATAAAAGTTTGAAATGATTATCTTAGGCATAGATACGTCTTCTGCTGTGTGCGGGATTGCATTATCCGAAGCGGTTTCGGATAAACTAAAACCGATTGCGCAAATCGGACCAAATATACCGAACACACATTCCGAAAAGATCATGCCTCTGCTCGATGATCTTTTAAAAACCACCGGTGTGGAAAAGAAAAGTATTAATGCGATAGCGATTTCGATCGGGCCTGGTTCTTTCACCGGATTACGAATCGGTTTATCGACGGCAAAAGGGCTGGCGTTAGGTCTTAATATTCCGATTGTAAGCGTACCCTCATTGGACGTGATCGCTGAAAAAGTCAGGTTTATCGATAAAACGCTGCATATAGCCACATCTTCGCGAAAGGATGAGTTTTATTATTGCTCATATAAGCAGGGGCGTAGGATATCCGACTATACGGTCTTAACAACGATGGAAATTATCAATAAAATTGAACCTGAGACGGTATTAATTTCCGATAAAACCGAAGCAATCATCAATCAAATACCTGAAAAGACAAGAGAGAAAGTAATGGTCATGAGCAAAGAGTTTTCTTATCCGGATGTTTTTTTTGTGACGGTCCTAGGACACCGTAAAATTCTCAACCGGCAAATGGATACATTAAGCGCTCTGGTACCGATGTATGTACAGGGATTTCGCGGGACAAAAGTTTGATGATTATGGATGAACTCACAATCCGTGAACATCATTTAATTCGTTTGATGCGACCGGAAGATTTGGATCAGGTCATGGCCATTGAGCGGGCATCATTTGAGAGCCCGTGGACGAAGAACAATTTCTTTGACGAATTCAAAAATTCCGATCTGTCAACCCAGCTCGTTATGGAGTTTGATCATCACATTATTGCTTTTGCCATTGTATGGACAATTATAGATGAATGTCATTTAGCCAATATTGCGGTTCATCCGGACTGCCGCCGAAAGGGCGTCGCAGAGATACTGCTGAATAAAATAATTTCGATTGCCCGCGATAGAAATTGTAAGAAGATCATGCTGGAAGTTCGCAAATCCAATGAACCCGCCATTCAGTTATATAACAAATATTGCTTTGAAAAAGTTGGCGTACGGAAGAACTATTATTATGACGGATTTATGCGGCAGGAAGATGCCGTTTTGATGGATCTGAACTTAACAAATGAGGAATAAGATGAATTGGTTTCAGCGAACCAAAGACAGAATTAGCGAAGGCACTGAAAAAAAAGAATTACCTAATGTTTGGACCAAATGCGATAACTGCGGTGAAATTCTATATAAAAAAGACCTGGAAAAGAATCTTTATGTATGCCTCAAATGCGGTTACCACTTTCGTGTTTTTGCTAAAACTTATTTACAGATCATACTGGACCCGAAGACGTTTAAGCCGATAGACAAGAATATGATTGCCGTTGATCCACTGGAGTTTACCGACACAAAAAAATATTCTGATCGAATAAAGACCACGGTCTCGAAAACGGGCCTGAAAGATGCGGTGCATACAGGGTATGGAAAAATCCACGGACGCCCAACGGCTGTTGCCGTTATGGATTTTGGCTTCATCGGCGGCAGTATGGGTTCTGTAGTCGGCGAAAAGATTTCCCGAATTACGGACGGCGCGTTAGAACATAAATTACCATTTATTATCGTGTCCGCATCCGGCGGCGCGCGCATGATGGAGGGCGCATTATCCCTGATGCAAATGGCTAAGACCAGCGCGAAACTCGCGCTTCTGCATGAGGCGGGGCTTCCGTTTATTTCTCTGCTGACCGATCCAACTACAGGCGGAGTGACGGCCAGTTTTGCGATGTTGGGCGACGTTATCCTGGCAGAACCGGGCGCATTAATCGGATTCGCCGGCCCGCGAGTTGTAAAAGAAGCTACAGGTAAAGATCTGCCGGAAGGGTTTCAAAGAGCTGAGTTTCTTTTGGAGCACGGATTTGTTGATCTGATTGTGAATCGAAAAGAATTGAAAGACACATTGTCCCGATTGCTGGTCTTTTTTGAAAAAAACACAAATACAAATTTTGACATCAGTCAAATAAACTCAAACTGATACTAATAACAGGAAGGAATCATGAAACATATTCTTCTGACCAATGATGACGGCATAGACTCCAATGGATTATATGCGTTATACAAAGAATTAAAAAAAATCGGCGAAGTCACTGTGGTAGCCCCGCATCTGGAGAAAAGTGCGGTCGGCCATGCGATCACGATCAACGAACCTATACGTGTTATCGAATATAACCGTGCAGACAAATTTAACGGATATGCCATTTCCGGAACGCCGGCGGACTGCGTGAAAATTGCAATCAAGAGCCTTATGCCGAAGAGACCGGACGTCATTGTATCCGGGATCAATCACGGTTCCAATACCGCGACCAACGTTCTTTATTCCGGTACGGTTTCAGCAGCAACCGAAGGAATTATTTTAGGGATTCCATCTATCGCATCATCGCTGTTGAGCTTTGATCACAAAGCGGACGCTTCTTATGCTGCGGAATTTACAGCGCGCCTCGCAAAAACGGTTATGGAAAAAGGGTTACCTCCGGACACGTTACTCAACGTCAATGTTCCGGCTGTTAAGAAATCAGAAATCAAAGGCGTGGCGATCACCCGTCAGGGTAAGGGGCGATACGATGAGATATTTGAACAACGCCATGATCTGAACGGGCGCGCATACTACTGGTTGACCGGTAAAAAAATGATCCTGGATACCGCGGATGATATTGATGATGTCGTTGTGCTAAAGAATAAAATTTCGGTTACCCCTATTCAGGTGGACATGACCAACTATCAAATGCTGGACGAACTGAAGAAATGGGGGCTTGTTCCTTAATAGCGGTTCGGTTCAGGAAATAGGTCATGGCTATCTCTTTCAAAATCCTTTTTTTCTTTTTTCATTTCTTCTTCGAGAAGAAGCTGAAATTCTGTGTCCCATTCTCTATCCGGCCCGACTCGCAAATACGCCGGATACTTGATTTGGTCTTTGCGAATAGTAGAGAAAGGCTTTGCGCTTTTCCTTTCCTGCACCACGGGCGCTTTTCCGTGATCCGGTACGAGCCAAATCACGAGAAGGGTAGCAATCAGATAGTATCGAATTTCATACAATAGAGTTTTCATTTATTCCTCGCATTTTGCAGTCCATAAAGAAGAAGGATACGTGATAGAGCTCAGGAGGCTTAAACTCTCTACCACGTATCCGGGAAAATATACTTCTTAATGCTTACCTGTTCTGAAAGGTAAAAGACATTACTGCATTTTATTGTACGGGAACGCGACAACCAGCGAATTATACGGAAGCGTGTCGTCAAATATCGTAGTCGTTGTAAAGAAATCCAAGACGCCAAGATGATAGCCCATGATACCGTTATTCTGAATGGTCCATTGCGTTGTAAACACGCCATCTGCTGCCGTCGCATCGCCATTTTCGCCGTTATCGTTAAATAATTGCTTCAGGCGGCTGAGCGGCTGTGCATGACGCCCGCGGTGAATAATTCCATACGGCGCATCTGCGACATCCGAATTGGCAATAGCGACTTCTACTTTAACCATATCGCCGGGAACTATGGTGGGAACAGTGGCGGCGGTGAAGAAGGTAGTCAGAGGATCCGATGAAACCGTGTAATTGGTCACACTCTGATCCGCATGCGTCACGGTAATGTGAATGTCTCCGGTCAGGCTCATTGTTCCGTTCTTGGAAATTCCGTAAGCCGGCGTAACCGAGGTTCTTAACCATTTGCGAACTGCGAGCGTATCAGGATTTCTCTGGAAAGTCGCTTTACGCTGCATAAGATGTTCAAACGGTTTTAAATAAATACCTTTAGTGTTTGTATTCGTATCTCTGTCGCGAATTACAAACTGGCCTCTTAACATGAAAGTAATCGTAACCATGGCTGTTTGGCCGGTTTCCGAAACTTCAAATTCAAGAGCGCGTCTTTCGACCTGTCGGTTTCTTAACCGGCGACCGTAAGCAAATGGATCTATTGCTTCGGAGGTCGAACTTGATTTCGAGAAACTGCTTGGATCATCTTCATTCATGATATCAAGCCCGTAAATTTCATCGGCATCTTCTTCGATGTCCGCTTGGATGGCTTCTTCATCCACAGTTAATGTCGTACCTGTGTTTTCGCCGCAACTGGACAAAAACGCAAACAACATCATGCTGAACAGCATGACTAAACTGCTTTTTCTCAAATCGGTTGTCATAATAAACTCCTTTTTTTAAGTGAAATGGTTAATTAGCTTCATTGTCGCCATGAACACTTACAGTTAAAACAAATCGCATGCCTAATATGTAACATTATGTTTTTATGTCTTTTAATGTATCAAACGAGCTCTCAAACATGCCGGACTGACGGAATTTCCGTCGACGGGAATTTATTCTTTCTTGATAATTGAATCGTTTAGAAATATATTTATAACACAAAAAAATGGAGATTATAACCATGAAAAAATTTTGGAAATGGATTGGAATTATTCTTGGCAGTCTGATTTTAGCTGTTGTTTTGACTGGGTTATTTCTATACAACAAATACATCGGATTTGTTGATTATCCGTCCGGAGGAATTCTATCTGAAAATCAGGCGAAATACGATGTAGTTTTTTACGATTTGGATTTAACCGTAAATTCAACTGAAAAGAGTATAGCAGGTTTCGTTACAATTAAATTAACTTCGCTAGCAGACGGATTGGACAAAATTGAGTTGGATCTTTTTGAGCATCTTATTGTACAGGAAACGGAGATGAATGGCGTTCAGCAAAAATTCACGCGCGATAAGGATAAGTTATGGATCAACCTCAATAAGCCACTTAGGGCCGGTGAGGTGATTGACTTCAAAATCGTTTATCATGGCCAACCGATGGAAGCAAAACTTCCTCCTTGGAGAGGCGGATTCAATTGGTCCAAAGATGCCAACGGTGACGATTGGATAGGTGTCTCGTGTGAAGGTGAAGGCGCCAAAATCTGGTTTCCCTGTAAAGACCATCCGTCGGACGAACCGGACAGCGTTGCTGTACATATTACAATTCCAGAACCCTATTACTGTGCATCGAACGGATTGCTTCGAAGTATTACATTCCCTAAATCCGGTTTTAAAACTTTCAATTGGGTTACGAATTACCCGATTAATAATTATAATGTGAATATCAGTATTGCAAAATACGATCTGGTAACACGGCAATACACGACGGATCGAAATACGACGATGCCCGTTGTCTTCTATGTACTTCCGCAAAATCGCAGTAAAGCCGATGAACTGATCAATATGGCGGTTGATATGCTTACAGTGTACAGAAAATATTTCGGAGAATATCCGTTTGCAAATGAGAAGTTTGGTTTGGCTGAAACGGATTATCTTGGAATGGAACATCAGACACTGAATGCGTATGGAAATAAATTTTCTTACGATATTATTTCCGGAAATAAATTTGATCAACTCATGCTGCACGAAATGGGACATGAATGGTGGGGAAACAAAGTAACGGCCAATGATTGGGCGGACACGTGGATTCATGAAGGTATTTGCACCTACGGCGAATCGTTGTATCATCTTGATAAGACCGGCGAGAACGGGTATCACGAATATATGCAGTCGATCAAGAGAAGAATAAAGAACCGCAAACCAATCATAATAAAACGAAACGCCAATACGTCCGAATCGTATCACATGGATGTATATTCCAAAGGCGCGTATCTTCTGCATTCCCTGAGATATATGTTAGGCGATTCTCTTTTTTTCAAAACTATAAAGGAATTTGCCATGGATTCCGCGTACACATATCGCAACCGTGTGGTAACAGCGGATTTCATCACATTGGTGAAAAAAAATTCACCGGTGGATTATACTAAGTTCATTCACAATTTCTTGTACACAACCGAATTACCTGAAATCTATTTGCGCAAAACAGGGGAAGGAACGTACGAAGTCAGCATCAAAAATATTGATTATGAATTACCTATGGAAGTTAAGACCGACCAGGGTGATTCAAGGATTTTATTGGGCGTGAATCCCATTTTTATTCGTTCGACCATAGAACCCATCATAGACCAAAAAGATTGGTACCTCAAAAACATAAAAAAGGAAAATTGATAAGTTAATTGGAATAGTTGACCTCGGATCACGTTATGACATATAATGTACTTACGTTCAAATAGAAGAATTACATGAAAACTAGTTTTCTGCTTATCGGCTCTCTAGTACTATTTGTCACGTCATTAATATATGTCAGCATGGTTTTTGTGCCTGCGAAAAGCGACAAGGCCGGAGACATTATTCCATCGACCTTTGCTGTTGTTGAATTGTTTACTTCGGAGGGATGTTCCAGCTGCCCTGCTGCAGATGAATTATTAGGAAGGCTTCATTCCGAATATAAAGAAAATAATCTCCCGGTTTATTTCTTGGCATATCATGTTGATTATTGGAATTATCTTGGTTGGAAAGACGATTATAGCAAAAAAGAGTATACTCAGCGTCAGTCCCGCTACGGTGAAGCGTTTTCCCTGCAAAGCGTGTATACGCCACAAATGATTGTGAACGGCTCGACGGAGTTTGTCGGTTCCAACCGCTCTCGAGCCGAAACGGCCGTCAAATCTGCATTAAGCAGACAAGCTGAAGTTCGAATCGACTTAAAAGGATGTTTTATCATAAATGACAGCACCGTTAAGGTAGTCTACGCTGTCGACAATTTTCTTGCAGACATGGTTCTGAATTTTGCCGTTGTTGAACGCGGGCTGTCACGGGAGATCAGACGCGGAGAAAATGCAGGAAGAACACTGAATCATCATAATGTCGTCCGCGCTTTTCAAAATACCACAACTAAAGAACAGAGCGAAATGATGTTAACCGTTCCTCGGGAGATGGTTTTTAACAAAGCTTCACTTATAGTTTTTGCTCAACATTCGTCTTCTATGAAGATCGTCGGTGCGGCCGAGTTGGAAATTTCCAGAAAATAGTGACAAGAAAATAAAATTTGCAGGCGAAATAAAATATCGTCGGAGCTATTTTTTAAGTTGTTCCCGTGCTGAAGAAGCGATAAAATTCTTGTGAACCAGTTCTGCGTCGTTGATCAGTTTAACCACTTTTAAGTCAGTAAGATATTGATTCGTGTCCGACTGAAGTTCCTCAGGATCCATCTTACCTTCCATTAAGTTATCCCTGCGGGTTCTAAGTCCTACAACTACCTCATCGAGTCTGCTTGATAATTCGTGATGCGTTTCAGAAGTAAGAGATTGTTGGATCACTTCAAGGCGGAATAATCTCTCAGTAAGAATACCGAGCAGTTCACGCTTGACCCTGCTTTGAACGCTTATTTGCGCAGCCGCCATGGTTGCGTCTTTCTGAAGTACATCTATAGTATGAATGAGATCATCCAACGTAATCGTTTTGCCTTTGTACTGATCTTGAAGCGCTGAAAGTTGCGCCGTCA
The DNA here is from genome assembly GCA_016788215.1 of bacterium. Classification (GTDB taxonomy): domain Bacteria; phylum CLD3; class CLD3; order SB21; family SB21; genus SB21. The sequence continues at coordinate 2,175 of JAEUSJ010000034.1, read as the reverse complement.
GAAAAACAACGGTTAAGCTTTTGATTGAAATATCTTCAATACTATAAATTCTGGATTGAATGCGGTCGAGGATCTGATTCTTGGTCAAACTCATTACTCCGGATACAAGATATTCCCGCTTGATATAAATTTCTAAAATGATATTTAGCTCAAGCGTATTGATCAATTCCGGCCAATACGATTCGTCTGCAATTTGAATAAGCCCGGGGTTTTCATAAACATGCTGTTCGACTAAATCTACTATAGCAAATTGCCGGTTGAAGGCATGGCATTGCGAAAGCCTGTTGCGTATGCCATTGAGAAGCGAAGGTCTGTCGCCTTCATAATCTTCTAAATAAGCATCTAAACGTGAATACAAATAGGTCAGAATCAGCTGTTCCAGCGTGACCCGTTCACCGGATTTCTCATTCGCCTCAACCACTTTTCTGAGCTGACGCCGGAATGTCAGTATTGTTTTTCTGAAAACCTGATTACGGTGGTCGCATTCACCCAGAATTTCAAAAAAAGAAAAAATATCACGTTGCAGTATGGTCAGCGGAGCAAATTCCTGTGTAAGTAGTTTAATCTGATCGATTATCGCCAGCAGCTCTTCCACCGTGTGGCCACTCTCTTCCGGGTTGTCCAGGCGGTAGGTGATTGAAATAAGCGCCAATGTTTCATCCTGCAGTTCACTTACGTCGTCGAAAATATGATGCGCTTCGGAATACAGCTCTGCCAATTCCATATCCGACTTGGACAATTTCTCATCGGTGACGTACTGCTCCAACGCGATCTTAAGTTCAGTATCATTGATCAGTTTCAGCCAAAACTCTTTGGGTTTGTTTTTACTCTCTTCAACGGAGGCGGACTTGAAAAAATAACGTTCCAGCTGACGAACGATTATGAACTGGCGCTTCATGTTATTGCATAGTCCGATACGATTGGCAATTTCAGAGATCATGTCTTCGTCAAGCCCATAGTTGCTGATCACCACCTGCAGGACGGTATATAAATATAAAGTAACTAATTCCTTCAGATTCATCTCTCCGCGAAGAGCTTCCTGCCGGGCTGCATTTTCAGCGAGATAATTGAGTTGAAAAACCTTTTCCAGAATTTCGTCGACACTTAATTCCATTTCTGCGATGATGCTGATGAATTTGGAAGTATCTCCTTCCGTAATTCCGGATTCCAGCAGCATGTCGGTCAGCGAACGCCCATCATTGTCTGAATAAAAAGATCCGTGAATGAGGCGGTTTAATTCCTCGGAAGATCGGCTTTTAAGTCCTTCAATGATATTCTTTGCCGCGCGCTCATGCACACCCGATTCGATGAGCCAGGCTTGAAGTTTACTCACATCGAGTAATTCAAGAATGGCTTCAACTTTGAGATGGCCTTTTTGATTCGATTCGCGATCACTGAGAATTTCACTGATATTTTTCCGAAATGTTCGTAAAAGATCCGGAGATAGAATTTCAATTTGCCTGATAAATGTCCTTATGAAATCATCCTGCGGGCGTCCAGGTATGTCCAGACGCAGCAAAGCGTCAATGCGTTCGATTTCGATGTTTTTAACGGAGGCAGACATGAAGATTTGGTACGTGGATAATTGATTCGCGTCTAAATATAAAGATATTTAAATCCATTTCAATGGATATTTGCGTCGGCTATTTGCATTTACACGGACAGATAAATATATTGCTTCATGACAGATTCACGCCTATATGCCGAGATAGTTTTTCCCATTCCTCTGAACAAAAATTTTACTTATGAAATCCCTGAAAATCTCCGGGGACTCATCCAGGAAGGAAGCCGTGTCATTGCTCCGCTGGGAAGTAAAAAAGCAACCGGATACGTCATACGTCTTCTGAAAACATCCGATATGACTAACTGTCTTTCTATATCTGATATTTTAGATCTATGGCCGGTTTTTTCATCAGAACTTCTCTCATTGGCGCAATGGATTGCAGAATATTACATGACGCCGGTCGGACAAGTGCTCGACAGTATGCTGCCGCCGGGGATGGACAGACGCAGCGAAAAAATATTTACGCTGACTGCATCCATCGGGGAATATGAAATTCAAACTTTAAAGAAGACCAAACCGGTGCAGTCAAGAATACTGAAAGCATTGTTTGTCTATAAGAAACTATCGCTGAAAGCCCTAATTAAAAAAGTCGGCACAAACAATCTGGCTAA
>JAEUSJ010000349.1 GCA_016788215.1 bacterium | reverse complement strand
AAGTGGGCGCGGAAAGAATGTGAGTAATGGGGACAATAATTGGGGCACTGTGTCCTGATAAACTAAAAAGGAGAGAGAAATGAAAAAGTATATGATAACACGCGGAACGGGGGAAGAATTTTTTGCAGGGATGGGAGAATGGACGGACAACCCATCAGTTGGACTGATGTTAAATGAAAAGGAAGCTAAAAGAATAGTTTTGGACATGTGGGGCGATCCGACTATCTGTATTGTCGAAAAGATAACTTTTCAGGAACGCGAGCAATCCGAAGCTGCCGACAAACAAGCCCACGCCGATCACATACGCGAAACAATGGAGGACAGATAAAATTGGAATCAAAACCGTGCCTGCAATTGATCGCCTCAGCCGAAGCGGAGTTGACGGAAACTTACAAAGACATGCCGCGGGAGTTTAAAGACACGTGGCAATTCATGATCCAGCACATGCGGTATCTGGAAGCAAAAGGGAACTATGCAAGTTGTTGGCAAACGTATCATGATCACATCGTGCCGATCAAACGGGCGGTAGTTATGCAAGAAATGGAACGTAAGCAACTTAAATTAATTTAAAGGAAAATAACCATGACACTGTTCAACACGCCGAGCTGTATCGAATTAGATCAGGACTGCCAGCGATGGTCGCATCTTGTTTGGAACGCGGCAATCGTTATTGAAGATCGAAACAAAGCAGAAGGCAAAGACCCTCTGCATTGCGAATGCGATAGCTGCAAAAAAGAATTTAGACACAGCAACAAACACGTGATTGGACTTGTGTTTGATTTAATCGAACGAGGCTGGCGACCTGTGGACGTGACCGAGTACACAAGAATGAATAAGGTTGTGTCAATTCACAGAGACATGCGATGCCCGCAGTGTTGCAAAAAAAACATGAAAAACATTCCGTGGTGCACCGCGATGGAGAATGACAAAGAAAATCAAAGTAAATTAAAATTATAGGATCAAACAAAATGAACATTCTAATATCCGCAATACTCATGATGGCCGGGTTCTGGATTGGCGTACAATATGATGTAGACAAAGACGAGGCTATACGGTTACGGCACCCAATAAAAATACGGAAACTATGGACGGCCGTAACCCTCATGATCGCCTCATTTCTAATCTTCTGGTTCGGCTCATGAAAATCGCAACATTGCCGGAAATCGGAGCAACGGAATTGATCTACATTATGAAAATCATGGCGGCTTGTGTTAATTTAGAAACCCAGATCATGCGCCATAAGGTAGTAGTGAAAGTCATGACGTTCGACGGTTTAACCGATCACGGTATTATGAGAATTCAAGAATCAATGAAGTTAGTAGAATCAGCGTTAGCCCCTGTTAGTTTATTAATATTTGAAAGGAGAAATTGAAAATGAAAAAGATCACCCGTAAAATCAAAAAACAAATGTTCAAAGGTCAGTTTGATCCGAACAGTCAAAGCAATTACGCCCGTAAAGCGGCGTATCTTGCGAAACACGATAACGATTGGGGCTTTAATTATCCTGAACCGAAACCGTGGAAAGGATAAAATTGAAGATTGCAAGGAAAAAAATGTTTGAATCTCCGCAACAAAAAAAAGCAAGATTAGAGTGGATAGAAAAAGGAATAAAAGCTATGCCTAAAATAACCACTACACAACGAATCCGGGCAACACTACAAAGCGGAGAGAAGGTATTTTCAAACGAAGACCCACAAATGAGCGGGATCATAGCAAGGCTCCGTAAATCAGGAATGATAATCACATCGAAGCGAAATTATAAAGGCGACGACCAGCGTGAGTATGTGATGGAATATGAACTGATACCGGATGCAAGGAAGCGAGGAAAAAAATGAGGCAACACGT
>JAEUSJ010000348.1 GCA_016788215.1 bacterium | reverse complement strand
GAAAGGCATCATAGTGATACTTGTCCAATACCGACTGCATCTCTGTGTGATTCAGTTCTTTTAAGCCAACCGGGTTGGGGCTGGCAATGGCTGAGATGGGCAAATTTTGCCAACTTTGAAGATCTACCGGAGGCCGAATTTTATGCAGTTCGTGTCCATCCTGAACAAGCAGTTCGTCATAAAAATTCAATTTGCATCCGCGATGAGCGACGGCTTGGCTGATAATCGTTCCAAGCAAAAGTCCTGGAATCAATGAAAATTGATGGGTCATTTCAAACACGATCAGCATGGAAGTCAATGGAGCACGAACAATTGCGCCAAGACAGGAGCTCATCCCTACTGCCGCGAGCACGATGTGATCTGCCGGTGTAAGAGGAATCCAATATCCGGCGAGTCCGCCGATGAAATATCCGGCCAATCCCCCTATAAAAAGCAAAGGAGCAAAAATGCCGCCGCATCCTCCAAAGCTATAACCAGCTATGGTAGTAACTAATTTAGCGCAAACGAGAACTCCGGCGATCTTCCATTCAAAATTATTATTCAAAGCATCCGAAAGATCAATATAACCAAGTCCAAACACGCCTAATTTTCCTGTAGCTAAAAAAGCCGTGCTTCCAATGACCCAAGTAATAAGCCCGCCGCATAAGGGGAGCAACCAATACGGAATGCGTTTTTGTTTTTTTAATTGTCCCCTGAATCGAAGAGTGCTTCGCTGAAAAAAAACGCCGGCAAAGGACGCGACCAATGCAACTACAGGAACAACGATGTATTGGAACCAACTTATGTTCTCGATCGATGGAATTGAAAACGCAGGATGACGCCCGAGGATCGCATGAACCACAAACGCGCCTATCACCGACGATAAAACGACACGGCCAAGATAGCGGTTGTTCATATCGCCGACAATTTCTTCAATAATAAAAGTGATGGCCGCGAGCGGCGTATTGAAAGCGGCGGCCAAACCCGCGGATGCGCCGATAAGCGTTGAACTCCTTCTTTGACGATCCGGCGTTCCAAGCGCTCCATCAAGATTGGAAGCAATTCCGCTGCCGATGAAGACGGACGGGCCTTCACGGCCAAGGCTGTTTCCCCCGCCGACGCTCAAAACCCCGGCGACAAATTTTACCAGAACCGGCTTGATATTTAAAAATCCTAATTCTTTCCAATACGCCGATTTGACTTGCGGAATCCCGCTCCCGGCCGCTTCTTTGCTGAATACATTTAACAAATATCCAACCAAAAGCGAGGTGATCGAAATGACAAGGAAACTCGCGATCAAAAAATAAGTGGTCGATTCGGCTGCAAATAGAACATAGGTTTGCGAAAACAGAAAATTGGTCAGGAATAAGAAGCCCACTGCCGAAAGGCCTGCGGCAAGGCTTAGAATACAGGTTAGAATTACGGATCGAACATCTTCGGGAAATTTTTCAAGCAGACGAATGAGATTTTTTTTTGCAGTTCCTAGGCGCAAGTTCAACACCGGTTAATTAGTCAAAGAATTTATAAACGCTACCATAATAGGCATACCACAAAAATATATCAATGACTTTTGTCATGTTTTAATAATCAAAATTCGGCCCCAGATTATCAACAAATTTTATAAAACGTTTTATTCATCTTCTCTTCCAGCGCTTTTGACGTTTTTGTGGTTGACAGACCGCCAAGCGAAGTGCACCGGAGCGTGTTGGGTATCGCGTTGCCAACCTCATTCATGGCTTGTATCACTTCGTCCAGCGGAACGACATGGTCGTACTGCGCCAGCGACATATTGGCGCACGACAAAGCATTTGTAGCAGCCATGACATTTTTTCCGAGACAGGGCGCTTCGACGCGATTGGCAACCGGATCACAGATCA
>JAEUSJ010000347.1 GCA_016788215.1 bacterium | reverse complement strand
GATAAACGGGTTGGTTCCGTAATCATGATAATACATATCCCAATATTTCAGTCCGTTTGGCGGGTTTAAATAAACAGGGCTCATCACACCGGCGCCTCCGTTGTGTAATCCGCCTGCTCCACCAATGGCACCCAGAATACCTCGCCCGGCTGCCGCTTTTGCGGATTTCTTCGCAACATCTTTGTCCATAGTTTTCATTTCCGATTCCGGCATGTTTTCCTGCGCGTCGTGAGCGCCAAGCAGGATTTCGTCTGTTGAATGTTGTTTTTCTCTTTTAATATCTAATTCCTGAGCCGATAACGTTTTTATTTTAGCTTGGCCGGCAAGGTCTTCTTTAATATTCAATTCCAATCGATGTTCGGTAAAGGCGTCAATGGCAATGTCTTCAATTTTCACAGCCTGATAATTATCGACGCTAACCAATAGGTCGTAATTCCCTACGAAGATATTATCAATTGAAAAACACCCTGTGGAATCGGTTTGTACCGATAGCCCCGCTCCGATTACTTTGATCGTAACGCCGGACATGGGTTTTCCGGTTTGTTTATCTTTAACGACCCCGCTCAAACTCCCCGCTTCGCCTTTTGATAAAAATGCGACGAAGCATCCAGTCAAAATCAAAACACTTAGAAGCATACTCCACTTTACGGCACTTTGCTTTTTCATACTATTCTCCAATTTTATATGAAAGAACGGTGATTATGTAGTATCATGACATGCATGTAAATAATTAATAATCGCCACGCCATTCGCGTTCGCACAGGCCTGTTGTGTACATAGGTACGATAATCGCTCACCGCTGCGTTTTTTAATCTTGTGGAATTAGGTGTTATTCTATATATTCATCAACGTTTTCCAATCACATTGACATTGATTTTTTACTTTTATCCATAAAAAGGAGAAAGCCGTATGATCATGCAGGGCAAACAAGGGCTTATTTGCGGAGTCGCCAACAAAAGGAGTATCGCCCACGCCATCGCCAAAAGTTTACATCGGGAAGGCGCTGAGCTGGCTTTCACGTATCAGGGCGATGCGGTCAAAAAAAATGTGCAGGAAATAGCAGATGATCTGGGCAGCGACTTACTCTTCAAGTGCGACGTAACTAAAGACGAAGATATCAAGAAACTTTTTCACGATCTTAAACATTACATGCACCACATTGATTTTGTTGTTCATTCGGTGGCTTTTGCGGACAAAGAAGACCTGAAAAAGGATTTTCACAGAACTAGCCGACATGGATTTACTTTAGCGCATGACATCAGCGCGTATTCGTTAATTGCGATTGCCAACGAGGCCTATCCGCTCATGCATCTGCATGGCGGCGCCATTCTCACGCTGTCGTATTACGGCGCGGAAAAAGTTATTCCGGGTTACAATGTCATGGGTGTGGCTAAAGCATCTCTCGAAGCGAGCGTGCGTTATCTCGCGGCAGATCTGGGCCATCGGCAGGTTCGTGTGAATGCAATTTCCGCAGGACCGGTTAATACGCTGGCCGCACGCGGCATTTCCGGATTCACAAAAATTCTGGATATTATTCCGGAAAAGGCCCCGCTTCGCAGAAACGTTGAGGTGGATGAGGTTGGAGACGCGGGACTGTTTTTATGTTCACCGTGGGCCACGGGCATTACGGGAGAAACCTTATACGTAGATTGCGGCTATCACGTTATTGGAATGTGATATATTGAATAAGTGCAAAAAATGAATAATAAGAAAGCATAACTGAAAGCAAGTAAAGACAATTAAATATTTCTTGTTTTTTGTTTCGTGTTATACATTACCATACACAGTGAGCCCTCACAACAAGGTCTCCGTTCCTTCTTACAAATCTAATTTACTCCATCCAAAATCGAAGCTTTC
>JAEUSJ010000346.1 GCA_016788215.1 bacterium | reverse complement strand
TTGGAATCCCAGGAAATCACTAATTCTGTTCTCGTTGTGATGCGAGAGGCTCAGGACAAATCCGGTAAAGGCCCGTCAGATCAGGCTTACCGCGATGCCGGACTCAACGCGCTCCGTCGTTCAAAAGTTGTAACGCGCATTTTATACGACGTTCTTCAATTCCAGATTTCCCACGACGATCTTGAGGCCGTTTCGCGCCTGATCACCGACCATCGCGGCAAAATTATTCAAACCGTGAGCGAACCCCATCTCATGCTCAGCGTCAAGATCAGAAAAATTCAATCCGAAGCTCTCACAAAAATCCTCGTGGATGCTACGCACGGCAGGACTTCAGTTCTCTGAGATTTTCGCTCGGAATATTGCCCCCTAAAATGAGTTGAAGTATTACAACCAAACCAAAAGTGAGGTATTATGTCAATTCGGCCCGTTAAGCATATTATTCAATCCAGGCCCACGATGGAAGGCGCTGGGGTTAAATTACGTCGCGCATTCGGTTTCGGTGATACGGAGGATTATGATCCGTTTTTATTATTCGATGATTTTCGCAACGAAAATCCTGAAGATTACATGGCCGGATTTCCATGGCATCCGCACAGAGGAATTGAAACCATCACGTATGTTCTTGCAGGCGAGGTGAGCCACGGGGACAGTTTGGGAAATGTAGGTACATTGGGCGCCGGCGACGTGCAGTGGATGACAGCCGGCAGCGGAATTCTGCACCAGGAAATGCCGAAAGGCGATGAACGCGGACGTATGCATGGTTTTCAACTCTGGGCTAATCTTCCGGCCGCGCATAAAATGACAAAGCCGCGTTATCAGGATGTTATTTCGCGTGACATTCCAGAAGTAACGGAAGATGACGGCACGGCCGTGCGCGTTATCATCGGAAATTTCTGGGGGAAAACCGGGCCGGTAGACGGTATTGCAGCCGATCCACGGTATCTTGATGTTTCCGTTCCGCCCGGGAAACGCAAAACATTAAAAGTTGAATTGGATCATCATGCCTTTGCTTATGTTTTCGATGGTTCAGGAACCTTTAGAGATGCCTCACAGCCTATGGCTGTTCCAACCGAAATTGTTGGTTCAGGCCGTGATGCAGAATTATTGATGGCGGGCAATCGGTCATTGGTGCTGTTCGACAAAGGTGACGCAGTAACGGTGCAGGCTGGTGAACAGGGGATTCGGTTTCTGTTAGTTTCCGGCCGGCCGCTTCAGGAACCTGTCGCATGGCACGGGCCTATCGTGATGAATACGGAGGACGAATTACGTCAGGCGATCACGGAACTTCGCAACGGAACATTTATTAAAAGCCGCTCAGAATAGGAAACATTTTCTTAGATTTAATTTGCTAAATAACCCGCTTTGTTTATAAATTGCTCAACACAATTCAGATAGGTGTCACATGGTGTTGAGTGCCCTCCTTGTTCATGTTCGCAAGTTTTTACTTCCTGCCCAACGCTCGGCCGATGTTGCCATTCGCCTCAAATCCGAATTACTTGCCGTTTTATTGGCTGTCTGTATCGTAAGCTTTGGCGCGCTTGATACGTATTTCCTAATAAGTGATCCGCACTACCAACCGCCTTGGATCGGTTACGTTTTCTTAATATCCTCACTAATAATAAACCGTCTGGGGTGGTACAGAATTGCCGCACTTCTAACCGCTATAATGTTTCCTGTCGTCATATTTGGATTTGTTTTCGGTGCAACGAATCCTTCGAGTATCACCGAATTAGGATATCTTGTGGTAGGACTCATTTTAGGAAGCATTTTGCTTGGCTTTCACGGAACCATAGCGTTATCTATCGTGATACTTTCTGGGTTACTTTTGTTACCTATACTTGCACCGGTTGCCGTTCCTTCTTTCAGATCTCTC
>JAEUSJ010000345.1 GCA_016788215.1 bacterium | reverse complement strand
CAATTTCTACTCTTCGATTTTTTGCTCTTCCTTCTTTCGTCAAATTACTTTCAATTGGCGCCAGAGAAGCTATCCCCTGCCCTTTCAACTGCTCCGGTTTTACTCCATATTTGGTTACCAATTCATTCATAATCGCTTTGGCCCGGTTTTCAGATAAAACCATCGCTGCGGCAAAATTTCCGGTGTTATCCGTATGCCCGACAATAAAGAACTTCTTATCGGCATGTGAATTCATATACTCTGCAATATTTTTTATGGCAGTCGATGATTCTTGTTTGATTTCTGATTTTCCGCTTTCGAAGAGAATATCGTATACGGCAATATGCCCGGTAGATAGAATGGCTTTTGAAATATTTTCAACCGATACCATCCCTGTTTCCACCGCCTCCACTTCCACAATATCTTCTGTTATCAGTGTATATTTTTCATCCACTACCGCATAGATGACGGCATAGATATCTTTCCCGCCTTGGTTTATTTTAGCTGCAATAAACGCGTGGTTGTTCTTCCAGATAGGCAGGCCAATGCCCATTCCAAATTTGCCATTGTTCAACCCGTTGTAATAACCGCCCGATGCATAATATTTATCACCCCAAGTATGCGGCCGATCGCTTTCCCCAAGCTCTTCATTCGCAATTGAAATCAGAACTGTAAAACCTGCTTTCTTAAATGCGGCCTTGTAGTTTTGCAAAACAAATTCAGAGTTATTATCGGGAGAGACCGTATACTGAATTCGCGTGACCTTGCCTTCCAACTCCTTTGGTTTATTCCAATCGATCTTGCCGTTATCATCGATGGGCAGCTTGTAATTTCCCCATTTCGTTTCTTTATAAAATTCAATCACTGCTCCCTTAAACCGGCTGACTAATGGATAGTCTTTACTGCCTTGAACATCTGTTGTACTTTGAGCGTACAGCGAAGACGTCATCATTAGAACTCCTGCAACAAAAATCATGTTTAATTTTTTCATTTCAATTCCCCATGTTTTATGTATTGGATTTCGCCTTCCAATATTTATTCAGTCTACCTTCTTTCTGAGCAGCGAGCCGGCCAAACCGTAACGGTAAAATGTTCCGACCGGATCAGGTATGGTCCTTAAAACCTTTTCCATGTCGTCTTCATTGGTTGCGCTGACGGCAGAACAAATCGATGAGAGCATTTTCGCTCCCTGATCTATACAGCGCGACGTCGGTCCGAAGCAGCCCGTACACGGCATGTTGCCTTTGGTGCATACGGCTTCACAACCGCCACGCGTCGCCGGTCCCATACAGACCAAGCCTTGCGCGAGAAAACAAGTTGACTCATCCGTCGCAACCTGATGCGGCCGTTTGAATTCCGTATAAGCAATATCCTCCGGCTTGGTTTCTTTTCTCGGACACTCATCGCACAGCGCCACATCCGGCGCAAGCACGGTGCCGATCGGAGGCAGGTTACCGGACAACAAGGCCAACACCGCTTCTTTCAGCAGTTTCGGCGTCGGCGCACAGCCCGGCAGATAATAATCAACATCAATTACCTGATCTAACTTACGCACCGTATTTCTAAATTCCGGAAGTACAACCCGGGTACCGTTGTGCCCTAATTCCAGCATGGGTCGAGTGCGTTCGGTATTCTGAACCGTCGGCGCGTCCTGATACACGTAATTAAAAATCTGCTCACGGCTGAATTGATTCGCCAGACTCGGAATGCCTCCCATGTGAGCGCATGAACCATACGCGATGATGAACTGGCTTTTCTTACGGATCAATCTTGCCATTTCTTCCTGCTCGGAAGTTCGTATAGCGCCGTTAATAAATGTCGCAACGATGGAACGATCCGGCATTGCAACCACGTCGGATTTCTTGAAATCCATCGCAACGGGCCAGAATACAATATCCACGGCAT
>JAEUSJ010000344.1 GCA_016788215.1 bacterium | reverse complement strand
ACCAAAGGCATGGCAGAGTAGCTACGTTCGGACGGGATAAGTGCTGAAAGCATCTAAGTACGAAACCCACCCTGAGATTAGGTATCCCTGTCGCAAGACACTTAAGACTCCACGGAGACTACGTGGTTGATAGGTCACAGATGTAAGCGCAGCAATGCGTTCAGTCGAGTGATACTAATAAGTCGTGCGGCTTGATTTAATTTTATTTTCATAAAACATCATAGTTGATTCTCATAAATCAGTACTCTCAATTGTCAAGATTTTATTACAAATTTCCGGTGACTTTAGCGGTAGGGTAACACCTCTTCCCATTCCGAACAGAGCAGTTAAGCCTGCCAGCGCTAATGATACTATGTGGGTAACTGCATGGAAAAGTAGGACGTCGCCGGGATTTATTTTTGGCCCCAATAAGTTCTTATTGGGGTCTTTTTTTTTAAGTCCTGAAGAAGTTCAGGCGGGCTGTTTAAGTCCATTCAATATAATCTAATTTATCTCTTGACTTATATTCTAATCAGAAGGAAACGTATCATGAATTCAAACAAACTCTATGTCGGTAATCTTTCGTACAATACGGATGATCAGGCATTAAGCGATTTATTCTCACAGGCCGGCACGGTCACATCCGCGAAAGTCATTATGGACAAGATGTCCGGACGTTCCAAGGGATTCGGCTTTGTCGAAATGGGCACCGAAGAAGAGGCAACGAAAGCCATCGAAATGTTCAACAATTATTCGCTCATGGAGAGAAATCTGAAAGTTAACGTAGCGAAACCGATGGAAAAGAAATCCTTCGGCGATCGCGGCGGTTCAAGCCGTTACTAACGAATAGTGTTTCATTGGTAGCTTCTTAAAAAAGTAGGTCACCTGATGCCGTCTATTTTAAAACCCCAATTTCTTTAGAAATTGGGGTTTTTTTGAATCTCGTATCATAAAAAAATTATAGATAATGATTTATTGCTAAATAGCACTTGATTGTAAAACAATAAATACTTATTGTGATACGCATTTCATAAAAACAGATCTGTTTTTTTTTATCACATCTATTTCTTTCGACCCGTTCCTTATTAATAAGTCAGTTCTTTCGCCGCAAGACATCAAATTTTTTTTACTCTGAAAACATGAGTATGGCCTGCGGTTTGGTCAATTGATCCTAATTCACATAAACAACAGTATTTTGGGAAGTACTGTTAAACAAACCCTAACGTTAGAGGAGAGGTTATCATGAAACCTATTTTACTCATCGCCACGTTCTTGTTAGTGCCGGCCATACTGTTTGCACAACACCCGGTCTCAGGAACAGTGAGAGATTCTGTCGGCGAGCCGCTTGTGGGCGTGAATATTGTCCAAAAAGGAACTTATCGCGGGGCGACGACGAACATTCGCGGAGAATTTAAGATTTCCGCTACATCGCCAATGGCCATACTGGTATTTTCTTACATAGGTTACTCCAAACTCGAGGTGCCGGTTAATGGCCAGTCTGAATTGGACGTTGTCATGAAAGAAAATGTGATTGAGCTAAATACGATCCAAATCGTCGGCACGCGCAGTTTCAACCGAACCGTGACAGAAACACCTGTTGCGGTAGACGTAATTCAGGTGAAAGATGTGACAGAGCATTCCGGGCAAGTGAGCGTTAATCAGCTGTTGCAATATGCCGCGCCTTCTTTCAACTCCAACAAACAATCCGGCGCGGATGGGGCCGATCATATTGATCCGGCTACATTGCGAGGATTGGGACCGGATCAGACTTTGGTTCTTATCAACGGTAAACGTCGTCATCAGTCTTCTCTCATTAACATATTTGGTTCGCGTGGACGTGGAAATACCGGGACTGACCTTGATGCGATTCCGGCCGCAGCCATTGAACGCATAGAGATTCTGCGAGACGGCGCCAGCGCACA
>JAEUSJ010000343.1 GCA_016788215.1 bacterium | reverse complement strand
GGTTATATCTTTGTTGTTTGGATCTCCTTTAGTAGGATTAAACTGCCAATTTGAAAATGCGATACTGCTCGTCGCGCTGGTCACGTCCGTCGAACGTCCAAGCGTATAAGCAACCGCCGCATATAAGCCTTTGTCGTATTTACCGGCAAAACCTGAGGCAAAGGTTTTCTGAAATTGAACTGTAAAGTTATACTGATAACCATTCTTCGAATTGGTAAGATACATTACGTTGCCGTATGTTTTCGTGAAAGACAACGTATCTTGACGTGTGGGTCTGATTGTTGGCGAGCCCATACCTGCACTCGGAACAGCCGTCGTGCTGATTGTGCCAAAACGGGGACGACTGTCATTTGGAGAATAAGACTGTGCTCCGACAAGACTAATGTCTTGGAACATCGCATCGTAAATCGGATCAGATGCAATCAATTCAAGTGTACCGATCAGCCCACCGGGGAGTTCATGATCGATGGCAAGATTTAATCGCGCAACCTGAGGATACTTGAAGTTCTTGTCCATCAAGTTGATTGTTGAGCTAAAGCCTTGTCCTTGACCCGGTCTGTTTTCGATCGGCTGGGTAAGCGGATCAGGATTAAAGGTCAGAGGACGGGCGGCTGTACTGTTAAAGGAAACAGTTCCGAAATCGGCGCCTGTGTTGGAATACTGGTTTGATATCCACACATACGGGCTTCGTCCTGAGAAAATACCGAGTCCGCCGCGAACTTGAGTTGCATTGTTATCAAACACATCCCAATTGAATCCCATACGCGGTGAAAAAAGAAGGTTACCGCTTGCAACTTCGTCCGTCGTCTTGTGGCCATAAGTAGCAAGATCGGATGCCAAAGCAAAGGTATCATTGGCCGACGGCTTGTCGCTAATGAGGGGTACATCAATGCGTAATCCCAACGTCAGCTTAAGATTAGGCATGATCGACCACGCATCCTGCGCATAAAATCCTAACTGGGATACGCTAAATTTGGCCAAGGGATCCGCACCGGTTGAACGTTGAAAAGTCTCCGGATCCAGCGGATACGTCAGGAAATAGGCGTTGATCATGTTCGTATCGCCGTTGGCTGAACGGATAAACTGGGTTAAACCGTTGTACTGATAGCGGCCATTATATTGCGGCAGGAATGAATTCTTGAATGAGAAAAACTCATTGTGCGTACCGACTGTGAAAGTATGATCACCCATGAAATACGTTACATTGTCCGTGAGTTCTAAAATACTTTGTTTCAGAAGGTTATTCTGTGAGAACTGCTCGGTACCAACGACCATCTGCGATCCGCCATTATTAATGATCACATTCGGAAAACGCATATTGCCCGGATCCTCACGATGGTCGTCGATGTTTGAATAACCAATGGTTAATTCGTTATAAAGTGATTTTGCAAGCGTACTGTTTAGCTGCATAACCGTCGAATTCGTAATGTTCTTGAATATATAACCGGCATCGCCAAATCGGAAGCCCGTGCTGCTGCTGCTGGTGCTCTGACCGGTAACACGTCGTAGAATCTCCTGATCTGCTTTGACATAGTTATGGCGTACGGTTAAGCGGTGTTTATCATTGATATTGTAATCCAACCTTACGAAAGCCTTGTTGCTTGTGATAGGGACATCTCGCATATTAAATCCGCCCGGATCATAACCATATTTTGTTTTTAGAAAATCCCTAAGCGCTTGTGCTGTATCAGCAGGAATAGCGATGAAATCGGTTGCATTACTGTCGCCCGTGATTCCATAATCCGTGGGGTCCGTACGACGCGTAATTTCACCATTAACGAAGAAAAATAACTTGTCTTTCATGATCGGACCGCCGACGCGGAAGCCTGCGGTTTTTTCGCTGAAATCGGTGATCTTGACGTCGTTAAGTTTGTTTCTTACGAGATCCTGGCTTTTATAGAAATA
>JAEUSJ010000342.1 GCA_016788215.1 bacterium | reverse complement strand
CATGGTTCGACAAGCCTGTCCTGAGCCCTGCCGAAGGGCTCACCATGACGTATGTGAGTAAACCCGATAAGCACATTCTTTAATCAATTCCATTGGTAAGTAATAAAAATCCTTTTTCGTTACATTTAATGACCACCGCATTGTCATTCGCGTTCCCGCCTTCAAAATAATGTAAGTCTTCGTCCTTTGAATTCGTTTCTACTCCATCCTTCAAAAAATCCGGCTGAACAACCAATAATTCCCAATCACGGCGATCTGAAAGAAACGAGGTCAGATCGTCAACGATGGCTTCAGCTTTCTTTAACTCTAATTGCTTTCCATAAAAACTGAAAAACCTCCCTTTCGTCGTGTCGCCGGTGAGCATCGCGGTCAAATATTCTCTTTTATCAGATGGAGGCCCCTCTATCTGTAATCGCAAGGGTTCCTTAAGAATAGTGCCGTGTCTCAGTTTATAACTTTCTGTATGCTCGTCATAATAGTACAAGTTGCGCCAACCTCTCACAGTGTCCTGATGAGTTAGTTGCTTCATGAAATCATCCGACTTCAAAAAGCGCAATAGCGAATCTTCTATCCGATCCGAATGAATTTCAAATCGCAAAAGAAATGTATTGCTGTTCAGAACGGAGTCCGCAGCGTCCAGAAAAATTTTAATAGGTTCAGGTGAAATATCAAAATCTTTCATGTCCATAGTCTCAGCGAACGATTGTGCGGACTGCCGTATGTTATCTGACGTCCTCCAATTATTTCATCTAATTAGTGAAACCTAAGTTTATTCCGTAAATACCTTTTTGCGGATTTATAATTGGCATCAGATATACATTATGTTTCTTGTTGTAATTTTTTACAGCTTTTGGCGTAGTGTAAATACTGTATACTGTTCCGGATACACATAACATCAAACCGGCTGTTTTTGCAACGATCTGAAAACCATCCAGTCGACCATGAAACAGAAGAAAAGAAGAAAATTTATAGGATGAACTATTCAAATGGTTGTCTGCATAGGCCACGAGGCCAACTCCCGCGCCTCGAACCAGTGTAAAAAGCAGCGCTTTCGAATAATCATGCGCATAGAATTGACCCAATGATGGACCAAATACGATACCTGTAACAAGCAACTCATTGCTCTTCAGCGCCTGCCCGAGTGCGACAGGTAAGACGGTAGCGCCAATAGCCATGCCCACACCAAGTGTGGTACTTTTCGGTTGAATAGTTTGAACATGCTCTTGCGAGAAGATAGTTTGAAACGTCAAAAACAGTAATAATAAATATTTCATAATGCAATCCTATGGATTACGACATTCTTTTGGCATGTCATTTTGGTTTACTTTATTTGTCGATGATCACGTGCGCCAAAATCTCGGCTAACGCTGAGCGGCTATCGGCGAAGAGAGCACACAATCTCTCTATCGACGGAAACAAACAACTCTATACCTTATAACCGTTTAATACAAAGGTTTGATACTCGGGAGAAGATCTCAAATATGACAAATTCTCTTCAGTTCTTAGTTTTTCAAAATTTACGTAACCAAGTTCAATTGTCTTTTGTAAATGGAAAAAGGCTCGATTTTTATCTTTTTTTAAGGAATATATGCAAGCGAGATTATAGTTAGTCTTAGCCGAGCTAGGTTCATATGAAAGAGCGTCAGTTAAATTAGAAATGGCCCCATCATAGTCTTCCGATTTTACTTTCATAAGTGCAAGGTCAGTAAAAGCTTTAGAGCTTGAAATGTTGTTGATAATTTCTGGAGATTTTAAATCGACACCAGATTTATTCGCAACTGTTTTGAGGAGATCAACTATTTCATTAATTTTCCAATACCAACAAACCATCTCGCGCGCAACTATAAAAATGATAATTGCGACAACGAATGCAATAAGTACGACGATCCCTTCATTCATAAATATC
>JAEUSJ010000341.1 GCA_016788215.1 bacterium | reverse complement strand
CCCATAAAACTTTGCCGTCCGACGCATTGATCACCGATACGTAATCGTCTTCGCGGGAAAAAAAGGCCTGCCCGCCCAGCACTTCCTGAACGTTTTCCAGTTTGTTTTTTGTTTTCACTTTCCATGCCGGCGTTGCTTTGGCAACATCATCGCCCGCCAACACAGGGTGTGCGAATGCGATGCACCAAGCTAAGGCTGCAATTACCATAAAACGTTTCATGTTACTCCTCCTTTAATAAATGAACGTATGTATTTAGAACACCACTCTAAATTTTAATCCGCTGGTCATTGCGGGCAATCGCTCAAAATATTGGCTGTAGTTGATAAAATAACTCAGCTTCACGTACGTATCTTCCTGAAATCCGAATCGTTTGAATCCCAGTACCCGAAAACCGGCGCCGAGTTCTCCGCCGAAACCATGTTCGCCTGTATATGCCTGTCCGCTTTCCGTCAGCGTCTGGCTGATGGCGTCTTCTTTGGATTTGTAGCTAAGTCCGAGAAATGCCGCCGGCCGCCATGTAGTTCCTTTGGTGCCAATATCGGTGCTGAGCGCGTCGCTTTGATCGCCTAAAAACTTGAACACAGTAAATCGTATTTCGTAATCTTTGGGGGCAAACGACTTGGTTAATGTCTGGCCGCGCGACTCATAAAACAGTTCAAAATCCCAACTCATGTTTTCCCAATTCTTATAATCGACAAACTGGTGATACGCTGTGGAAATATTCGGAACGTATCGCGCTTTGACCAACTTGAAATATTTTAGACCGGTAGTGAAATATGGAAAATAATTTGTTCCAAATTCGATCAAGTCCAACGCATACGTCCCTTTATTAATGATCTGCTGCGCATTGACCGCCGCCGCATTAGCTTGTGATTTAGCTAAAGTCGTTGGATGCATCGGCTGCGCTGAAGAACCCGGAATGATCCTGTCAACTAAGCCAAATTTGCTGATTCCCGCGCCGACAAAAGATCTCACGGGCGCGATATAGGATTTCCCGTAGAAAGATACGGTTCCGCCGCTGACCGTCGCATCGCCCTGCAGTGTTATCAGGCGCAGATCCACGTTGGCGCCGAGTGTAAATGCCTTGTAATAACCGGACGATTCGTCTTTATCTTTTTTGAAAAAATTTTTGAAGTCCGTTGTATACCCTAAGAAATAAAACCCGCCGATCGGCCAGCCAAATGCGTAACCGACCATCATCGGCATGATCGTCTTTCCGTCGGCGTCTTTTCCGTAATTAAAATCGTTGACGGCAGAGTAGAAATGGGCATTCATTTCTGAAATATGTTTTTCCTGCGGAAACGCGTCGGCTAACCCTTTCCAACGATCATACCCTGTTCGAATTAACGACAGCCTCTTATTGTAAAAAGTTTGATTAATATACTCCGCCGTTCTGTCGCTTTGTGCGCTAACGTTGTCGGCTGCAGAAATCATCGTGATGAATAAGAAAACGCCGATGCATGCCTTTCGAAAATGAACCATAACTCCTCCTCTGTAATGAAAATGAATCAAAGTTGTCAACGTTTTGCAGCCGTTTTTTGGAACGCTTCTTTGAACTCTTTATTATTTGCATCCAGAACGATATAATCGATATCAATATTCGAAATAAGTTTAAGCCCCGTGTCCCAGTTGGTAGCAGTTATAACTTCACACCCCTCTTTCGCAAATAACTGGCGCATGGTTGAAAGTTCATCGATATTCTGATTGAGAATTAGAATTTTTTTTTTCACGGGTTCTCAGTGGGTTGTATTACTCTTAGAAGTCAATATGTATACCAAAAACGACGGTCGGCTCTAAGTGTCTTTTTTACAGTAGATAAGTAACATAAATTGAAAAATTGGAGGAAAAATGAGGCAAGATGGTCACATTAATGCGACACTTTTTATAGAATATATGTCGCGCAGAGGCA
>JAEUSJ010000340.1 GCA_016788215.1 bacterium | reverse complement strand
GTTTCGAGATTGTCAATATTGGCGCCATTTCCATGAACGTCCTCCCCGATGGAATGTCCCGTGCGGTGAATAAAATATTCGCCATACCCTTTTGATTTGATATAATTTCGGCACACGTCATCAACCTGCCATCCGTAAAGCGGCTGCTCCTTAGTAATTTCATTCTTGATAAAACTCACAGCGGCGTCGCGCGCGCCTTTCACTACCTGAAAAATCTTTTCGTATTTCTCCGGAACCGTTGTGCCCGCATATCCGACCCAAGTATAGTCCGCGTAAACTCCGCGCGGCGTGTTTTTCTTGCACCAAAGATCGATCAGAACAAAATCGTTTTCGTGAATCTCTTTGAAGACATCTTTAGTCGGTTCATAATGCGGATCGCCGGAATTCTGGTTAACGGAACAATTTGGAAAATGTTCGGTTGTCATTCCGTGATCGTGGATGCGATTGAGGATAAATTGTTGTACATCATATTCTGTTATTTTTTGTTTTGATTTGAGTTTGTTTTTGATCTCTCCAAAAGCTTCATGAACGAATTTGATTAAGGCGCGCGACGCTTCGAGGTGAAATTCAAGCTGTTCGTTATCCCAGATAGAATCGAAGAATTGGATAAGATCCGCTGAAGAAACGACTTCAGCGCCCGTAGTTTTTTTAACGAGTTCGACGGTACCGGCGTCTACGATCGAGATGTACGGGATATTTGCTTCCGGTGAATATTCCATCGCGATTTTCTTGCCGCCTCGAACCATTCGTTTAAGCGCGTCTTCAAGTTCACGCCAGCTTGAATAGACCATTTTATCGCCCGGCAGCGTATCCAATGTTCCGCGTTCGATACCATGAACTAATTTTTGCGGCACGCCTTTGGCGGGAATGTAATAAAAAAAACGCCTCATCTGTGTCAGATGTTCCGGCAGAACAAGAATTTTTTGCGCGATAGAATTATTTTTTCGAAAGCTGTAGAATAACCACCCGTCAAGTCCCAACGTCTGAAGGGAATCTTGGATCTGTTTTACCCGGCTGTCCGATAGTCCTTTTTCGAATGTTGTTTCCATAATGTATTCCTGATTTAAAAGTGTTTAAAGCCCTTAACTTCGATTTTTGTTTTCTTGTTATTCCTTATCCCGCTAATTATGTTAGAAGCGGTCATTCTTCCGATAGCGGTAATGTTCTTTCCCAAAATTCGTTTGGCCTTCTTAAAATTCTTCGGCGTGAGGGTCATCAAGAGCTCATATTCCTCACCGCCGTGCAATACGTAATCCAGAATATTGTCTTTTGCCATTTGCGCCGCTCTTAGCGTTTCGGGATGAACAGGGATATGCGCCAATTCTAATTCCGCGCCGGCTTTGCTTGCCCTGCATATATGGCCGAGATCCGAAGATAGCCCGTCGCTGATATCAATACAGCCGTTTATTTTAACCCCTTTTTTTAAAAGCAGGCGAATCCACTCGTTACGCGGTTCGGGATTCAAATGTTTCTCTGTAATATAAGAAAATACTGAAGATCGTTTACGATTCTGCAAAACGCGCAAGCCCGCGTGCGATCCGCCTAGATCGCCCGTGACTGCAATAATATCTCCGTCTTTAGCCGAAGATCGTTTCAGAATATATCTTGGCTCAACCTCTCCGAGTAAAGTAATACAGATTACCAATTCACTTTTCGCCCGAGTGATATTTCCGCCTATTACCTGTGTCCGATACTTTTTTGCGATCTCTGAAATACCGCGATACAGTTCCTTGATATGATCTGCAGTGATTTTGGCGGGAATCGTCAGATTGAGCAGCGCCCATATCGGAACGGCTCCCATCGCCGCAATATCGCTTAGATTGGACGACAGCGCTTTACGGCCCAATTTTTTAAAATTCGTATATCGAAGATCAAAATGAATACCTTCAACTAATGCATCGACGGTGGCAACATT
>JAEUSJ010000033.1 GCA_016788215.1 bacterium | reverse complement strand
ACGTGAATTAATTCTGGATATGTTTGAGGAAATTTGTGGCAGCCGGTTGACTTACGGATACATACGTGTTGGCGGCGTTGCTGAAGATATTACGCCTAAATTTGATAAATTGGCGCTGGAATTTCTTGATTTGCTTCCCGCAAAACTTGAAGATTATCATAATCTGATCACGGGCAATCCAATTTTTGTTGAACGTACCCGCGGCGTGGGAGCGATCACTTTGGAAGAAGCGATCAGTTACGGAGTCACAGGCCCGATGCTTAAAGCGTGCGGCATGCCTTGGGACTTGCGCAAGGAAGAACCGTATTCCGTTTATCCGAAATTTGATTTTGATATTCCCGTTTACTACAACGGCGATTGTTTCGACCGATTTCGGGTGCGCATGGACGAAATGGTCGAGTCGGCCAAGATTGTTCGTCAGGCTTTGGACGGACTGCCGGAGGGGGATTACAAGGTAAAAAAACTTGCCCGCAATATTAAACCGCCGGTCGGCGACGTGTATGTTCGGCAGGAGGCTCCGCGCGGGGAATACGGCGTGTATATGGAATCGGACGGCAGCACCAAACCTAATCGTGTTAAATACCGTACGCCAAGTTTTTCGAATCTCTCGATTCTTTCGCTCATGACCGTCGGCTGGAAAATTGCCGACTTGGTTGCGATCTTAGGAAGTGTTGATATTGTGCTGGGGGATGTGGACAGATAAATTAATCTAATTGGTAAATTTAAGTGAAGTAAAAAAGTAATCGGTTATGGAAATTTTGTTGTTCGGAATTATCGGGGTCGTGGTTCTTTTTTCAGTCATCGCTCTCAACGCGTTGATTCTGGTTTATATGGAACGAAAAGTATCGGCATGGATGCAGTCACGATTGGGCCCCAACCGCGTCGGACCGTTTGGATTATTCCAGACGACAGCGGATATCGTAAAACTGATTCTTAAGGAAAATATCCGTAATGACCAATCGGACAAGGTCATCTATTTTCTAGCGCCGATATTGGCCTTCGTTGCGCCGTTTGCCGCATTCGTAACGGTTCCTATCGCCAATACCGTTGGCATTCGCGATCTGGATATGGGCGCGGTCTATATTTTTGCGCTCGGAAGTTCGGTGATATTTTCGATCATTTGGGCGGGTTATGGATCGAACAGCCGTTATGCGCTGATTGGCGCGATGCGATCGGCTGCGCAAATGGTCTCGTATGAGGTTCCGATGATCACGGCAGTGTTGGGCGTGTTTCTGATTGCGGGCTCTTTATCCATGCGCGAGATCGTGACCATGCAGGCCGATCAAACCTGGTTTATCGTATACCAGCCTTTAGGATTTATTTTGTTTCTCATCGCAGGAACGGCGGAAGCTAATCGTGCGCCGTTTGACTTGCCCGAAGCAGAATCCGAGTTGGTCGCAGGTTTTCACACCGAGTATACCGGACTGAAATTCGCGTTTTTCTTTTTGGGTGAATATGCCGCGATGCTCGTGTCGTGCTGTTTGATCGTTTTATTATTCTTAGGCGGCTGGCTTGTACCGTTTGTCGATAATTCCATCATTCCGGCGTGGATTCATGTTACCGTGTTTATGATTAAAGTGTATCTCATGATTTTCTTGATGATGTGGTTTCGATGGACTTTCCCGCGTATGCGCGTCGATCATCTTATGGGATTCGGATGGAAGGTGCTGTTACCGTTGGCATTTATTAATCTGGTTGCGACGGGCGCCGTCGTGTTGATCTTAAAATAATTTTGAAAGTCGAGGGATAATTGCTGTGAAATATTTTATCAACATATTGTCTGGTTTTTGGAATCTGCTGGTCGGCCTGGGCGTGACCTTTAAATACATGTTCAAAACAAAAACCACCGTTGAATATCCGGAAGATCGTAAACCGCTTGCCGACCGCTATATCGGGTACGTAAAAATGATGTATGAAACGGAAGGCGAATTTTCGAGTTACACTAAATGCGTCGCCTGTATGGCATGCGTTGTTGTTTGTCCGGTGTCCTGTATTCAGGTGACCAATGAGAAACACCCCGATCCGACCAAAAAACGAATCGCCAAGGAGTTTATCCTGGATTATGTGAAGTGTGAGTTTTGTAACCTCTGCATAGAGGCTTGTAATTTTGACGCTATCGTGATGTCGCATGATTATGACGTGTCGATGTATGATCGCGCCGCCATGGACATGATTCTGGTCAAGGATATGAAGCACAACAATGATCTTTATGAAGAAAGCCGCAGACAAACCGGAGCGGAATACAAGCCGATCATTTCCCCGCGTGAACGGGAAATAGTGGAAGTTATAAATAAAAAAGAATACGAAGAGCGTTTAAAGAAAGCGGCTGCTAAAGCTGCGGAAAATACTCCCGCCCAATCTTGATGAGGAATTGATATTATGGGACATGCTGTAGCATTTTATGTGTTTGGAATATTGGCCGTCGCGCTGGCTCTGGCGACAATACTTCACAAGAATATTTTCAAGTCAGCCACATTTCTGGCCGGGATGCTGTTTTGTCTTGCGGCATTATTTGTTACGCTCGACGCAGAGTTTCTTGCCGTGGTACAAGTGCTGGTGTATATCGGCGCCATCACCATGCTTATCGTCTTCGCGATCATGCTTACCACGCGGATCAATGATGAGACGAGAGGCAAATTTAACAGCCAGCTGTGGATTTCGTCGCTCACAACGCTCGGTTTTTTAGGCCTGATCATATCCGTAATTTTAAAAGGCGGATGGAACGAAACTACCGCAATGTCCGGCGCATTGCCTCCGGATATGCTTGGCGCCATCGGCACAGCGTTATTGTCCGATTTTATTCTCGCCTTTGATGTGGTATCCATTTTGTTATTAGTCGCTTTGATCGGCGCGCTGCATATTGCCAAGCAGGACGACCGCAAGCCTTACGTTCAGGAATCGTTTGTGAGCGAGGAAGATATCGCGCCCAAACATCACGTCAAAGAAAATGAAGAGATGCACGTTTAGCAAAAAGGTGAAATATGGAAATCGGAATTTATCATTATTTGGTTTTGAGTTTTATTTTATTTGCGATCGGCATGGTCGGCGTGATGGTTCGCCGTTCCGTTATCCTAATGCTGATCTCCATTGAGATCCTGTTCAACTCCATTAATTTGACCGCCGTCGCATTTAATCGTTTTTTATATCCGGAACAGGTCACCGGACAAGTGTTTGTCATATTCATCATGACGGTAGCTGCCGCCGAAGCTGCGGTGGGGCTGGCCATCGTGATGTCCGTTTATAAGAACTTTAAGAATTTAGAGATCAGCGGATTAAATACGCTGAAAAATTAACTTATTTACATATCACTCGGTGGTAGCATTGCTGCACCGATTTGCGATATTCGATTTAGTTGACGAGGAGCACCTGTGAATCCAACATATTATGAATTAGCCTGGCTCATACCTGCGCTGCCGCTATTCTCGTTTATTTTTACCGTCTTGTTTACACAAAAATACAAAGACCTGACGGCTTTCACGGCCGTTGCGGCAGTGGTCGCTTCGTTCTATTTATCGATTCGTGTAACCATGGAAATGCTTGCCGGAGCAGGAACAGCTCAGGTCCTTAATATTCAATGGATACCGCTCGGGAAGGCACTGAATGTCAGCGTTGGCGTATTTCTTGATCCGTTATCGGTGATGATGCTGATCGTAGTAACAACGGTTTCCATGCTTGTACATATTTATTCACTTGGTTACATGAAGCATGAAGACGGCAAGTCTCGGTTCTTTTCGTATCTGTCATTATTTACATTTTCAATGCTTGGGTTAGTATTGTCGGACAATATGCTCCAGATGTTCATATTCTGGGAACTCGTAGGATTATGTTCGTATCTTCTGATTGGTTATTATTATTCAAAGAAAACTGCGGCGGATGCGGCTAAAAAAGCTTTTTCAGTCACGCGCGCCGGCGATCTTGGATTTTTTATGGCCGTCGTGATCTGCTGGGGCTATTTCGGAACATTTAATTTTGCGGAAATTCAATCTCTGTACGGACAAACGACAGAATTTCTGGCGCGTATTTTTCCGTTTTTGATTTTCTTCGGCGCGATGGGCAAGAGCGGCCAATTTCCGCTTCATATCTGGCTGCCGGACGCCATGGAAGGACCTACACCTGTGTCCGCATTAATCCACGCCGCTACGATGGTCGTGGCTGGAATTTTTCTTGTGGCGCGCGCCATTATGATTTTTGCGCAAACACCGGATACGATGTTGTGGGTGGCTTATATCGGCGGCTTTACTGCGCTTTTTTCCGCGACCATAGCGGTTGCTCAACATGATATTAAACGCATACTCGCATTCTCCACGTTGAGTCAGCTGGGATATATGATGCTTGCCTTGGGCATCGGCGGCAGTATTGGTTTGACTAATACCAGCAACGGACACGCAGGAAGCGATCTTGCGCTGATGGGCCAGACAGCCGGAACTTTTCATTTATTTACGCATGCATTCTTCAAAGCCCTTCTCTTCCTTGGAGCGGGCAGTGTTATTCATTCTATGCATACGAATAATATATGGGAAATGGGCGGCCTCAAATCAAAAATGAAAATTACGGTTTGGACGTTTATTATAGGGACGATCGCGTTGTCCGGAATTCCGCCTTTTGCGGGCTTCTGGAGTAAAGACGAAATATTAGCGCTCTGTATGGAAGTCGGAACCGTTCACGGGTATGTTTTGTTCGGCGTCGCATTGGCAGGCGCATTTCTTACCGCATTTTATATGTTTCGTCTGTGTCTCGTAGCTTTTTGGGGCAAGACGCCGGCATCTGCGCATCCGCATGAATCGGAATTCAGCATGACATTTCCGCTGGTTGTTTTAGCCGCGCTGTCTGTTTTCGCGGGATTAATAGGAAATCACGATATTGCCCATGCCCTTAACATTACAAGTTATGCGGCGTTCCTTAATCCGGAATGGAATCATGAAGCGGTGTTTCATTTTTCTATTGCGGGTATTTCTGTGTTGGTTGCCGGACTCGGTATCGTTTCTGCATTTATACTGTATGCCAAACGTCCCGCCGAATGGACGAGCGAAGCGCACGATCCGTTACGCGCTAAATTGGGAAAACTCTATACGCATCTTGAAAATAAATGGTACATCGATGAAGTGTGGTCATGGATCCTTAATAACATTTTATTCAGGATTGCCGCCGGGTGCGCCTGGTTTGATCGTCACGTAGTGGACGGTTCGGTCGATCTGGTTGGATTTATGACGACACGAATGGGTTTGATCCTGCAGCCGGTTCAAAGCGGACGACTGCAGAATTATATTTTAGTAGTTTTTGTCGGACTTCTCTTTGTTTTAGGTTTTCTGTATATGAAAGTTCCCGGCATTCTTGCTCAGATGATTCAATAAGCGTATGAAATGGCAAACGCAGTAAAAAAAAAATCTTCTTCCACCCCGCCGATTAAAAATCCAAAAACCTTTTCGGATTCATTCGAACTTTCGGAAAAATCAGTCTGGGCTATTCTCGCCATTGTAGGCGTTGTTATATTTTATTGGTTGGTCAATTCCCCAAGACCCTATGACGACGATAGTATTAACCGTTATTTCATGGCGCAGGCGGCATGGGTTAAACCCGATTTTATCCTGAATTTCTGGGGAAGACCGCTGGCCATTTTGTTTTTTGTCCTTCCTGCACAGGCGGGATACTGGTATTGCGCGGCTATAACGGCTGTCTTAACTGTAGGGACATGTTATTTTGTTTATAAAACGGCCGTCGCCGCAGGATTACAAAATGCATGGCTTGCAATTATTTTTGCAATTGCGCAGCCATTTTTCTTCATTACTAGTTTCAGTTTGTGTACGGAACCTTTAGCGGCTTTTTTCTTGGCGTGGGGCCTGTTCTGGTTTTATAAAAAGAACTGGATTGGTTCAGCCGTAGTCTTATCCTTGGTTCCTCTGGCCCGCAGTGAGCTGGTATTGATCCTTCCCATATTTGCATGGCTTTTGTACAAAGAAAAAAAATACGTTCCGATATTATTGCTCGGCCTGGGTTTACTGCTTTATCAAATCGCAGGTATGATCGTAACGAGTGACATTTTGTATTTACTTACCGCTTCAAAAAGTTTTGCTCACGGACAATACGCCAACGGACCCTTCGATCATTATTTCCAGACTTTTATATTTATTTCAGGACCTGTCGTATTTGCTTTTATGCTGCTGCAGCTGGCGCATGATGTTAAGAACAGAAGTTTGACTATTATCAATTTTTCAGTCATTGTCACGTTTACAGCTCACGTTTATATGTATTGGAAAGGAAACGTTGCGCATGCGGGTTTTCTTAGGCATTTTGTTGCGATTGCGCCCGTTATGGCGCTTTTGGCTTTACAAGGATTTAATAAATGGTTTGTGAGCGAAAATGAAAAAGATCGGGCTTTCAATACCGTAGCACTGGTTCTTATTACCGTATTAGTATTGGTATACTATTCAGTAGAACTTTTCGGCAGTTTTTCAGTCGTCAATCCGGCTACAGGATTACCTTTACGCGAGTATTCAAAGTTTTTGTTAGTTCTGCTATTGCTCTTTTTCTTTGTGCTAAATCAGTTCCTGAAGATTCGTGGCAAAGAAACAAAACTGATCATGCTAACTGCCGTGGTGATCGGCTCATGTTGGTATGCCATGTCAAAAGAAAAACCGCTGCAGCTTGCGCCGGAACAGCAAGCGGTAAGGAATTGTTATGAATATTATAATGCTAACTTGAAGGCCAATTCGCCGAAGACCGTGGTCGCGCATTCATGGTTCTTCTTTTATGATAATTATAATTATTACACGGCGTCCTCAAACGAGGGGGCGTACTATGAAATGCGTAAAGAAAAATTAGATGACTTGCCTGTTGGCGGGATTGTTTTATGGGACTCGCACTACAGTTGGCGTCTTTCAAGCAACGTTCAACAGGAGGATATTTTAAACAATCCAAATTTCAAACTGCAGCAGCAGTTTATATCTACGGATCGGCGATTTGCGATGTATGTATTTGAAAAAATAAAATTATAGCATTGAACAGCAATTGAAATAGATCAAACCAACACAAAATGACAAAAAACATTCTTGTAACGGGCGGCGCCGGGGCCATCGGCAGCAGCATGGTTAATCAGCTTTCCGAGGATTCCGGCAACCGTATTACGGTTCTTGATAATCTCTCGTCCGGACATGTTGAGAATATTGTCATGCGGTCCAATGTCCGCTTCATACAGGGCAGCGTGGAGTCGGCAGAAGACTTACGGCAGGCGATTTCCGATTCGACCGATGTCGTTTTTCATCTTGCGGCTAATTTTGCCAATCAAAACTCGGTAGATTTCCCGCAACGCGATCTGCAGGTTAACGGTATGGGCACATTAAAAATATTACTCCGTTCCGTAGAAAATAAAGTAAAGAAATTTGTTTATACTTCGTCGTCGTGTGTATATGGGGATCGCAACGAACCCTTGGATGAAAAGTGTCAGGAATATAGCCTTGATACGCCTTATGCCATTACGAAATTGCTCGGTGAAAGATATGTTCGTTTTTTTAACCATCATCACGGCCTGAATACCGTAACGCTGAGATATTTTAACGTTTTCGGGCCGAATGAGTATCCCGGCAAATACCGTAATGTCATTGCCAATTTTCTAGTAAAAGCCATGCGTAATGAGGACATTATTATTACCGGTACGGGAGAAGAGACGCGTGACTTCAATTTTGTGAAAGACTCGGTTCGCGCAACCATTCTCGCGGCGGAAACGGAAACTGCGAGCGGAAAGGTTATCAATATTGCGTCAGGCCGCGAAACAAAAATCAACGACCTTGTTCAAATGATACTCAGGATCACCGATTCGAAATCAAAAGTCGTTCATCATGAGCGGCGAAGCTGGGATTCCGTTACGCGCCGCGTTGCATCAGTGGACCTAGCAAAGAAAATTCTAGGGTATCAGCCGGAGATAGAACTGGAAACGGGCCTTCTTGAGTATTACGAATGGCTGCGAAAACAAAACTTGAATAAGTGTGAGTGGTAAATGATATACATATTGCTGCCGTCATATAATGAGGAAAACGGGCTTCAGGAAGTTCTCCCGATTCTTAAAGAAATGTCCGCGTCAAGCATAGAGCCTTTCCGCATAGTCGTGGTGGACGACGGCAGCAAAGATCGTACGAGTGAAGTCGCTCGATCGTTTATTTCTAAGCTCGACATCAAGTTGATTACCTTTCCGATGAATCAAGGTGTGACAGAGGTGTTTCGAAAAGGGTTTAAATTTATTGTTGAAGACAGCCAAGTACCGGAAAAAGATATTTGTGTTGTGTTGGATTCTGATAACACCCAAGATCCGCGTCTGATACCGGAAATGATCAAGCGACTTGAATCAGGCGATGATATAGTGATTGCATCACGCTTCGAAGGGCACGGGGGAATGATCGGATGTCCGTGGACGCGGCAGATTTTCAGTTATGGCGTTTCGTGGATCATGCGTATACTCGTTGGCTTGCCCAATGTGAAAGATTATTCTATTTTTTACCGCGCGTGCCGTGTGGGACTGATCAAATCAAGTTTTGACCGATATGGCGACAGGCTTATTGAAGGCAGGGGCTTTGCTTCTATTTGCAGCCTGCTCCTGAAGATGGGCAACGTTACACGGAAAACTGCTGAAATTCCACTGGTTCTACGCTATGACAATAAGCAGGGTATGTCTGGGAATAAGATATTCAGGACAATTCGAGGATATTTAGAGCTTATCTGGCAATATGTTATTTCTGATCGTTATCGCAAAATGGAGAGACTGTCTTGACTTTATTTTTATTGAACTGGAAACAATATAATTAATGAAAAAAACGGCTACAAAAAAAGGTACTCTGAAGACCATAGAGTTACCGATTAACAATTTCCCGTTGTCGGAATGGTTTGACCGGTATGCCGTGTATTTAGTGATCGTTCTGATGATTGCAGGTTTTTTGTTACGAGAGTATCGTTTGGATTTTCTGAGCTTGTGGACGGATGAATTCATAATTCCCGATCAGGCGGCAGGCGTTTTTCAGGGTAAATCTATCCTGAGTCATCACGACAACAACGGTATTTTTCTGACAGTTTTAGTATTCTTGAATTATTCGATATTTGGCATCAGTGACTATGCTGCGCGGATTGTCAGCGTCATTCTTGGCACGCTGGTCATCCCTGCAACCTATTTTCTTGGTAAAATTTTATTTAACCGGTTTGTGGGATGCATCGCAGCTGCACTGGCAACCGTTTCCGTTTATTCGGTCTTTTGGTCCAGGGTCAGCCGCAACTACGCAAGTTTTGAATTGTTTTACTTGCTGCTCATTATCGTCTTTTGGTTAATGTTTGAAGGCGTTAAATCCGGAAACGCAACCGGTTGGCTTGACCGTCATGGAATTCAAAAAAAATATCTTATCTTATTTCCGTTCGCCTTACTGGCGTCACTGCTTAATCACCAGCTCACTTTCTTTTTTATTTTTACGTTTATGGCGTACGGTTCCACAATGGCCTTATGGAATTTATTTCAAAAAAGGGATGGCCGTTTTACAAATAAATACAGTTGGATACTCTATGGGACTCTGCTTTTTGTGTTTTTGTTCTATACGCCGTTTATGGCGGATATTATACGGCCGGTTGTCGGATTGGTCATGCACGAGGAAGGTGTTTTATGGTTCATTCCACGATGGGACATTATTTTCAATATGTGGGCATCTGCGGAGCCTACCAAAGTATTTAATATCTATATGTCAGTCTTTAAAGTTGATTTTCCAAATTACTGGCGGCTTGGTTTTATCGGCTTGATCGCGGCATTTTTTTTCCAAAGAAAGTCTGCTGTTTTTTTGATTTCACTTTTTATTGTTCCGCTGCTGTTAATGAGTTTTGTATTTTACGACCCCGCTACGACGCGATATTTGATATACGTTTACCCGTTTTTTTTGATTGGAGTAGGGGTTGCCGTATACGGAATCTGGCGCTTGATAGGCTTGTATTTACTTCCGCTATCATGGTCTCCACGGACGGTAATCAATATAACGGCTGTTTTAGCAACGGTTGCTGTTCTGATTTCATTTGCTTCTATAAAAGATCTAAAAGCGTTAATTAATCCCCAACGGCATGGCATGGTGGCACGGGGTGAAATATCCAACTGGTTTTTCTCGAATTGGCAGGAAGCTTCACAAAATGTTAAGGCGAAAATCCAAAAGGATGATATCATCTTTTCAACGATGCCGTCAGGAACTAATCATTATCTCGGTATTGACCGTTCCTTATGGTTTCGGCAAATGCACTACAGCGAGTATGTGAAGCGGTATATATCCAATGAAAAAATCGAGACTACGGCGCCGAACGGTACGACGTATGAAAATTTTGTTGAAACGACGCAACGGTTCAAAAGAGGCTGGGTGTTTGCAGATTATTATTTCTATAATGTTATGACGGACCCGCGCGTGAGGGATCATGTTATTAGAAATCTAACGTATCACTTTGACGCTAGTACGGACGGAACGGTTCAGGTTTTCAGTTGGGATCATGACACGCCCGAACCACCCAAGTCGTTTGTATTCGAACTTGGTAAATCTCCGGAGATGCAGGCTTCGCAGCAATTTCCAATTAATATGCAGGACCTTGGCGGTAAGTCGAAGGTAAAGATCTTCGTGGATGGTGAAGCTATTGACGACGACCGGGAAGCTTTTGTAGTAATTAATAATGCGCATTCTGCGTTTATTTCGCAGTGTTTGACAAATCAGCGCGAAACCGTTCTTACGGAACTGGATGCGAAGTGGTTTCAGCCCGGTCAGAACGTTATTCAATTTGGATATAACCGTAATGCTGCAAATGACGCGCGAAAGGGTTTTGCTGTTTACAATGTAAGTTTTAGTTCAGAATAATCTAACCATAGGAATTGACAAGTGGAAAGTTATTTATTACCAGCCATTATTGCTTTGCCGGCTATAGCCTCTATTATAATTATGCTGATGCCTGCCGAAGATGCGACAGGTCCGCGCATGCTGTCATCGTTTGCATCTCTGCTCACAGTGGTTTTATCTGTGGTCGCTTATATTTTATATGATCCTTCCAATCCCAGAAACTTTGAATTGAATATTCCGTGGGTGGAACGATTAGGTATGCATTTTCACGTGGCCGCTGACGGGGTGAGTATTGCCATGCTCTTGTTGACGTCAATTACGATATTTACAGGATGTTTGATTTCCTGGGAAATAAAAGAACGGCAAAAAGAGTTTTTTGCATTGCTTCTTTTGTTGGTGTCCGGAGTATTTGGCGTCTTTGTGTCATTTGACATGTTTTTATTTCTCGTGTTTTACGAGCTTGCCGTATTACCGATGTATTTATTAATCGGAATTTGGGGAACCGGCAAAAAAGAATACTCAGCTATGAAGCTGACTCTTTATCTTATGCTGGGCAGCGCGTTGCTGATTATTCCTATTTTCGGCGTTTACGTACAGGCCCATGCGGCAACAGGTGTATGGAGTTTTGACTACGATTTTTTAATGAAGAATTTTACCGTCGACGAGAGCTGGCAGTACATTTTCTATCCGATGATTTTTGTCGGATTTGGAACGATCGGCGGCTTGTGGCCTGTTCACACGTGGTCTCCGGATGGACATGCCTCGGCTCCTTCTGCTGTAAGCATGTTGCATGCGGGAGTGTTGATGAAGTTGGGCGGATATGGAATTATTAGAATCGGATTACAATTTATGCCCTACGGAGCTCACGAATGGTCGTTATTTTTTGCCTGTCTGACTGTAATAAATATTGTTTACGGTTCCTTATCAGCCATGCGTCAGACCGACCTTAAATATATCATTGCGTACTCATCCGTATCCCATCTTGGCATTGTGACTTTGGGTATTTGTACTTTGACGCCCGCAGGGATTAACGGCGCAGTGTATCAGATGTTTGCTCACGGCATCATGACAGCTCTTCTCTTCGCGCTGGTCGGCGTGGTGTACGGTAAGTTACATTCACGGCAAATTACAGAAATGGGAGGACTTGCGAAAGTCATGCCTTTTACGGCCGTTGCGTTCGGTTTTGCAGGAATGACCGGACTTGGGTTACCCGGGCTGTCGGGATTTGTCTCGGAATTACTGGTATTAACAGGCGCCTTCTCCGCAGGCGTCGCAGGCGTTCCAAGTCCTGCTATGAAGTATATCGCATTACTTTGTCTCACCGGTGTGGTATTCACGGCGATCTATGTTCTTAGAGCCTTACAGCGTATATTTTTCGGGGAGCACACGACGGCGCTGCTCAACAATGAACATTTTCATCATGTAACGGATACCGATAAACGCGAGGTATTTGCGCTTTCAATATTAATGCTAACTATCGTTTTGGCGGGCGCTTATCCGGCATGGATCATTGACCTTATTGATTCCGGCCTAGCCCATTCAATTTTTCCAGCGTTGGGAATAGGTGGAAATTAAGAGTTGTATTTATTAAACGCTTTGTCTATTATTGCACTTAATATCGTGAAACATTCTGATAGTGTTTCACATTTCGGTTAATTATCGGAGAACGCGTTGGGAAGAATTATTTCCATAGCCAATCAAAAGGGCGGGGTTGGTAAAACCACGACGGCTATTAATCTAGCTTCATCTTTGGCACATGCGGGCAAAAGGACATTGATCATCGATATGGATCCTCAGGCCAATTCTACGACCGGCCTGGGATTTGACCTCGAGTCCATTGATAAAAGTACTTATGAGATGTTAATTCATAATATGAGTATTAATGAAGCCATACTCAAGACCATGATGCCGAACATGGATCTTATTCCTGCGCATATTCGTTTGGTTGGCGCTGAAGTGGAGTTAGTTAATCTGGAGGATCGTGAGCAAATGTTTCTTCATGCCGTTGCTCCGGTACGAGATAAATATGAGTTCATACTGATAGACTGTCCGCCTTCATTAGGTTTATTAACCTTAAACGCGCTCACCGGATCGGATACGGTGCTGATACCGATACAATGTGAATATTATGCGCTTGAAGGGCTGCGCCAGTTACTTAATACGATTCGGCTCGTGCAACGCCACCTGAATACGGCTCTGACAATTGAAGGGGTTTTATTGACCATGTTTGACAGCCGCCTTAATTTATCCAATCAGGTTGTATCGGAAGTCAAAGAATATTTTAAAGATAAAGTTTTCAAAAATGTGATTCATCGTAATATTAAACTAGGCGAAGCTCCGAGTTTCGGAAAACCTATCATTATTTACGATCCTGCATCTGTTGGAGCTCAAGACTACATGGGCTTGGCTAAAGAGGTCATCCATAACGTACTGACGCCGCATCCGGTATAACAATTACGGTTCTATTTAATTTAAATCAAGAAACGGTCATTGAACCATTCAAGTTGGACCCAATAATCAGGTATGTC
The DNA here is from genome assembly GCA_016788215.1 of bacterium. Classification (GTDB taxonomy): domain Bacteria; phylum CLD3; class CLD3; order SB21; family SB21; genus SB21. The sequence goes on along the minus strand of JAEUSJ010000033.1, from coordinate 8,688 downwards.
ACAAAACTTTTCAAATAAAAAAAATACCGGCCTTGGCAAAGGTCTTAGCGCATTAATTCCGGTAGCCAATCTTCGGCCCGACGGCACGCTTAAATCCGCTGAAAATGTATCCGTCAATGAAATTCCAATTTACATGATCAGGCCTAATCCGTATCAGCCCAGGAAGGAGTTTGAGCCGCAAGCGCTTGAGGAATTAAAAAATTCGATTCTTCAAAATGGGATTATTCAACCTATTACCGTACGAAAAACAACGCACGGGTTCGAACTCATCGCCGGGGAACGCCGGTTTCGCGCATCAAAATTGGCTAACCTGGAGTCACTTCCGGCATACATTCGCGAAGATGTCACGGACGAAGAAATGCTGGAACTGGCCATCATTGAGAATGTTCAGCGTGAAAAACTTAATCCGATCGAATTGGCCGTAGGTTATCAGCAGTTAATAGACGTCTGTAAATTGACACAGGATGAAGTTGCAAAAAAAATTGGTAAGGATCGCACCACGATCACCAATATCATTCGATTATTAAAATTGCCTCCGGAAATTCAGGATAGCTTGAGAAAAGAAGAGATTACGATTGGCCACGGCAGGGCGTTGTTAGCTTTACCTAATTTTGCAGTTCAAGTCAAGGTTTGGAAACAGGTTGTGAGCGGATACTTTTCGGTCAGGAAAACGGAGGAAGCTGTAAAACATCTTCTGGAAGCCCAAAATAGAAAATCGGGGAAATCGTCTTCTTCAAAATTTGAGATCGAACAAGTCAGTGAATCTGATCCGCATATCGCTGAAATAGAAAACCGGCTGAGACTGAAATTAGGCACGAAAGTGAAGTTAAAACACCGGGAAAACGGCGGCTCGGTTGAAATCGATTACTATTCAAATGATGATCTTGAAAGACTCCTTGACCTTTTTGATTCGGTTAAATCATAATTGTTATCTATCCCACACTTCTTCTACCAAACTTTTTTTCCTCAAGAGCTCAGTCGCAATCTGAATATCGTGGCTTGTCACACGGTCTTTGTCAAGAGACGGGACGTGCTGACGCAGAAGAACATGCGCACGTCTTGTGCGCGGCGCAAAATCAACCGGTTTGCGGAAATCGCCGGCCTGGGATGCGCATAACCATTCAATAGCGAGAATTGCCTCAACGTTTTCAATGATCTGAAGACATTTTCTCGCGCCGATGGTACCCATGCTGACGTGATCTTCCTTATTTGCCGACGTTGGAATCGAGTCCACGCTCGAAGGATGGCATAAAGACTTGTTTTCCGAAACGAGCGCAGCGGCTGCGTATTGCGCGATCATGTAACCGGAATTGAGGCCACCGTCTTTTGCGAGAAATGCCGGCAGACCGTCGCTTAGATTAGAATCCATCATCCAGGCCGTTCTTCGCTCGGAAATATTTCCAATCTCGCTCATGGCGATAGCAAGAAAATCCATCGCGATGGCGACGGGCTGTCCGTGAAAATTACCTCCGGAGAAAACTTCGCCGCTTTCAACAAAAATCAAGGGATTGTCGGTTGCGGCGTTAATTTCACGTTCAACGACCCGCTTAACATGATGCGCCGCATCTCTGCTGGCGCCGTGCACCTGCGGCATGCAGCGAACGCTGTAAGCGTCCTGAACTTTTTTGCAGTCGGCATGGGAATGAATTAACGGGCTGTCTTTGAGCAATGTCCGAAGATTTTCTGCGGAAATAATTTGCCCTTCCTGGTTGCGTGCTGCGTGAATGCGCTCATCAAACGCCGATCGAGTGCACAACAACACTTCTGTACTCATAGCACCCAATATATCGGCGCATTCGAGAATATTGAATGCACGGATCAGGTTGACACAAGCAACGGACGTCATGGTTTGAGTGCCGTTTAATATTGCCAAGCCTTCTTTGGAACGTAATTTCAGAATGGGGACACCTGCGAGCTGCATCGCATCCGCGCCATGCATACGCTTTCCATGGTAAAAAGCTTCGCCTTGGCCGATCATAACCAGCGCAAGGTGTGCTAGGGGAGCAAGATCGCCGCTGGAACCCACGGATCCCTTTTCAGGTATTACAGGTATGATGCCTTGATTGAACATCTCAACTAAAGTGTTAACCACTTCCAACCGAACTCCTGAATAGCCTTTGGCAAGGCCGTTGGCCTTGAGCAGGATCATTATTTTTACAATATCATCCGAAAAAGGGTTACCAATTCCCGCGGCATGGCTTTTAACAAGGTTTTCCTGCAGTATATCGATCTTATCTTCGGATATTTTTACATCGCTGAATTTTCCAAAACCGGTATTTACACCGTATACGACATTTCCCGACTGAACAATTCGTTCAATGATTTCTCGTGATTTGGTGATTTGCGTTATGGAAGAATCACTGAGTTTGACGGTCAGGTTTTCCTGAAAAATCTCCTCGATCGTATCCAGTGTCAGGCCGTGCCCATTGATTTGAACATTTGTCATAGCATTATCGGATTAGGTTTGTAAAGGCAAAAAAAGAGACGGCCTTTGAACCGTCTCTTTTGATGTAGTAACAATCTTAACTCATTTTTGCAAGTTCGTCGTAGAACAATGCCACGCTTAAAATCCCGCGATGAAAATTATCTAATTTGAATCGTTCATTGGGAGAGTGAATCGCATCCGTGTCTAATCCAAATCCCATCAGAACAGATTTTAATCCTAAAAGACGTTCAAACGATGCAATGACAGGAATCGATCCGCCTTCGCGGGCGAACAAAGGTTTTTTCTTAAATACCTTGTGGAGCGCATTACTTGCGGCAATAATCTCTTTGGTTGTGATGTCCGTGATTGCCGGATAACCGCCATGCAGCTCCGTCACTTTAATCTGCATCGTCCTGGGGCATAATTTTTTTACGTAACGTTCAAATAACTTTGCGATCTGTTGTGGGGTTTGGTTAGGAACTAACCGCATGCTGATCTTTGCGCTTGCTTTGGACGGCAATACCGTCTTGGCGCCTTCGCCCTGAAATCCGCCCCAAATGCCATTGCAGTCCAGGCATGGGCGGCCGCTGACCTGCTCTAATATGGAATATCCTTTTTCACCGAAAGTTTCTTTAATGCCTAAGTCTTTGAAGTATGCTTTTTTCGCAAAGGGTAATTTCTTATAAGCATCACGTTCAGCTTTTGTCAATTGTCGAACCTTATCGTAGAATCCTGGAATCGTGATTTTTCCGTTCTTGTCCTTTAATTTTGAAATAATATTCGCCAGCTCGTTGATCGGATTAGCGACCGCGCCTCCATAAACGCCCGAATGCAAATCGCGGTTAGGCCCGGTAAGGTCAACCTGCATATAACACAATCCCCGCAGCCCGTATGCAATGGAGGGCATTTCATCGTCAAAAAAAGAAGTATCCGATACCAGAACCACATCAGCTTTGAGCAGCTCTTTGTGAGAGGTGATAAAATTCTCCAGATTCACGCTGCCAATTTCTTCTTCACCTTCAATCATAAATTTGACATTCACCGGCAGTTTTCCATTTGTTTTCATGTGCGCTTCTACGCTTTTCAGATTAAGAAACACCTGTCCCTTATCGTCGGATGAGCCGCGCGCATATATATATCCGTCTTTGATCGTCGGCTCGAATGGGCCGCTGGACCATAAATTCACCGGATCAACAGGCTGAACATCGTAATGACCGTAATACAAGATGGTAGGTTTGCCCGGCGCACCCAGCCATTCTCCATAAACAATAGGGTGTCCCGGGGTCGGAATGATCTGAATATTTTGCAGGCCTGATTTGTTCATTTGATCTGACACGTACTGAGCGCATCGGGCCACGTCTGCTTTGTTTTCCGGATTGGTACTAATACTTGGAATTCTAAGAAAATCTTTAAGTTCTTCGACGTATTGTTCTTTGTTTGAATTAATAAATGAAATGACGTTTTCCATAACTAGCCTCAAGAGTTAAATTGTAATTAATAATCTGATATTATTTAAGGCTTTTTCAGGACATATTCAATAATGTTTTCTTTGCATTTATATTCTGAAAAAAGTATATTTTTACTACATTTCAATTCAAAAAAAAATCATTTCCTCGTTGTTGAACCATCCTTTGACAATGCATAAATCATGACACGGGCTTTTCAAATTGTGCGGCGTGCTATTATGGCAGCTGCTCTCCTCCAAAGTGTATCAATTAGCGCTTTGGAAGCGCAGCAGCTTTATTTTAGGTACTATACGATCAATGAAGGATTTCCGCATGCCCAAGTATGGGATATTGTTCAGGATCGAAGCGGATATTTATGGTTTGCCACAGCCGGCGGGGTTGCTAAATACAACGGTATCGAATTTACAGTGTACAGTAAAGACGATGGATTGATTAGCAACGTTGTGCGCAGTGTGTTTGCAGACGATGACGGAAAGATATGGTTGTGTACGGAAGACGGTGTTTCTGTATTTGACGGTAATAAGTTTGTGAATTATACCAGCCGAGACGGGCTAGGTCAGGGAACGGTTTTTGAAATGACAAAAGACCGTAATGGAAATTACTGGTTCACAACGAGTTATGGGGGTGTCTCAAAATTTGATGGAAAGAAATTTACGTCCTATACGGAAAAAGACGGGCTGGCAAGTAATGCGTACCGCAATGCGTTTAGTGACCGAAACGGCGATGTATGGTTTTCAGGAAAAAACGGCTTTACATTGTTGACGTATTCAAAAGAAACGAATACGGTTCAATTCATGAATTTTGCAGTTAACGGCATTCAGGACTATTCGGATATTGTTGCTGATAATACCGGTCGTATTATTGTGGGCTCAAATAAAGGGCTGCTTGTATTTGACTATGAAACTTTTAGGAAAGAAAAAGCGACGGAGTATTCCAAGTATATATCTCGCCTTACAGTTAAAGACGGATTACTTGATGCCAATATACACGCCATGGTTTTTGCCTCAGATTCCTCGCTTTGGATTACAACCGATGCGGGCCTTTGTAAATGGGACAATAACAATAAATTTACAAATTATTTTGTAGACGAGAATGTTTCTACTAATAGTTGCCATTCGATTCTGGAAGACAGAGAAGCGACTATTTGGGTTGGAACGGATGGAGGCGGATGTTTTAAAATACCGTATCAGAATATTTATAATTTTACAATGAAGGAAGGGCTTTCTGCGAATGTGGCCAATGCCGTAACGGGAGATACGCGTGGGAATATTTATATCGGTACCGACAATGGCGTGGATGTATTTGACGGCAAAAAATTAGTTTCCATTTCTAAAAATTGGATAAAATCAGGCAACACCGTGTGGTCATTGAAAAACGACAGCAAAGAAACTCTTTGGATTGGGGCCGAGAGAAATTTATTTACATACCGCAATGGGACAGTCACGGATCATAATGAAATCTATCGTATCAGCGATTCTCCAATCTTGGATATTGCAGAAGATAATCAGAACACAATGTGGTTTGGGACGCTGAACGGCCTGATCGTCTATGATAGAGGAAAAAGTTATTTTTATGATAATAAAAACGGCTTACCGGGCAACCAGATCTGGTGTGTTTTTGTTGACAAGCAAGACTGCATTTGGCTCGGTATAAACGGAGGGCTTGTACGTATTGATAACAAGGAGAAGCTTGATTCACTGAAATTTAGAATATGGGTTACTTCTGACGGGCTTCAGGACAATACCGTTAATGTAGTGACGCAGGACGGAAAGGGAACCTACTGGATAGGCACCGATATGGGTTTTTCTAAATTTGACGGTTCGACGTTTACCAATTTTAAGGCCAAAGGCTTAGGTCTTGCGGATAACATTGTTCCGGTCATCGAATATGACTACAGAAACGATCGGCTGTGGATAGGGAGCAAAGGCTACGGACGGTTTAATCAAAATGCTTCGCCGCCCGAACTTGAGAGATTGCTGAATAAAGGGCGCGGCTTGAGGGTCGACGATCCAACAACGAATAATAGCTTGTTCATTGACTCAAACCGCAATATATGGATAGCGCATTTTGGAGGACTGACGCGTTATTCGGAAGATTCGTCTGTTCATTCAAAAGTTTCACCGTTAGTTTACATTGAACGTATCATTGCTAATGATTCCCTTATGAAGTTTAATCGTCTATCACCAGATGAAAACGAGCTACTGGAAGAGGTGGATAGTAAGTATATTGTCTTTCAATTTGCCGGTTTATCATTCATAAATGAAAAAGACAATTCTTATCAATACATGCTTGAAGGGTTTGACAAAGAATGGTCTGCTCCATCGAGAAGAAACGAAGTGCGTTATACCAACCTTAGTCCTGGTCACTACACTTTCAGCGTCAAAATGAAGAACAGCGAGAATGCTAAAAGTGCAACGCCGGCGGTTGTCCGTTTTACGGTACCCGCCCCAATTTGGATGAACCCATTTTTTATTTTACTGGTTGTAGTCTCTCTGGGTTACATATCATATACAGTTTATCGTATCCGTGTTAATCTTAATCTGGAACGGATTCGAAAGCGTAATGAATATCTTGAGTCTGAAGTTCAAAAGCGAACTTCAGAGATCGTTCTTCAAAAAGAAGAATTAGAGAATATATTGGAAAAACTGAAACAAACTCAAACGCAGCTGGTACAGTCCGAAAAAATGGCTGCTTTGGGACAATTAGTTGCCGGCGTCGCGCATGAAATTAATAACCCAACCTCGGTGCTGGCCGGCAATGTCGTATACATTGAAGATTATGTCAACGTACTACGCAAGATCATTGTAAAGTATGAAGAAAAATATGTTGATAACTTAGACTTTCTGGGAGAACTTAGTGAATTCAAAAAAGAGATTGATTACGCATTTGTTATATCGGACCTTGATACGTTATTGGCCAGCATAAAAAATGCTGCGGAGAGAATTCGCCACATAGTACTCGATCTCCGTAATTTTTCACGCTTGGATGAAGTAGAACTCAATGAGGTGAATATCAACGAATCGATTGATACCACGGTGAAGCTTTTTATGAACCAGTTCAAACATGTACTCCTGATTAACAAAGACTATCAAGCGACCAACCTGATCTATTGTTATATCAACCAGATTAACCAGGTAATCCTTAATATTCTGATCAATGCCGCACAGGCGATAGAAATAAAATATGCGAACCACGGCGCTTCTCAAATACTGGGCCGCATTGATATAGTTACTAAGAATGATCCGAAAGGCGGTATTATAGTTACTATCAGGGACAATGGACTTGGAATTTCAAATCAAGTCAAATCAAAAGTTTTCGATCCTTTTTACACTACTAAACCGGTTGGACAAGGTACAGGATTGGGGCTCTCAATCAGTTATAGTATCATTGAGAAGCATCATGGGAACATAACCTACGAAAGCCTTGAAGGCGAATGGACTGAGTTTAGATTTTCATTACCGTTTAAACCTCACGAAATACCATCGTAACCACATCAAACTAATACAGAGGATATCTATGGTTCAAAATGACATGATCGACAAGCTCAATACCGACCTGAAGAATGCTATGAAAAGCGGTGACAAAATGCGGCTCGACACGATTCGCATGATGAAAGCAAGTCTTCAGAAAGTGGTCATTGAAAAAGGGAATAACTTTACGCCCGATGACGGGATATCATTTTTGCTTGCAGAGGCAAAACGACGGAAAGAGGCAATAGAACTTTATGAAAAAGGCGGACGCCAAGACATGGCCGATCAAGAAAAGAAGGAATTGGCGATTATTTCTGAGTATCTGCCCAAACCTCTTGACGAAAAAGAGTTGTTATCTATCGTTGAAGCGACTATTAAAGAGGTGGGAGCGCAAACTGTAAAGGATATGGGCAAGGTGATGTCGGCGGTAATGCAGAAAGTGAAAGGTCAGGCAGACGGAAAAAAGATTCAGGATATTGTAAAAACAAAATTAAGCTAATTACTTAATTTGTGTCAAGATAATGGCGTAAGATCACCACGGCAGCTAATTCATCAATTTTTTCTTTGGTGCGCCGCTTTTTCTTGGATTCAGTTTCTATCAACATTTTTTGAGCAGTTACTGAAGACATTCTTTCATCCCAGAAAATAATGTCTAATGGAATTTGCTGACGTAGTTTTTCTGCGAATATTCTAACTTTCTGAGCTTTGGTACCTTCGCTGCCATTTTTGTCGAGCGGGTTGCCCATAACGATTTGAATCACCTCATGTTCGTTCACGAGTTTTTTTATTTCCTGTATTGCCGCGTTTTCGTTCTGAACCTGAATCGTGGTCAATCCTGATGCAATGATTCGCATGGGATCAGACAATGCGAGTCCGATCCTGCGTTCGCCGTAATCAATTGCCAAAACTCTACCTTGGTTCATACAAAAAACAAAAGCCATGACTGATAGGCCATGGCTTTTAGACTTTTTTTTTATTTGAAATTAAATATCCTTCAACGGTTGTTTCAGAACTTCTTTAAGGAGTTTACCCGGTTTGAAGTGCGTTTTCCGACGCGGCGGAACGTATATAATTTCGCCGGTCTTGGGATTTCTCGCTTTTGGTTTTGCTTTGGTGGTTTTTACTTCAAACACTCCGAAATCGCGGATTTCAATGCGAACGTCGGGATCAGCCTCAGAAAGAATTTCTCGAATGGATTCAAAGACAATATCTACAGTATGTTCAACGTTATGCACCTTATCGTTCAACTTGTCTGCGACGCGTTTGGATACGTCTTTTTTTGTCATTGTTTTCATTTATCTCTCCTAAAATCAGGTGTCCCAACTCC
>JAEUSJ010000339.1 GCA_016788215.1 bacterium | reverse complement strand
AATACGGTCGAAAACTCTCCGGCCGAAAATCTTTCTCATTTTTCACAAGATCGATTTCTATCCATTGATATTTTGAATACTGCTGAGCGTAGGGTTTCTTACGGAAAGGAATGGGATAAATCCTTATCCACGAACCGTCTTCTTTGAATCCGGCGGTGCAAACGAGTTCATTATGTTTCCCGGACAACGTAGGATACGTCTTCACGGTAATCAGGACGCGCGTTCGCGGCATGGGTCAGATATGGCTAAGTTCGAAGTTAAATCCGGGAAGCTTTGAGACGGCTTCCGCCAATGGCTTACGATGACAACGGCAGATATCGGCTTCAAAACAAGTCAGCGCGATACGGCCATATTGGTTTAATAGCGACAAAATACGATTTTGAGATTCCTGGGATTGGGATAAATTATTTTTTCTATAGTCCTTAAATAGATCATCATAGTCCGCTTGTATTTTCAACTCTTTCCGGAATTCAGAACGAATACCGACTTCAGGAATATGTTCATATCCAACACCGACATTTTCGCATAGCCGCTTGAGCGTATTTTTCGAAAAGCCGTACTTCATACTTTGAGGGTTATTCCGCACATCCACCAAAAGCTTGACGCCGTTTTGGATCAGCTTATTCAGGTAGGCTTCGACGGAGACGCCTTCGTATCCGATTGTAAAAAGTACTGTAGTATCCGATTTGGGTTTCGCCGCTTCTACTTTAGCCAATTCCATTGGATTTAGCAATCCGACCGCTTTTACACTCTTGGTCGCATAATAGGGATAATGAATGTATGTAAACCGCATCAATTCCATTGTATCGCAGCGGGCAAATTGGTTTCTGATACTCTGCAAGATAACCCGGTCTTCGGGCTTGACCTGTTTGAGATAATCTGTGGACTTATTCGGCAAGATATAGCTTTTATCACCGTCCTTGAGGAGTTCTTTACGAGCCATCACCGCAAGATCGGCATGGGCGGAAAAGGAATAACACCCGAATTTATACGGCACAAATTCATAAACCGGAACGGTTTGTTTTTCCCCGAATAGCATCAATAGTTTCTGCAGGCGAATTTTATCCAACTCTCCGCCAAAAAGCCGGATCATGGCAAGTATGATTTTACGACGGTAGAACATATTAAATATAACACTTCATGAATATAATATACGACATTACGTTTGGATTTTCGCTCAAAATTTGACCGAATTTTACCCCTCTACCACCTTAATCTCTTCTTTCGTCAGGCCGTACAACTCGTACACCGCTTCGGCGATCTGGCGGTCGAGAATTCTTCAATAGTAAGAGTTGTCAACTTTTCCAAATCCAGTATCTCTATAATCTGCACCAATTATCTGGGTTATAAATCGTTCACATAAGGCGCGTGCATTTCTGTTTTCCTTAATAACCTCGCCGTAATCATCGGGGTATATTCCATCATGTAAAATCTCATTCCGGATACGGTTAAGGGGAAACTCTGCTTTTAGGTCAAGCGATTCTTCTGTAATTCCAACGTAAATATCTAGCCACTCTATATTCATATTTTTACAAGCGTCGATAAGCTTATGGCTAAACGATTTACCTTTCCCATCACACTTTTTAATTATAACATCAAGACACGAATGCCAGTAAATCAGTCTCGTGTCAACCGCAGATGTTCTTGAAGCTATTACAAATTTTTCGATCAGTTTTTTAATACTTTTCTTATCGTCAACATTCTTTTGAGAATACAATAATGTCAAATATCTATGTAACTTTTGCAAACTCTTACGGAAGCGGTGGTATCTAATTGAGTCAAAGTTTGTTTTTTTTATTTTGACGGCAAGTTGAAACAATTCAATTTCGCTAAGTGGAAAGCCCGCCAACGAATGCTCACTTCCAATGCAATAATACCAATTGATGAAGTCTCCCTCAATAAGCGATAAGATAATTAAGAAATCTTCGAT
>JAEUSJ010000338.1 GCA_016788215.1 bacterium | reverse complement strand
CGTTTTGATAAGCGAGCTTCATTCCGCTTTTTAGCGCAACAACACGCTCCTCCACCGACTCTTCACCCATCACATTCCAAATCAATCTGCGCGCTTCTTCTTTGATAATACCGGTGGGTTCAGCCCGGGTGCCTTTGACAATTTCGCCGGTCGAATCAAACGCTGTTGAGGAAGTTATACCGGCCAGCTTTAACGCCACTGAATTTACCCAGGACGTGTGCGCGTCGCGCGCTTCGAGGCAAATCGGATGACTCGGCGAAATTTTATCAAGATCGAAACGGGTCGGATATGTAACCGGATTCCACAAATTTTGATTCCATCCACTGCCTTTGATCCATTGGCCTTTAGGTGTTAATTCAATTTTTTTTTGAATGATCTGTAAGCATTGTTCCGGCGAATCAATTCCGTTGAGATCTATCTGATTTTGTTTCAGGCAATATGATAGAAAATGAGTATGCGCATCAGTGAAAGCCGGCAACACGCGTTTGCCATCAAGATCGATCTTGCTGAAATCCCCATATTTGCGCAGCAGATCTTTCGACGAGCCAATAGCAATGATCTTATCTTCTACAGCAGCAACAGCTTCACATTCCGGAATGGTTTTATCGCCGGTATAGATTTTTCCGTTATGGAGTAATAGATTATTCATGTTTTTATAGTTTATGACGGACATAATATATTTTTAAAATCAGTAATTCAATGAAGATTTCATATTAACTTAAAGCTTCAACAAGTAAAAACCCATGAAAGCAAAGCCACTATTCGCTTGATAAAAAAGAGATAATTGACTAACTTCCCCGCGTTGAAACAATCTTACGACCGTCAACGATTTATATAAGGAGTTACGAAAATGTTCGATCTGGATATGATAAAAAATGTTTATAAAAACCTGAAAGTAAAACAGGAAAAAGCGCGACAACTTTTCGGAAGGCCGCTTACCTTAACAGAAAAAATTCTCGTCTCACATTTTACAGAACTACCAAAAACAGCTCCTGAAAGATTAAAAACTTATACCGATCTCTCTCCAGACCGTGTTGCGATGCAGGATGCGACAGCGCAGATGGCTTTACTGCAATTTATGTCTTCCGGACGCGCAAAGGTTGCCGTTCCTTCAACCGTTCACTGCGACCACTTAATCCAGGCCGATGTCGGGGCAAAAGACGATTTGTCCAAGGCAAAAACGGATAATAAGGAAGTTTATGATTTTTTAGCAAGCGTGTCGAATAAGTATGGAATCGGATTTTGGAAACCGGGCGCGGGGATTATTCACCAGGTTGTTCTTGAAAATTACGCATTTCCCGGAGGACTTATGATCGGTACGGATTCGCACACACCCAATGCCGGCGGGCTCGGGATGCTGGCGATTGGCGTTGGCGGTGCAGATGCGGTGGATGTCATGGCGGGATTGCCATGGGAGCTGAAATGGCCGGGGATCACCGGCGTTAAGTTGACGGGAAAACTTAACGGCTGGACCTCACCAAAAGACGTTATTCTAAAATTAGCCGGTATTCTTACGGTGAAAGGCGGCACCGGTAAAATTATCGAATATTTCGGGCCGGGCACGGAGTCGATTAGCTGCACAGGCAAAGGAACGATATGCAATATGGGCGCGGAAATTGGCGCGACGACGTCGGTATTTCCGTACGACAAAAGGATGGACGCGTATTTAAAAATTACGGAACGAGAATCATTAGCAGAACTTTGTGATGCATATGCCGGTATGTTGATTGCGGATCCTGAAGTTTTTTTAAATCCAGAAAAGTATTATGATGAGATCATTGAAATCAATTTAGACGAATTGGAGCCGCATGTGAATGGGCCGTTCACACCCGACAAAGCGTGGCCTATCTCGCAATTAGCTAAAGCCGTTTCAGACAACGGATATCCGGAAGAAATAAAAGTTGCTCTCATCGGAAGCTGCACCAACTCTTCTTACGAAGAC
>JAEUSJ010000337.1 GCA_016788215.1 bacterium | reverse complement strand
ATAGAATACCTGGTACTCTACGCCGCCGCCGAAGTACGTTTCGCCGCGGTTAAATCCGAGATCGCCGTTGAGTTCAAATCGCGGCGCCAGTCCGTAACGAACATGGCCGAGCACGCCGAAGGATTTCGGGCCTTTCATATAATTCTGTGCTTCCGCGCCTATTAGAAACGCGCCTTGTTTCATCACCGCCGCAGGGCCGAAGTAGCCGCCGGAACCCGCCTGGCCGCCGTCGCCTGCAAATACATTGACCTGTAAAACCGCTACTGCAAAAAAAGCGAAACATAACTGTTTCATCGGTTTCTCCTTTAGTTAAATGATACTCAATGTGGTATATTCGTTTTTCTAGTTGGCGTTTCAACATAATAAATAATCGTTTTTTTTGCAAATGATATTCATGAAAAGACCTGAGGCGGCTTCCGAAAAAGACCTTGAAAATAAGGCAATTTATCGCGAATATTTCTTTCACAAAATGAGGAATGAAATTGCCTGTGATTCGTTTTTTTCTGGCCGCGATGGTGCTGGTAAGTTCCTGTACGTCGGAAGATGTTCGTAAATCAAATTTTGTGACCGAGGGTTTTCGGTACACGATGATACAGCAAAGCGCCGGGCCGAACGTGATTCACATTTTTGAGATCGACCTGAAAAATCCGCTGCTGGAAATCGACGCATTCAAGGCGGGCCATAATATACGCACGACCAGCCTGCTTTCCCAGATCGTCGAAGCGCCCGGACAGGAAAATGTCATCGGCGCGGTTAACGGCGATTTTTTTTCCAAGGAAGGCTATCCGTCCGGCGCGCAGGTTCATGACGGACAAATTCTCAAAAACGCCGCCGATGCATGGTACGCGATGGGCATCACCAGTAAGAAGCAATATTTTATAGAACCGATTTCTTTCAGAGGAACGCTGATCATCAATTCCTTTACGAATCTGGCCATTGACGGATTTAATAAACCGCGCCAGGCAAATGAATCAGTATTGTACAATAATTTTTTCGGTTCGCAAACCAACACCAACGTGTACGGAGCGGAAGTAACCATTAAAGCGAAATTTTCCGGCAAAAGCGTCGGCGACACGGTTCGCGGCATTGTTCTGGCGGTGGACAGCGTGTCGGGAAATAACCCTCTCACTGATTCAACGGTCGTGCTTTCCGTTCACGGTGAAGACAAGATCAAACTAGTACGACGGATGTTCGCGGGACAGATCCTGGAAATTGTGATTCGCGCCGATCTGCGCGAGGACAAAATTCGCACGGCCATAGGCGGATTTCCTTTTCTGGTTAATAATAAAAAAAATCTCATCGCCGATAATCCTGACGCCACGTCCGATTTTTATATTAAACGCTCCGCGCGCACGGCCGTGGGTATCGCCGATTCGGCGCAGAAATTATTTATCGTTTGCGTCGACGGCAATCAAACGAACTACAGTTCCGGTATGACGCTGAACGAACTGGCGGACTGGATGATCGGATTGGGCTGCGACCGGGCTCTTAATTTAGACGGCGGCGGTTCCACGACGATGATCGTTCGCGGCCAGCTGGTCAACAGGCCGTCGGACGGCGCGGAAAGGCCGATTTCAAATGCGCTGCTGATCCGCCAAATCCAACGCCCCTAACGGCATGGCACACGGATGACACCGATTTAACAGATTCACACTGAGATAATTTGTAAACTCTCGGAATTAGAGAATCCACTAAAGTTACATGACAGAACCGACCCGAAAAATCAGAACCGTACGCAATCCGTACCATCTGACCGTTAATTTCAAAAGCGGCCTTTTCGTACTCGCGCTCGTCATCATATTCGGCGCCTTGGCGTACACGCAGTTTCTTGTGGAACGGCTTCGCGACGATTCGCGTCACATCGTAAAAATCTATACGCAGATCATTGCGCGGATCGGGCAGGACGATCCGGAAGGCGAGTACAGTTTTATTTTTGATGAGATCA
>JAEUSJ010000336.1 GCA_016788215.1 bacterium | reverse complement strand
CAAAGCAAGCGCTTTGCGGCTGGCTTCAACCGGTCCCAGGCCCATGATATCGGGATGCAAGCCGGATACGGCCGCGCTTCGAAGGCGAAACCATGATGTGTAACCCAGCTCACGCGCTTTATCCTCACTCATCACCAACGTCATCGACGCGCCGTCGCTCATGGGACAGCTATTGCCTGCGGTCACAGTTCCGTCTTTTCTAAATGCCGGCCGGAGTTTGCTCAAATTCTCTATCGAAGTATCCGCGCGCGGCCCTTCATCTCGGTCGGCCATCGTCACTCCGCCTTTGGTCTGTATCGGAACAGGAATTACGTAATCTGAAAAAGCGCCGCTTTTCCATGCAGCAATTGCGCGCTGATGACTTTGAACGGCGTAGCGGTCCTGTTCCTCACGCGGAATCTCGTGTTTCGCGTAGATCTCCTCCGCCGTCTCGCCCATATTGAGAGGGCGAACACGCGATTCGATCTTTGGATTGGGGAATCGCCAACCTAGCGATGTGTCATATGTTGTTAATGAACCAAACGGAAACGCCTTATCGGGCTTCGGCATGACATACGGCCCGCGTGACATACTTTCAACTCCACCGGCGAGAAAAACTTCTCCCCAGCCGCTTTGAATAGTTGTTACCGCAGTGATAATTGCCTGCATGCTTGATCCGCACAAGCGGTTTACCGTCTGCCCGGGGATCTCAAAAGGCAGTCCCGCGATAATCGCCGCCATGCGCGCAACGTTTCGCGAATCTTCGCCGGCTTGGTTTGCGCAGCCGATAATAATATCGGCGACCGCGTTTACATCCACTTTGGGGTTTCGCTCCAATATGGTTTTTATTAGTTCCGCAACCATGTCGTCGGGACGAATGGCGGAAAGAACGCCGCCGTATTTTCCCATTGGCGTGCGTATCGCATCTACCAACACTGCCGTGTGATTCATGCTGGTTCAGTTCCTTTCATTTAACATAAATTAAAATATCAATTCAAAATTATCAAATTAACCGAAGACGGATCTCAGTAATTCGATATTTTCCGAATGGCCCGTTCCAAACGCTTCAACATGACCCCGAACATAACATCCGCTTAAAGCAAAATCGCCGATAATGTCGAGTATTTTATGACGAACCATTTCATCCGCAAATCGCAGCTTTTCGTTTGAGATAATCGTAGCTTTACCGTCAGAATGGATAAAGGAATCAAGATTCATGTCAATCTTTTTCTCCAATTCGTTTATCATTGAAAAATCATCGACAACAGCAAATCCTGCCGCATCGCTGATCCCGCTGATTAATCCTTTGTCGAGTAAATATTCCAATTCGCTTAATAGGGTGAATGTTCTTGCCGGAGCAATTTGGTCATGATAGGTATGCCGTGAGAATTGATAGGTAAAATTTTGTTTGAACTTCTCGGCGTAATTCAAATGATAGGTAATATGCAATTCGTTCGCCGGTGTAATACGTATAAAAGAAGAATTTTTTTGATTTCTGAAGACGATCTCTTTTTCAATAGAGTGAAACTTTACTTCTTCGGATTGTTCTCTCACCCCGGATGATGCGAGTAATTCATAATACATTTTGCTACTTCCGTCGAGAATCGGGACTTCTTCATTGTTTATCTCTATCGTCAAATTAATGATTCCCAATCCAAAAATCGCAGACAACAGATGTTCAACCGTCCTAACTTTGACTTCTCCAATGCCAAGCGTGGTCGCCCGTTCCGTGTCGCAGATGTTGTCCCAGAGCGCCGGGATCGGCGGTGAGTCTTTGAGATCGGTTCGGATGAAATGGATCCCGCAGTTGGGCTCTGCAGGAAGGAACTTTACCGAAGCGGCTTTTCCTGAGTGAATTCCTTTACCCGAGATAAAAACTTCCGTTTGGATTGTGTTCTGTTTCACAGATAAAAAATACGTCTAAAAACACCGGAATTCAAAGAAATTAAATTTGCACAACGTAGAAAAATATATTAGATTGCAACC
>JAEUSJ010000335.1 GCA_016788215.1 bacterium | reverse complement strand
TTACACGTTCGATTTTTTGCAGGATAATATATTTTTCAATTGTAATACCTTCAATAGAAGAAAACAAAGCGCTGACTTGATGATAATCCGCATTAACTTCACCCGAGATATATTCTGAATAATTCATTTCAAACGCTTCCAGATTCTCATTGTGGTGTATGAGACGAATAATAGCGTTTTTAATTTTTTCCACCGTTTTGGCTTTCCGGTCATCCACGATACCAAAGCCATTTGAGTCTAAAACGTTCCTTATTTTGCTCATATCAAACCGATTACGACCTGATGCTACAGTAGCTTCGCCAAGAACAACATTGCGAACATCCAACCCCAGTTTTTCCAATTCTTCCCGCACAACTCGGACGCACCGGTTGCACACCATATTTTTGATAGTCAAGGTCACCGCATCACGCTTATTTTTCAAGCCCGTGCCCATTTAATAACCTCATTTAATGTTGGTCTTTTACCCTGCATGAGCAAAGAGACATGAAATATTTTGCTTGCGAGTTTTAGCATAAAAAGTAAAGATAATACAAGAACGACCATAGTTCCGATAACCTGTAGCAGGGAAGGCTCGGAAATAACAAGCCGCAAAATCATCAGCGTTGGTGTAAGCAACGGAATAAACGAAAGAAGGGTAACAAGAACCGAATCGGGGTTTTGCAGAACCAGGATGGCAAGCGCTATCGGAAGAATACCAATCATTGAAAGAACGGCTTGAACGGGTTGTATATCATGTTCCGATGATAAAACGGAACCGACAATTGAAAAAATTCCTGCAAACAATAAATATCCTAAAACAAAATAAGCAGCAAAACAAAAAAGCAGGAAAGGCGTTAAAAAGCCCAACGCTTCCCGTCCAAAAAGTGCGCCTAATAATCCCCATACAAAGATCTGAGTTAATCCGACACAGCCTAATCCCAAGATCTTGCCGGTCATAAGTTCCCTAGGTGAAATGGACGAGATCAGAATTTCTATAACACGATTGTTTTTTTCTTCACTGATGCCGCGCATGAAGGAGCCGCCGGAATTGAAAATAGCAAAGAACAACATCATAACCAGTATTATTCCGGCCAAATATTTTTGTATAAGTTCCGTATCTTCCGATCCGATAAGGATCATTTTAACGTTAATGGTTTGGGTGATACTTTGAATTTGTAGAGGCGACAAGTTAAGTTGTTTTGCATGATGCTCAATGATGACGTTGTTTATGCAACGCTCGAGGTTTTGAAATATTTTGTTGTTGCCCGCTCCTTTAACAAAGTAGCGGACTTGTTTCTTACGGATCGCTTCATCGTCAACGACCAGGAACCCATCCACGACGCCCTTGTGTATAAGCTGCTTACCGGTGACCAACACGCTGTCGGCCGTCGTAAACGGAATCGGCACAAAATTAACAGGGCTTCTGCCGTTTTGGAGAGGAAATTGACTTCCTAATTTGAATGATAATTCATCCGTAGCAAAACCCGTTTGATCGGCGATGGCTATATTAAGCGCTCGTTCCGGTTCCTGATCGGCGAAATACGTTGGAATAAGAGTAAACCCGACAATGACTACCGGCATAAAAATCATCGAAAAAATAAAACCCTTCGATTTTACTTTTTGAATAAACTCCCAAGTTAGAACGGTGAACATTTTTTTTGTGAACATGTCGCGATGAGGTTTTGTTATTGAACTTCAACTAAAATAGTCAAAACGAAGTTAAAAACAAAACCATGAAAGGCAAAAAAAAGGGCGAATATTATTCGCCCTGCTGATCAATTCTTTTTTCTTTGATTAAGAAAATCGTCAAAACCGATGTCGTTGTATCTCTTCTCTCCGATATATTCCAGAATGGGTAAGAATTCATCAGCTTTAAGATAACCCGGAACGAGCGTGATCAATTTTGCGTCGGATTCAAAAAAAGCCGTAGCGGGATAGCCATTGACGCCGATACCTTGCGCGAAATGGTCGGCGCCGTACGATTTGCCGTTAAACATAACCGGTCCGTCTT
>JAEUSJ010000334.1 GCA_016788215.1 bacterium | reverse complement strand
ATTAGCTGCGTTTACTGCTGAGAAACGGACCAAAGAAGTGGGTATACGAAAAGTTTTGGGGGCGCCGGTTGCAGGCATCGTGACTCTATTGTCCGCGGAATTTATAAAACTAGTTTTGATCTCAAACCTGATTGCCTGGCCGTTGGCTTATTGGGCGATGCGTTCGTGGCTGGAAAATTTTGCGTATCGGGTGAATATAGGGGTTGCCAGTTTTATTCTTCCGACCACGATCGCTTTGGCTATCGCTGTTCTAACGGTAGGTTATCAAGCGTTCAAAGCCGCAACAGCCAATCCGGTAGAAGCATTAAAATACGAATAAGAGGTACCTTAATTGTTAAAGGAATAAATCATGATCCGACATTTCTTGAAAATCAGTTTTCGCAATATGTGGAAACACAGCAGTTATACGGCAATAAATTTATTCGGCCTAATCGTCGGGCTGACGTGCTGTATTATCATAACACTGTACGTTTTGCATGAGGACAGTTATGACAAATTTCATGAAAAATCGGATCGCATTTACCGTGTGCTAACCGAATCGCCCGGGTTTGGGCTCACAACGAACAGTTCCAATGCCTTGTATGACGAGCTGCAACAGCATCCGGATGTTGTTTCTGCGGCACGGGTATTCCGCCATTGGTTTCAACCTCTGATTTCAAAGGATAAAGAAACGGGATTTGTCGAAGAACAATTTTTTTACGCGGACACCACATTTTTTGATGTTTTTTCAGTTCAGGCAGTCGCGGGAGATGTTCGTGAAGGCTTACGTAAACCGCTTAATGTATTATTGACGGAATCGACCGCAAAAAAGTATTTCGGTTCTGAAAATCCTATTGGACACGTTGTACGATATAATGCGGAAAAAGATTTTACCGTTGCCGGCATTATTAAAGACTTCCCCGTCAATTCACATTTTCGGCCTGATTTTGTTGCGTCAATGAGTTCTACAACAGAACTTTTTTGGCCAAGGTTTTTGAATTCCTGGGGTCAGATGGTGAAAACTTATCTTGTAGTGAATGATCCGGCGCGCGTCGGGGCATTAGAATCGGCGCTGACGGACATCTATCCGAAGCGCTTCGGGAAAGACAATGCCACGAAGATTAAACTTCAGCCGTTAACCTCTATTCATTTGCAGACGCCGGTCGGCGGTGATTTCGGGCCGAACAACGATATGATGTATGTTCGATTGTTGGCCATTCTCGGAATCGTAATTCTGATCATTTCGCTGGTCAATTACATGAACCTCACGGCCGCGAGAGGAATGACACGTGCAAAAGAAGTTGGCATTCGAAAAGCCATCGGTGTAAAAAAATCAAATCTCATATTACAATTTCTGTCAGAGTCTGTCTTGCTGTCGGTTGTTGCGATGATTTTGGCTGTGGGATTAGTTGAATCTATTCTTCCTTTGATCAATGATACGGCTCAAATCGGTCTTTCGCTTTCTAATTATTCAGCAATAATACAAATACCGATACTGGCTGTTTCAGCAATTCTCATCGGATTACTCGGCGGCATTTATCCGGCGCTGATCATTACGCGTTTTGACGCTGTGGCAGTCCTGAAAGGCACCGTTAAAGGAATTACCGGAGCCAGATTTCGACAGACATTAGTTGTTCTGCAATTTTCAGCTTCGGTCATTCTTATTTTTGCAACGATAGTGATTTATCAACAGATGAAATTTGTTCAGGAGAGCCGGCTTGGGTATACGCAGGATGCCGTTGCGGTGATTCCGCTGAAAGATTCTCAGGCGGCCAAAGGCCTTCCTGCGCTAAAACAGGAATGGCAGCGCATTCCAGGCGTCGCTTCAGTTGGATTGGCGAATGCCATGCCCGGTAAAGCTCACGCGGGCGATTATCTCGTTCGGGACGGCTTTGACAAAGATGTAGCTGTTTCCGTTAACTGGATCGATGAAGGGTTTCTGCCTGTGATGGAAATTCCAATAGCCGCTGGACGTAACGTTTCACCTGCATTTACGGCTGATGAAGAGAATTCCATACTAATCA
>JAEUSJ010000333.1 GCA_016788215.1 bacterium | reverse complement strand
GGAAAAACCCGATCATTGGCGCGAATCAAGACTTATTGCGTCAATCGATCTCGCGAAAAGGAATGAAGCGGCGAATATAATTCTTTCGCGCGAGTTTGACCTGCTTATCGTAGATGAAGCCCATCGTCTGAAACACCGCGGCACAATCGGCTTCAAATTTGTCAATAAGATCAAGAAGAAATACGTATTACTGCTCACGGCGACGCCCGTTCATAATGATCTGACGGAACTCTATAGTCTGATCACGATTCTAAAACCCGGTTTGTTCGGCACGATCCGTTCCTTCAAACGCAAATTCATGATGAAAGAAGATCCGCGTCTCCCAAACAATGAAGACCAACTCAAACATATTTTGAATGAAGTGATGATTCGTAACAGGCGCGATAAAGTTGGTATCAGCCTCCCGCCGCGCCGCGCCGCCGTGTATTATCTTGAACTATCCGAAACGGAAAGGGAGCTTTATAACGAAGTTACCAACTACGTCCGTGAAGAATTTCGTAAAGAAACGTCATTTGAAGTTCATATCCTTTCACTCATCACCCTTCAGCGCGAAGTGTGCAGCAGCCCGCAGGCAACGCGTCACACGTTGCAGAATTTCCTGAAGCGAAGTTATCCTGAAAAAACAAAAGAAAAACTATTGTATTTTGTACGCCTATGTGAATCCATTCCGATGAGCCGAAAAAGCAAGGCCACGATCGAGATACTTAAAAAATTTTCTGACAAGACGATCATATTCGTAGAATTCATTGACACGATGAAACAACTGAAAATGGAATTGGAACGTGAAGGATTCTCGGTCGAACTTTTTCACGGCGGTTTGGCTGGAACGCAGGCGCGTAAAGAAGCTATTGAACAATTTAAAACCAAAAAACAAATTCTGATCAGTACGCAGGCCGGCGGCGAAGGTTTAAATTTACAGTTTTGCCGCCAGATCATCAATTACGATCTGCCGTGGAATCCGATGCGTGTGGAACAGCGTATTGGACGTGTTCACCGTTTGGGACAGGAACAAGAAGTATTTGTTTTTAATTTGTCCGTGCAGGAAACTATTGAAGCGCGCATTCTGGAGTTATTAAATAATAAAATAAGAATGTTTGAACTCGTAATCGGCGAACTGGATATGATCCTCGGCGATGTAGAAACTGATAAGACATTTGAGCAGCAGTTGATCGATATTTTTCTCCGCAGTGCGACGGATGATGACATGAAAAAACAGTTTGAACATTTTGGAGATGAATTGGCGCATGTGCGAAAACACTACGATAAGGTCAGAGAAAATGCAGAGATATTATCGGACATTGTGGATGTGTAGCGATTGTCTTATTTCTGCAAGAAAAGGAGATGTGTATCGTTTTTGATACTGCGGATCAAGATTCATTACACAAAAATCGAGGTGAAGGCATGCAGAAAAAAAATATCATTTGGGCGGACGACGAGATCGAATTACTCAAGCCGCATATCCTTTTTCTCCAACAGAGGGGTTACGATGTCACCCCGGTAACTAACGGCGAAGATGCGATCCGCTATATTGAAAAGGGAAAATATGATCTGGTGCTTCTCGACGAAATGATGGACGGCAAAGACGGTTTGACTACGCTTGAGGAAATCAAAGATATGTATCCCTCTTTGCCGGTGATTATGATCACCAAAAGTGAGGAAGAAAAGCTCATGGATGATGCCATCGGGCGTAAAATCGACCAGTACCTGACTAAACCGGTGAATCCCAGCCAGATTTTACTTGCCTGTAAACAGATCTTCGACACCCGTAAGATCACAGAACAAAAAATTTCAAGGGATTACATTCAGGAATTTAATAAGATTTCTCAACAATTGATGACCGAACTTACGTTCAACGACTGGTATGAGATTAATCTGTCGCTGAGTGAGTGGGATTGTGAAATGGACGAGTATGCCGATCTTGGACTACGACAGACGCTGTACGATCAAAAGCATGCATGTAATATTGAATTCGGTAAGTTTGTGGAACGTCATTATCATAAATGGATACATGA
>JAEUSJ010000332.1 GCA_016788215.1 bacterium | reverse complement strand
AACCGTTCCGTTAGGAATCGCGGCAGTTCCTGTAGCGTCTGTACCCACAAAATTTCCAAGAACCACGTTACTATCTGCACCCTGGAAATACAAACCATTTTGAGTATTTCCCGAAAGAATATTCCGGCCGCCCGTCGTGCCGTCACCTATCTGATTATACATAGCGAATACGCCGATACCGCTTGCGTTAGGCAAGGCCAGCAATCCGGTCACATCCGTACCCAGAAAGTTGCCCAGCACGTGATTATTTGTTCCGCCAATCTCGATTCCTTCATCACCGTTACCGGAAATAATGTTACGTCCTCCGATCGTGCCATTACCGATCCAATTGCCTGAAGGTCCGGTAACAAGCGCAACGCCCTCTGCCGTATTTGGGATTGCAGTTGTACCGTTAATATCTGTACCGATATAGTTTCCTAAAATTCGATTATTCTGCGAACCCGGTCCGGCAATGAGAATTCCGCGTAAATTACCTGAAATAATATTTCGGCCGTTTGGCTGACCGTTACCGATGTAATTCGCGCTCGGCCCATAATCTATGATAATTCCTGCCGCTGGATTACCTATCGCGGTTGTTCCTGCAGAATCCACACCGATATGATTCCCGATAACAAAATTGCTATCGGAATTATTTTGAAATACAATTCCATATTGCGCATTGCCGGAGATCACGTTTCGTCCTGAGATTAACGTGTCGCCGATCGTATTGTATTTGGCGCCGCTGGCGATCTGTATACCGTAGTAATTGGCAATGCCGGCAGCTGTTCCGTTTAGATTCGTCCCGAACGTATTTCCGCGTGCCGTACTATAGCGAGAACCGTTCATAAAAAGTCCTGCACCGCTATTGAAGTTCTGGAAATTGAGATATTGAACCGTGTTGTTTTTACCGTTGATCTCAATGCCCCAATTGGCAACGTCACCGGTTTGAGAAATGGTCACGCTGGGCATTTGATCGCCATTGATATCTCCGTCCACAACGGTAGAATCTGAAGTGATTCCGACCTGGGCCGTCGTCAGCAGGATTGTTTGTCCCAATAGTGCCGGTGAAAACCTAACGGTATCCGGACCGGGATGGGTATTGGCATAATTGATAACATCGCGCAAGGATCCGGTCCCGGCATCGTTTGTATTGGTAACCAAAAGTGAATCGACATAGATCGCAGGAATGGGCAATGAGAACATCGAAGTATTTCCGGCGCTGTCCTGAAGCGCTGTTAAATTCACACCTGCAAATAAAGGTACTTTCTTCGACCAGTTACCTGATCCATTCGCTCGCGTTGTATCGAGATAAAATTCTCCCTGGTTTGTTGTGTCCGCATAGATATGCACCAACGCATTCGGCGAAGATGTGCCTTGAATCGTTGAGTCAGACAATATCCCCGTGATCTTCGGGTTACCAACAAAACCTTGTGCGGTCGCAACCAGATTGATGCCGCCATTGGTATTTTTGAAAATGGAGTTTTGAAATACAATATTACTGTCGGCTTTCGGACCGTTACCTTCGATCTCAACTCCCCAAGCACTGAAGGCAACAATATTGGATGTAACGGAATTATCGGATGCATTACCGGAATTGGCATAGATACGAACGCCAAGTACCGAATTCCCCAATGGCGTCGTGCCGTTCTGCGCAGTACCGATCTTATTAAAACTGATTTTATTTTCGCGTGCATCTCCTGAGCTGGCAAATATCCAAACGCCCCACGCTGAATTTGCCGAGATCACATTTCCGGCATTTAGAGCGCCAATGGTATTCCGATTGGAATTTTGAATTAGAATGCCCTGATAGTTGGAGACACCCAGATTACCGCTGACATCCGTTCCGATATAATTACCAACGACCATATTCGAGTCAGCGCCCGGACCGATGGTAACGCCGGTGTTATTGCCTGATAGGATATTCCTGCCCGTGGCCGTGCCGCTGCCAACTTGATTCCGAACGGCTCCACCGTTGATCAGAATACCGCTATTCGTGTTACCAAGAGGTGTCACGCCGTCAATCGCAAGACCAACCAG
>JAEUSJ010000331.1:1206-2028 GCA_016788215.1 bacterium | reverse complement strand
TTTAATTTATCAGCTATAACTTTTTTAATTCCAGTTAATTTCAGTGTTGTAAAATGAATTTTAACATCAACTCCGCTCACTTCTGTAATATAGTATTTACCAATTTCTATTTGTTTTTTTTCTTCCCATAGTTCAGTTACTTTAATTTTCCGAGCTTCCTCCGATGCAAATTGATCAAATTCTATGGATGCCTCCAAACCCTTGTCTGAACCAGAAACGGTTGATTTTAATTCAAGTTTATTAGCAATTTGTGATATGCTTAATAAACCAATCCCAATTCTTCCCACAATGCTTCTTCCTGATGACGTTCTATCACTGTATTTAGAGTCAGCCGATCTTTTAGTTGATCCCCCTATCGTTTCCATGATTTGTATGAAATCGTCAACTGACATGCCTTTTCCAATGTCATGAACTGTAATGGAAGAAAAATCCTTTGAAAAATTAATTTCGACTAATGGGGAGTCCGCGTCGTAAGCGTTGCTTATTAGTTCCTTCAGCGCATCTGCTGGAGATCTATAAAGCCCTTGCGATAAGTCGGCTATGACCCTCAAGCTTACATTTATTGCTTTGCCCAATGCTCTTGTCATTGATTACTTCAATTTATTAGGATGTTGTATGGCAAATAATTGTAACAATTTTTTTCTATAATTCCTTGTTTTTTTTCTCAGATAGATAATCATAAACCCCTTTTCCAACCTTTCGTCCGAGTCTTCCTGCTTTGACGTATTGGACCATGAGCGGGCATGGTTTGTATTTTTCGCCGAGCGATTTATGAAGATATTCGAGAATACTCAATCGCGTGTCAAGCCCTACCAGATCCAC
>JAEUSJ010000331.1:0-1196 GCA_016788215.1 bacterium | reverse complement strand
TTTCCATCCAGATACGATTTTACGTCAACAAAAATTTTGTTAAATGGAGGCGCAGCTGCAAGATCGTTGTCACTCAATCCCGTGAGTTGCGTGATAAAAGGAGGTAACGCAACAGGCGGACGAACCAGCGTTTGATAGGTTTCAGTGATTCGCCTTTTTTTAATATTCACAATACCGATTTCAATAACGTATCCGTCCCTGGAGCTGTTTCCTGTGGTTTCAATATCCACTACAGAAAAACCTGCGTCGAGATCAAAAATAGGAAGTGAGGAAAGTGTCATTTAATATGCGTTTGCTGAAATCTATTTGATTGAATCCGTATATTCGTACACGCCTTTACCCGCCTTTCGTCCGAGTCTTCCTGCTTTGACGTATTGGACCATGAGCGGGCACGGTTTGTATTTTTCGCCGAGCGATTTATGAAGATATTCGAGAATACTCAATCGCGTGTCAAGCCCTACCAGATCCACCATTTCAAAAGGGCCCATAGGATGATTAAGACCAAGTTTCAGCGCCGTATCAATATCTTTGGCCGACCCCACGCCTTCCTCGAGTAAGTAAAAAGCTTCGTTGCCGATCATCGCGTTAATTCGGCTGGTAATAAATCCCGGCGATTCTTTGATCGTAACAACCTCTTTGCCCATTTGTTTAGAAATGTCCTGCGTTATCCGGATCGTCTCCTCATCCGTTTCCAACGCGCGAATGATCTCGACCAATTTCATTTTGTGAACCGGATTAAAAAAATGCATGCCGATACATTTTTGAGGTCGGCCGGTAACAGCGGAAATTTCCGAGATACTAAGAGAAGATGTGTTCGTGGCAAAAACCGTTTCGGGTTTGCAAACTTTATCCATCGCTGAAAAAAGCTTAATCTTAAGTTCAATTTTTTCCGGAGCGGCTTCAATAATAAAATCTGCGTCCCGCACTGCCGACTCCAGATCGCTGTTTAGCATTAGATGTGTGAGCGTTGCGTCTCTTTCCTGAGGGTTGATTTTCCCGAGTTCAATACCTTTATCCAGATTTTTTGTTATCGTTGCAAGCCCTTTATCCAATGCTTCTTTGGAAATATCATTTAACGTCGTTTCAAATCCGGCCTGCGCGGCAACGTGGGCAATCCCACTACCCATAATACCCGCGCCGATAACAGTGATTGTTTTAACGTTCATCCACACTCCTTCTTTGAGAAAAGTACGTAC
>JAEUSJ010000330.1 GCA_016788215.1 bacterium | reverse complement strand
TATCCGAAAGACGTACGGGCTAAAAAAATTAACATCGTTTCACTCGGATGTCCAAAAAATCAGGTAGATTCTGAGGTTATTCTGGGCAATTTGAAGCAGTCAATTATTGTTGACAAAGCGGAGGACGCCGATACGATCGTGATCAATACCTGCGGTTTCATCGAAAGCGCAAAAAAAGAGTCGATTGACACCATTTTTGAAGCGATTCGATTAAAAAAAGAATTTGCCAAAAAAGGAATAAAGAAAGAGATCATCGTGACGGGATGTCTCTCGGAACGTTATCGAACGGAACTGACTGCCTCCATGCCGGAAGTGGATTCGTTCTTTGGCGTTCACGAATTTGATAAAGTCACCGAGAGAATCGAAGGTCATTATCAGCAAATCTTATTTACGGAACGTATTCTTCTCAATCAAAAACACTACGCTTATCTTAAGATCTCCGAAGGATGTAATCAGCGCTGCGGCTTTTGTTATATCCCTATGATTCGCGGCAATCTTGTCAGTAAATCCATTGAACAAAATTATCAGGAAGCGGTTTTGCTTGCCGAACGCGGCGTTAAGGAACTGATCTGCGTTTCACAAGACACTTCGTCGTACGGGTACGACCTGGATCGAAGCGCGCCTAACTTAAAGCGTAACCTTAATCTTGTACAATTGCTCAACACGTTGGCGACCGTTGACGGTATCGAATGGATCCGTGTCATGTATTTATACCCGTCGCTTTTTTCGGACGAACTCATCGACTGTATCGCACAAAATCCAAAGATCTGTAAATATATTGATCTGCCGGTGCAGCACATCTCTGATAACATGCTGAAATCCATGCGCCGTAATACGTCTAAAAAACAAACAACCGACTTGCTTCATAAGATCAAACAACGAATTCCTGAGTTGGCGTTACGAACCTCAATGATCGTCGGTTATCCCGGAGAAACGGAACAGGATTTTCAGGAACTTTGCGATTTTGTAACAGAATTTCAGTTTGACCGGTTAGGCGTTTTTGTTTATTCCCGCGAAGAAGGCACCTACGCCTATGATCTCAAAAAACAAGTGGCGGAAAAAGTAAAAAAGGAAAGGTATAATCAATTAATGAATTTACAACAAACAATATCGCTAAATAAAAACATGGGTAAGATTGATAAAACGTGCCGCGTTTTGATTGACATCAAGGATGGTGAGCGATACGTTGGTAGAACAGAATACGATGCACCGGAAATTGATAACGAAGTAATCATTGAAACCGATCGTACGCTGAAGATAGGAAATTTTTTGGATGTCCGGATTACGGATGCAACTGAATACGACCTTTTTGCAATGCCTGCTTAATTTTTTAAAGGAGTTTAGTGTGAAGTCTTTTAGATTTGTGTCGTCGTTGATCCTAATGTTTCTTTCAAATGCTCTGCTTCAAGCTCAGATGGATCCCGGACGAGCATCCGGCGGACCTTTCTTTTTTGTTGACGCCGCAAATGTCGCATCCAAAGAAGTATCCAAAGGACGAATTGAGGTTTTTGTAAAAGTCGCATTTAGTGAGTTGCTCTTCACCAAGTTCCAATCTACTCTTTTCCGATCTCAATACGAAATCACGTACCTTTTATATGACAAGAAGAACAACCTCATTCAGCGTGAAATTCAGGACAAAGAGATCATCACCGACAAATATTCTGATACTGAATCCGACCTGCGGTTTCATTTTAGCCGTTTGACGTTAAATGTTGAGCCCGGCGACTACACTCTGACAGCAACTATTACAGATAAAGAAACTCAGAAATTTGGGCAAAGAAAGCTGAGCATTCCCGTAAAGACATTCCGCGAAAAACCCATTGGCATCAGCGATCTTATTTTTGCCGATAGAATCCAGAAAGACAGCCTGCTGGATATTGTCAATATCGTGCCGAATGTTTTTAAGAGTTTTGATAATGAATTTAAACGTTATCTTGTTTATTTCGAAATCTATGACAGCAAGTTTGCTGTAAAAAGAGACAGCACAAATAGTTCACCGCTGGAAAAAGAAACCATTAAGATCAAGTATAAAGTGCTTGATAAGAACCA
>JAEUSJ010000032.1 GCA_016788215.1 bacterium | reverse complement strand
CTTCCAAATCTCTTTCTTTGGCTTCCTGTCCAAGGTAAATGAAATCAAATTTATATGGGTCTTTGAAGGCTTGTTGCACCAGTTCGGAGTCAGGCGGTGCAATCGTATTCGTGAAATTTGATGATATTTGTCCAATTCTATTGTGTAACCCGCCCTCAATCTGGTGAACCATCACGTCCCGGCTCCACCCATTAAGGATCGTTTGCTCTATGTAGAATTGTCTTTGGCCAGGGTCTTTTACTTTGTCCAAAAGAGTGATGTGATGATACCAGCTCAATTGTGCAAGCCGGACTTGCACAATTGAGGAATCCGAAATGGCACCAGATCGTGCAAGCGGGACTTGCACTATTGCTTTTGACTGTTTGGTAATTCTCTTTTGTGCAGCAGGCGGCTGCACAAAATCAGGATATGCGTCCGCAAAGGCGCGCATGTATTTGAGATTTCTGACCGATACGCCTTTAAAATCAGGGAATTCCATTTTGAGATCGTGCGAAAGGCGGTCAATGATCTTAGTTCCCCATCCCTCTTCTTTTTGCTGCGCAATAATGGCTTGGCCAATTTCCCAATATACGCCAAGTAACTCCTGATTTACCGACAGGGCTGCCTTCTGGCGCGCATTTCTTATTTTTTCTTTAAGATCGCCTAAGAGCTTTTGATACTTCTTATCCGGTTGTAGCATCGTATTTTATCTTCTTCAGGTTATCCAGAATCTTTTTATTTAATTCATCCTCTTCCGCCATTTGCTTTTTAAGTTCCGCTTTCAGCGACGTAAACCGTTCCGCAAAATTAAAATCATCTTCATCATCCGGCAGGCCGATATAGCGGCCGGGCGTGACGACATAGTTCAGGGCTTTCACTTCTTCGATGGTCGAAGATTTACAGAATCCCTGCACATCTTTGTAGGCTTTGTCGGAATTGCGCCAGTGGTGATACGTTCCCGCGATGAGCTTGACGTCGTCTTCGGAGAGTTCACGCGTTCGCCGATTGACCAGAAATCCATGATTGCGCGCGTCGATGAATAAGATTTTGCCTTTGCGTTTCTGTTTATTGCGCGAGAGAAACCACAGGCAGGCGGGAATCTGCGTATTGAGAAAAAGTTTCGTCGGCAGATTGACGATGCAATCGATGAGATCGTTTTCGATCATCGCTTTGCGGATGTCGCCTTCGGAATTGGTTTTGGTTGTCAGCGAGCCTTTGGAAAGGACGAATCCGGCTTGTCCGCTTGGCGCGAGATGATACAGGAAGTGCTGAATCCAGGCGTAATTGGCATTGGCCGGCGGCGGCGTGCCGTATTTCCACCGTCCGTCCGTGGCGAGCAGTTCCCCGCTCCAGTCGCTGTCATTGAAAGGCGGATTGGCAATGACGAAGTCGGCTTTGAGGTCGGGATGCGCGTCTTTGAGAAACGAGCCTTCGGTATTCCACCGGATATTGCTGCCGTCGATCCCGCGAATGGCGAGATTCATCCGGCAAAGGCGGTAGGTCGTCTGATTGCTCTCCTGCCCGAAGATGCTGATGTCGTCGATCTTGCCCGCGTGCGCGAGAACAAATTTTTCGCTCTGCACGAACATACCGCCACTGCCGCAGCAAGGATCATAGACGCGGCCTTTGTACGGTTCGAGCATTTCCACAAGCAGTTTGACCACACTGCCCGGGGTGTAGAACTGGCCGCCCTTTTTGCCTTCGGCTAAAGCAAACTGGCCGAGGAAATATTCATACACTTGTCCGAGCAGATCTTTTGCGCGGCTTTTGGTATCGCCGAGGGCGATATTGCCGATGAGATCGACCAGTCCGCCGAGGGTGTTTTTATCGAGATTGGCGCGATTGTATTGTTTTGGGAGAACGCCTTTGAGCGTGGAATTGAGCGATTCGATCGCGTCCATTGCGTCGTCCACGATCTTTCCGATCAGCGGGTCTTTGGCTTTGGACAGAAGATAATTCCACCGCGCGCCGGGAGGAACGTAAAACACGTTTTCCGCGCGGTATTCGTCTTTATCTTCCGGATCGGCGCCTTTGTAATGGCCTTTGCCTTCCTTGAGCTTGAGATACATTTCTTCGAATGCATCTGAAATGTATTTGAGAAATATCAGCCCAAGAACGATATGTTTGTACTCGGCGGCGTCCATATTCTTGCGCAGTTTATCCGCCGCGGCCCAGAGCATTTTTTCAAGGGGTTGTTCTTTGGGTTGTTTGTTTATTTTTTTCATAGGATTTTTTATTGGTCAAAGCAATTCCCGCCCGGCTTTTTCTTGGCGGGATCGTTAAGAGAATAATGCGTTTCTTTTTCAGATATTTTGCCGGGAGACATGCGTTAACTCCACGATAGATGTAGCCTTAGTTGACTACGGGGAAAAATTAGGAAGATTTACTGGGATTCGCAAGATATTTTAAGATCTAAAACACCACGCTTAATCCAATCGTGGCCAGGAAAAGGAAGCCTTTTACCCTCTTTTTGAACTGTGGCAAATAATGCCACAGTTGAATCGGCCTGAAGCTCTTTTTCTCTGTAAATATTGCGTATATGTTTGGCTATTACTGATTTATCTCTTGCAAAAAGCTTAGCCATTTGATTTAAATTTAGCCAAATCGTTTCACCGGAAAGCCGCACGTCGATTTTTGCGCTACCTCCTTTTTTATAAATTACGATGTCCGTCTTAGTTTTACTGTTCATTTCTTCTTTTCCAATATGCATTTGTTGCACATTGCTTTTTTATTGAATGCCAAACACGGGTTTTCTAGTCGGATGTTTTACTAGAAGACACAATCTGAGTCCACGATAGGTGTTTTCACAAATGGTTTTAAAAAAAATAGCGATATCAAAAAGTATTCGCAACATATTTTCGAGCTAGCTAAAACCACCACACTCAATCAGATCAACGACAGGAAAGGCAATTTCAAGATTTTGTTGCGTCCAATCACGGGATCGGGTTTCCAACCTCACCCTAGCCCTCTCGAACGAGGAGAGGGAACGTACTAACGCAGATCGTACGTCCCCTTCTCCTTTAAAAGGAGAAGGGACAGGGTGAGGTTATATCTAAAACACCATGCTCAATCCGATCGTCGGCAGGAAAGGAAATTCATACGTCTTGCTGCGTTTGATGACGGGCTGGCCGTTAATGTCGTAAACGATTTCTTTTTGTCCGGACGAGTTTCGGGCTTTCCGGAATTCATAATCATATTGAAAAACATTTTTTTGATCATACACGTTGATCGCGTCAAGATAAAACGTCCACTTCGCGCCCCAGAAACGAGCATAAAACGACGCGCGCAGATCGAGACGGTGATACACAGGCAGCCTTTTTAGATTCTTATTTTCCTCTCCACCGAAATCAATCGTTTGCACCAGGCGGCCGTTGGGGTCAAAACGAACGATGATGGAATCGGCCACGCCGTCGCCGTATCCGTTGGCGTCTTTCGTATCGACGATGAATTGCTGCGGAACCGAGCCCACGGGCGCCGTCGCAGGGAACCCCGAACCGACTTTCAGCTTCGCGGAAAATTCAAACCACCTCGTGAATAAATAATTTCCAACCAAACTGAGCGTGTGCCGTTGATCAAAATCAAAATACGTTTGCGTTCCATACGTCTTGCGTTTTGCAACCGAATACGCATAGGATACCCATCCGCTAAATTTGTCTTTGATCGATTTACTATCCCTTTGCAAAAAAACTTCAAATCCGTACGCATACCCTTTCCCGCCGTTACTCGGCACGGTGCTGACGGTGCGCCGATCAATTCGCGCGATAATGTCCGCCGAGTCCGCAGGGCTGATCGGATTTCCAAACGCGTCCTGAAACAAGATCGGCACGGTATTCGTGCCGTCATTGATCACGAGTTCTTTTCCGGCGATCAGGTTGTAATACGGTTTATAATACACTTCCGTTTTGAGTAAAGTTTTTCTGTTGAAAAAATGTTCCATCCCCAAAATGTAATGGATGGCCATCTCCGGCTTGACGTCGATTTTTTTTGAGTAGTCGACAAAGAAATTCTGATTTACAAATTTTTCGTAACCCGGAGACTGGTAATACACGCCCCATGCGCCTTTGAAGCGGGTTTGATCGTCCAGTTTATACACCGCATTGAGGCGAGGAGACATCGAGTAGCGGTCATTGATCTCGGCATAATCGAAGCGTAGTCCGCCCTGAAGCGTCCACTTCGGATCCAGTTTCCATGTATCCTGCGCATATACGCCCAGCTTGACTTTTCCTCTGCGGGGTGAACTGAAGAATTGCGGCAGACTCGCCCCGCCCTCATTGCCGTTGTTTCCGCCGGAGATAATGGTTTGTTTTACTTTCCACCGGATATCGGCCGTAACCGTCTGGTATTGAAAACCGGTCTCCAGTTGATGCTCCGCATTGATCCTATAGTCGTATTCCTGCTTCAGCGTGAAACTGGAAATGTTCTGCTGTAAATTAACGCTGAAAAGCTGCGCCGTGTCAATGGTGGATGCATTCCCGAATTCACCGCTTCCTCCGAAATCGCTGCGATTAGGATTCTGATAATAAGACATTATCGACGTTATCGTCAGGTTGTCGGCCGGCGCGTAGAACCAGGAACCGCTGAGCAGATTATTATGCGAGGTATTGAAAACCCGGATACTGTCGCCGTCTTTTTGATCGGGCGCGGTGATATCCACGCCTTCCCGGCTGGTGATTCCCAGAAAAGAAAAACTGTGTTTCTCCCACGGCGCAACCGAGATCTTACCTTGAAAATCGAGAAAGAACGGCAAGGCCGTGGCGCCGTCAATAAACTTATTGGCTACCAGATCGTAATACGTTCGCCGCGTCGTAAAAAGCCACGAGCCGTTAACCTCTTGAGGCAATCGGCCTTCAAAAATCAGATTGGCATCCGTGATACTTGCATTGATATTGCCGGCGAACAATCTTTCGAAATTACCGTTTCGATTCTGCACCTGCAGCACACCGGACAATCGGTCACCAAATCGGGCGGGAAATCCCCCCTGTGAAAGTTCAAAGCTCGACACGGTTTGCGGATTAAACGCGCTCGTCACACCGAAGAGCCTGTAGGGATTAAATAATTCTGCTCCGTCCAATAATATCAGGTTCTGATCGGGATTCCCGCCGCGCACGACGATCTGCGAACTAAAATCGCTCGTCGAGATCACGCCGGGCAGCGTTGCAACCGAGCGGAACACGTCCTCAAATGCGCCGGGCAATTTCTTGACCTGGGTCGGTTTCACGTCGATCACGCTGGTTTCAATCCGATTGATCACTTTATCCTTATCGGCCGTAACCGTTATCGTTTCGCCTTCGATCTGTTCGGCGTGAAGCCGGATCACAACGTATTTTTTCTCATCTTTTTTTATCTCAATAACCATTGAAAAGTCTTTATATCCGATATACTGCGACAAGAGAGTGTACGTGCCTTCTTTGGTCGGAATAGAGAAGTAGGCGTTTGTGTTGGCGACACTACCCCGCTTGGTTTCCTTCAGAAAAACATTGGCGCCGATCAGCAGTTCGTCCGTATCTGCGTCTTTTACTACCCCGGTAATAAATGTTTGTGAATACAAATTCGATGTTGTAAAAATAAACACCGTAAAGAATAAGATTTTCTTCATAATCCTCAATGGTTTAGACGCCTTGGGTAATATACAAAAAAACAGGAAACACGGAATAGGCAAAACTGCGTAATTTTGGGAAACGAAACATGACCGTTGTCATTGGTTTTTCAGTTTGATTGTATTAAATTCAACAAAAATTGAGGTGGTATATGAATATACTTGTATTAAATAGCGGGAGTTCCTCCGTAAAGTTTCAAGTCATCGAAACGGATCTGGATCTTATAGCAAAAAGCGGTGATAAAAAGTTAGCCTCCGGTATTATCGAGCGAATCGGAAGCGAGTCCATTATCTCATTTAAAGCCGAGGGAAATCCTCCGGTGAAGCAAACGGCGCCGATCCGCGACCACAAGATCGCGATTGACAAGATCGTCAAATGGATCATTTCCAAAGAAGCCAATATCCCGAACATTAAATCGCTGAAAGACATACACGCCGTCGGTCACCGGATGGTTCACGGCGGTGAAAAATTCACACGATCGGTTATGCTGAACGAACAAATTATCCGGGATATTGAAGACTGTATTGAATTAGCGCCCCTGCATAATCCCGCTAATTTGAAAGGCGTGTACGCTATCAACGACATTTTTGGAAACGGCGTTCCTCAGATCGCCGTCTTTGACACCGCTTTTCATCATACGATGCCGGATCATGCTTATTTGTATGCGATCCCCTATCAAATGTACCGGCGGTATAAAGTGCGCCGCTACGGATTCCACGGCACGTCGCACAGGTATGTGGCCTATCGTTACCGGTTGCTGAACAACCTGCAGAAAAAACAGGTTAATGTTATCACGCTGCATCTCGGCAACGGCAGTTCCGTTTGCGCGATTAAGAACGGCAACTCTATTGACACATCCATGGGAATGACGCCGCTCGAAGGACTGATCATGGGCACGCGCTCCGGCGACATCGACCCCGCGATCATTCAGTTTCTGTCGCACAAGGAAGGCTATTCGCTCTCGGAAGTGGAGTCGATTCTGAACAAAGAATCCGGCCTGCTCGGCATTTCCGGCCTGACCAACGATATGCGGGAACTCATTGCCGAAGCGGATGAACACGATGACCGCCGCGCGAAACTGGCTATTACCATGTACTGTTATCGAATTAGAAAATATATCGGTTCGTACATTGCGGCAATTGGCCCTGTCCAGGCGCTCATATTCACCGGCGGCATCGGCGAAAACTCCGACCTGATCCGCGCTAGAATATGCGAAGGTTTGGAGATCATGGGCATTAAGATCGATCAGGATAAAAATAAAGCGTTACACGGACAAGAAGGATTATTCTCAGACGATAAATCCACCGTAGCATTGTGGTCGATTCCGACCAATGAAGAACTTCTCATTGCGCGTGATACCGTGCGCTGCATTGAAAAGGCGCCATTACCTTGATCTGAACGCGCCAGCTAAAACCGGGGTTTACAAAATATAAAGTCCACAGAATGTTTTCTCTGTGGACTTTTTTTGGGGGTGTAAAAAACTCTATTGACAAGCAAGACTTATTTGATCAACAGCATCTTTTTTGTTTTCACTGCACGGCCTGCCTGCAAACGGTAAATGTATATTCCCGAAGCAACCGATTGGCCAATTTGATTCGTGCCGTCCCAATTTATTTCATATACACCGATTGCCTGAGCACGATGGCTTACCAAAGTTTTTACAACCTGTCCAAGCGTATTGTAAATCACCAGACTCACCGTTTCCGTATTCGGTAATTCGTATCGAATCTTTGTTGACGGATTAAATGGGTTCGGGTAATTCTGGGAAAGCTTGAACGTGGTCGGTAATTCGGATAGTGCTTTTGCGATTCCGGTTTCTACAAAATCCTTCGTCCCCGCAAATACTTTAAAAACGACGGGCAATGACTCGTGTGAATTATTAAAAGCGTATGTTATTCCATCTACGATTGTGTTATTTGAAACATCCAGAACTCTGATCTGGTAATCATCGGGAAGATTCTGTGCAGACCACTGCAAAAATGTTTTCTGACCGTTGATATTGGTTTTGACTTTCATGAGCCAGATTTGCCCTTCTCCTTCTGAGCGATAATCAATTGTATAGGGCGCTATTTTTCCGGAAGCCGTTGTGTGATCGAAGGACACGCTAACGTAGTCACCCATGACCGGCAGTTCCGGCAGATCATACCGATCTTCAGCATCAAGCGCATCGGATGCCGCTCCGATGTAATTATAATTATCTTCAAACTCTCCCGCCTTTGCTGAAAAATTAATATACCATCCGGCAAGCGTAGGCTTAGCCATTCTTTTTCCTAACGCGCCGATAGGTTCGACGGTCAGAATTTGATTAGAGGAAGAAGCATTGTAAACCCAATATCCGTCCCACGGATTAAGAGTGTTAAATAGGGTCGCGTCACCTTGACCCGGACCAATATATTTGTTGCCGTCGTAGCGAATAGGGCCTTTGATAAAGGAATTCTGACCGGCATTGGTATTAGTGTTCCAATCAATCGGGAAAGTGAAGGGATTGGCGATCATATTAAAGCCGGGAGTCAGGTTCAGTGCCACGCTGCTGCTAACCGTTTTTCCGGCGGCGAGCGAAATTTGTTTGCCGCCCGCGCCGTTGGGAACATCCAACTGCTTGAGCCAGAATGAACGGCCAACAGTAAATTGTACTGTAGTGCTGTTGCTAATGTCCTGGTCCATGTCAAAAAGTTTCCACGTTTTATTTCCGGGAGGGCCGAAGCCGTCGAGAACCGTGGCCACACTTTTATCATCCAGATCCAGCGGCACGGAAATCATTCTCCATATTTTATCCGGGAATCCTGAAGTATACGGACTGCCGCTGGTATTTTGAATCGTAACGGCGCCTGCCGGAATCGTCACCTGTATGGTTCCGAGCGTTGTATCCTGGTTACCCGATTGGTCTCTTGCAATGATTCGGTAAATCACACCGGCTGCGGTTACCGATGCACTTGAAACGGATGCATTATAAAGCGCTCCATCATGCAGCATGCCGATGGAATTGGTAAATCCGACATCCGATCCTTTTTTGTAGGCAAGAATGACCGTATCCACCGAAAGGCTGTCGATCACGTTACATTGAACAGTTACCGCGTTACCCAGATTAACGGGGTTAGGATTCACACTAATTTGTGATACGACAGGTGCAAATAGATCGGAACGTGTGTGTACCGTGCCGGTATCAGGATTTGTCGTATTGTAATCTATTGCGCTTCCCGAATTATTGTATGCATAGATAGATACAAAAATCTTTTGATCCGGAGATAATCCGGTCAAGTAAAACGTGGTGTCACTGCCGATGTACAAAACTCCGTTAGCACCGACATTATAATTTGATCCGTCGGAAAGCATAAGGCCCGGATCACTAAGGGCAATATAACCGGTCGGATTTCCGGCAGCGGCTGTAAATGAAACTGTCAGAGCTGTGAATGGATACAGCGGCGATAAAGAAAATCTCAGATTGGTCGGCTGTGCCGTGGGTTCTCCTGCGATGATAAGGGCGCTAATTTCATTGGAATAGTCGCTGATGAGATTATTGCTATCCACTGCGCTTACACGGAAAAAATAGCGTACGCCGATCGTAAGCCCCGTTATGGTTCTCAACGTATCATTAATCTGATTAAATGCTGTGGAATCTATTTGTGTCGTAGGGTTCGGTGAGGTACCCATAAAAATTCGGTATCGCGCCAGATCGGAATCGGAAATCTTATTCCAATACAAAGTGACTTGACCTGCGACGCTCGAGTCGGCGGAAACATATTGTGGAATTTGAGGAACTGTTTTATCATCCAATTTTCCATCGGGTCGGATCCTTTGAGCATAAATGTCGGACGAAGACGAGGTTGACTGGTATGTTGAAAGAATCGTATTCGCATTGTTATCAATCGCGATCGACGGATTGCTGTAGGCGGGAACCGATTGTGGGCCACTTAACCGGACTACCACGGCAACGCCATTGGCAACCCACTGCGCACTACCCGCTGAATTCACTCGCTGTATAAAATTATCTCCTGAGTCTTCATCTTCCCACGCAATGATTGCCCCGCCGCCGGCCACAGACGACACAACGGGTATATTTTGATTTCCGGTTGCTGTGCAGACCGCGACTCCGTCCGTTGTCCATAATACTGAACCGGCGGAATTAACTCGCTGAGAATATATGTCGTTATTTCCCCCGCGAAAATCTGTCCAGGTTATGATGCCTCCACCTGCACCGTCAGCGGTTATCAACGGGCGAGTCTGCTGGCTGGACGCACTGCAAATAACAAATCCATTGGAATCAGAACCGGCGGCCCACTGACGAATTCCGGCAGCATTCAAACGCTGAGCGTAAATGTCGTAGTCGGTACCTCCGCGCATGTCCTCCCATGCTACTATCGCACCACCGCTCCCGTCTGCTAAAATCGCAGGTTGCTCCTGCGAGTCTGACGCATTGCAAACAACAATTCCATTGGTATCGGAGCCTGCGACCCATTGACGGAATCCGTTCAAATCAATTCGCTGGGCAAAAATATCACGCTGTCCGGATCGATTGTCCCGCCATGTGAATATCACGCCATGGTTTCCGTCCCCGCTCATCGCCACCTGATCTTGATTATTGGCAGCATTACAAATAGCCAATCCATACGGATTAGGAACATACCAGCGATCCAGGCCGTTTGCACGTACGCGTTTCGCATAAATGTCTCCGGCTGACTCCCATGCTATTATGACTCCGCCGCTATCGTCGCTTAGGATGGACGGATTAATTTGGTCTCCCGGTGCAAAGTTCGACATCGTGTATCCGGTAAACGACCACTGACGGACTCCGGATGAATTAATTCGCTGCGCAAAAATTTCTTTGTCACTTCCCCTAGCGTCTTCCCATGCGATGAAAGCTCCTCCATTGCCGTCACTGACAAGAACAGGATTAGTTTGGTTTCCCGACTGCTGACAAATCTCAACACCCCATGCAATTGGATACCCGGTATCCGACCACAGCGCATTTCCGTTGGAATCAATTCGCTGTGCATAAATGTCCTTATCTGCAAAGCGGGAGTCTTCCCAGACTAAAATGGCGCCACCTGATCCGTCCGGGATCATTTTTGGTTTGACTTGTTGACTGTCTCTTGTTACCACATTAACAGGTACGGCAGGATTCCCGGTCCACTGCGCTTGTAAAGCCAGCGGAGAAAAGGATAGGACGATGAAGATGGTGGTAAATATTTTCATAATTACTCTCGATTTTATTATTGCGGTTTTGCTTTCCTACTCAATCTTTTTTTATCGGTTTATTCTCATAACTATGGAATTAATGGCGTGCCCGGCGGATTGCCTATGCTGGTGGAAGTTCCGCTTTTGCCTCCGCTAAGCAGAAGCACCGCTGCGGCCGCACCCCCGGCTAATGCCGTACCGCCCATGATGTACCACAGCGTCGCCTTGGAGCGGTATACGCCAGTCAACTTCTGAGCCAGGAGATCAAAGGTCTTGATCAACCCGTCCGTATCGCCGCGGTACTCGGAACTCTGCGTGTCTTCGATCTTGCCCGTGCTGACGTCGATGATGCGAACCGTGACCGTATATGTACTGCCGATCTTTCCGATATCACCCGTGATCATTTTCTCCGCCGCCAGGAGTTGCCCGACCTGCACCGCGCATTCTGCTGAATTACAATTATCGCTTAGACTGAAATCCTGTTCTTTCAAGATGGTTTCCATTTGACCGCGTTCCAGCACATCATACTTCTTGGTTTGAATCAGCGAACTTCGAAATTTACTGGTAAGCGCCGTAACTTCAGCGGCTGTAATTCCGGAAATAATCTTAAAATCCAAAACCGCAGCCGTTAGCTTATTTTCGATTTTTGGTTTTTCCTGTGCATTCAGGATATTCATGAAAAGAAGGATGATAAATAGAAGATTACGTTTCATATTTAAACTCCAATGAATTGGATAAATGAATTGCCGGGTATACCGGTATAACTGATCAGATTTTCGAAATGCACGCCTCTGGAAAGAATGGGCCGACTACGTTGAAGCGAACGCTTGTGCGACGGACCGGCAAAGGCGCAAGAAAGGCTCCTGCCGAGAGAACGTTTCAGCAGAAGTGCGTATTACAAATTCACTGAACAAATGTAAAATAAAGAGTTCACATTGTCAAAAGAAATGTTTACCAATCAAGGTTGTTATGCTTCATTTAGAGGGCAGAATGAAAGCATGGCGTTGATCGAGACAGGATGGTTATGAAACGAAAGGGAATACGCGGGCGTCGAGATGATCAATTATCACAATAAGGAAAAACGACGTGTCTATAAAATACAAAGTCCACAAAGTGTGTCTTCTCTGTGGACTTTGTGTTAATAAAAATAATTCTTGTTTCTAAGACGAATGAGATCCCATGGACCGGCTTCGCATCACCGACGCAACGATGGATACCGTTAGTATCACTACAATCACGAGCAGTGAGATCTGAATCGGAATTTTGTAAACATCCACCAGCATCATTTTTGCGCCGACGAATACCAGCACCGCGGACAATCCGTACGCGAGATAGTGGAACAACTGCATGACGCCCGCCAGCGCAAAATACAGCGCGCGAAGGCCGAGGATCGCAAACACGTTTGAAGTATAGACGATGAACGGGTCGGTGGTGATCGCCAGGATCGCGGGGATAGAGTCAACTGCAAATATCAGATCCGTCGTTTCAATAACGATCAATACGATCATCATGGGCGTCGCCAGAAGTTTTCCATTGACGCGCGTCAGAAATTTCGAACCGTCGTAAGAATCCGTCACCGGAAAATATCGCCTGAATAGCCTTATGGCCGGGTTTTTGTCGGGCTCGATTTTTTTATCTTTTTGCAACGCCATCTTAATTCCGGTAATGATCAGAAACAATCCAAACACGTATACCGTCCAATGAAATTTGGCGATCAGGGCCACGCCGGCAAAGATGAATATGGCCCGCATAATCAATGCGCCGAGAATACCCCAGAACAAAATTTTGTGTTGATAGAGCGCAGGTACATGGAAATAAGTGAATACCATGATAAATATGAAAATATTATCGACGCTGAGTGATTTTTCAATAACGTAGCCGGTCAGAAATTCCAACGCTTTTTTCTCTCCCATCCAGAAATAAATAAGTACGTTGAAAACCAGCGCAAGGCAGATCCAAACAGCGCTCCAGGTCAGCGCCTCTTTCATTTTTACTTCGTGCGACTTACGATGAAATACGCCGAGATCCAGCGCAAGCATGGCGAGAACAAATACGTTGAATAATACCCAGTACCACCATTGGTCGTTCATGAAATTCCTCTACGTTTGTGTTTTATTTATGAATTGGTGCTCCAC
Organism: bacterium; assembly: GCA_016788215.1. Classification (GTDB taxonomy): domain Bacteria; phylum CLD3; class CLD3; order SB21; family SB21; genus SB21. The sequence continues at coordinate 9,280 of JAEUSJ010000032.1, read as the reverse complement.
CGTACACAAAAAAACCGACATTTGCAAACAATAATCTTTTTCCAAATGCCGGCTTATTGAAATATATTTATTGGTTTATTTCTCCGATACGGTATCCGCCGTCGTTGTTTGTCCAAACATTCGGCCGAAAAACGCCCGGGACACGGCCGTTTTTTCTTCGAGCCATGAATAGGCCGTAGGAACGATGACGAGCGTTAAGAAAGTAGATACGAATAATCCGAAAATTACCGCAATTCCCAAAGGCCGCCAGAAGTCGCTGCTTTCCGCGCCGATAATGAAATGTAAATTTCTCCAGTCGAAATCTATTCCGGTCGCTAACGGTAAAATTCCAAGTATGGTCGTCGCGGCGGTAAGGACCACCGGCCGAAGGCGCGTGCGCCCGGCTTCTGCAAGCGCTTCATCCAATGTTAATCCGCTTTCTCTCAGATGTTTGGTAAAGTCCAAAAGCACGATCGCGTTCTTCACCACTATGCCGGCCAACGCGATCACGCCGACTCCCGTCATGATAATACCAAAAGGCGTTCCGGTTACCAGCAGGCCGATAAAAACTCCGATCAATGACAACGGTACGGACGTCATAATGACGATCGGCACTTTGACCGAATTGAATTCCGAAACTAAGACGAGAAAGATCAAAAGTATCGTTATAACCAAAGTACGCATAAGGAACGCGGCGGCTTTATCCTGTTCTTCATTCTCACCTGTATATTCTATTTTATATCCGCTCGGCAAATTAAATTTTCCAAGTTTGCCTCTCACATCGTTCAGCACATCGTTGGCAAGGCGTCCTTGCACATCGGCCGTAATGGTGATCACGCGTTTGAGGTCCTTGCGTTTGATATTGGCAATACCGTTTGACCGCACGATCGTCGCAACGGACACCAGCGGAACCGATAATAATTTTCCTTTATTATTCATGAATGTAATGTTCAGGTTTTCCAGGTGGCTTGGCGAATTGCGCTGTTCTTCGTTAAGCCGGACGGTGATCTTGTATTCATCTTCGCCGATGCGGTATTTGGATGCTTCCGTTCCGTTGATCGCCGTTCGTACCACGTTCGCGATCTGCGCCGTGCTCATTTCAAGCATGGCCGCTTTTTCGCGGTCGACCATGATCTGTATTTCAGGTTTGCCTGCGTCGTAATCGTCTTTAAGATCCACCAGGCCTGGAATCGTTTTGATCATGTCCTCGATTTGCAGAGACAGCGCAGTAAGCGTTTTAAAATCCTCGCCTGAAAGTTCCAGACTAACCGGCGCGCCAACCGGCGGGCCGTTCTCCTGCGCTTTTACTTTGATGTCCGCGCCCGCAATGCCGACCGACACTTTACGGATTTCTTCCTGTGTGATAAAAGAATTTTGTCCCCGTTTCATCTTTTCGTAAAAATTGACGGAAATCTGTGATTTATTAGGCGTTCCCTGGCCGCCGAAATCGAAAGGATCTTCGGATGTCCCGACATTGGCCACCATAAATTCCATATCGTCTACTCCGCGAACATCCTTCATGCGAGATTCGAGAACTTTAGTGATGCCGTTAGTTCTTTCCAAAGGCGTACCGGGCGGCATCGCAACGGCAATAACCACCTGATTCGGTTCCGTGTTGGGAAAAAATTCTACTCCTTTGCTGAATAGTGAGAATAGAACCGTCATGACAATTAAAAAAACGCCTGCCGCCACAACCGTAAACGTCTTATGCCGCAGCGTCCAATGAATTGTTCCAACATATTTCGCCTGCGCCATGGGGAAGAACTGTGTGTCAACAGCATGGTACAGCCTGGCGAATATATTGTACTTTTTCCATACGCTCGGATGAAGTGCCGACAACCTTGCTTTTTCAATCTCTTTATGATAATCGATAAACTGCGCGCCTTGCGTCGGGCTGATAATGTAAGCCGTGAAAATAGAAGCGCTCATCATGATGATCAATGTCATGGGAAGATAATACATAAAGTCGCCGATAATTCCCGGCCAGAATAACATCGGAAAGAATCCGGCGATGGTTGTCAGTGTGGACGTTGCGACCGGTATGGCCACTTCCTTAGTGCCGTCTTTGGCCGCCTGGATCGGGTTTTTTTTGTACTCATGCTGATGCCGGTAAATATTTTCAATGACCACGATCGCGTCATCCACCAGAATTCCAAGAACAAGTACGAGCGCAAATAGCACAACAAAATTTAAAGTAATACCCATAAGGCCGAGAATAATAAACCCGATCAACATGGACAGCGGGATGGCGGTGCTGATTAAGAAAGAATTTTTTAGGCCGAAAAACATAAAAAGAACCAGCACTACTAAGAACATGCCCGTCATGACGCTGTTTTCCAGTTCAGATACCATGCGTTTGATTTCGATCGACGCGTCGTTGGTAACACTTAATTTCAATCCGGGCGGGAAACCGGGTTTCATCTCCTCCAGAATTTTTTTCACTTCATCGGCAATTTGAATCAGATTTTCGCCCGCGCGTTTCTTGACATTTAAAGTGATCACTTCCTCGTTATTTAACCGGCTGAAAGTGAGCCTGTCTTCGAAGGCATAATTGACCGTGGCCACGTCACGAACGTAGATTGGCCGGCCATTACGCATTTTCACGATAAGATCTTCGATGGGTTTGGGCGTTGCAAACTGTCCGGGAATCCGCACCGTATAATCCGCATTGCCCGTGTTAATAGATCCGCCCGGCGTATTCAGGTTTTCTTCCCGAATTGTATTCACCACATCGCTGAATCCGATATCGTAGCCCTTGAGGCGGTTGATATCGCAATTTACCTGCACTTCCGGTTCGAGGCTTCCGGAGATCTCGGCGCTCAAAACGCCCGGCACCGCTTCGATCTTGTCTTGTATATCTTCTGCGATCTTTTTCAACCGCGAGATACCGAGTTCTCCCCCAACCGTAACAAACATGATTGGAAATTCACTGAAATTGATTTCCGAGATCATGGGTTCCAGAATGTCGTTGGGCAATTTCGGTTTGGTTTGATTAACCTTATCACGAACGCGCCGCATCGCCTCGTCTATATCTATGCCCGTTTCAAATTCTACACGAATAGTCGAAAGCCCTTCTTTGGAAGAGGATGAAATTTCTTTGATATCTTTCAGTGATTTTAGTTCCCGCTCCAACGGCTGGGTGACAAGCCCCTCCACATCCGACGGGCTGACTCCGACGTACGGCACTGAAACAATGACCAGCGGTATCGTAATGTCCGGCGCGGCTTCGCGGGGAAGGCTGCTGTAGGACATCGATCCCATAAACACAATAATTGCTATTAGAATATAAACTGTAACCTTATTATCAACGGCAAGATTCCATGGTCTCATAAAAGTACCCTTAAATTCTCAAAAATGAATCGATATATTGGTTTAATGTGTTACGAAGCAAAGTAAGACAAACATAAGACATCTACTTTTGTGTCGCTTGTCACGTTTGCTGTCTTGCGTCTCGCGTCATTCCTGAATTTTGATTTTTTGTTTATCGATCAAATTCTGAAATCCGACGGTGATGATCTGATCGCCCTCTTTTAACCCTTTTATTACACGCACAGAGGAACCGTCAGAACCGCCCAAAGTAACCAGCCGTTCCTCTGCAACACCGTTATTCACTACATAAACTACTAATCTGCCCATATCAACCTGTTGAATATAATCCTGCGATATCAGAATGGCTTTGGCAGATGAAACAAGCCGTAGTTTTATCGACGCGATCATTTGCGGCTTGAGTTTTCCCTGCGCATTGGCAAAATTTATTTCAACCGGAATACTGCGATTATCCGGATTCACCGCGGCGGCAATAAAACTGATCGTTCCGGCAAATATTTCCCCTGGATACGCATCGACGGTAAACTCGACCGGCAAACCGAGGCGAAGTTCTTTTGCGTGCCGTTCGGGAACCCCCACTACGACTTTCATTTGATTCATATCAATGACCTGAGCGATCGGCATGCCGGGCCCTATCAATTCGCCTTCATCTGCGAGACGGTCATTGAGCATGCCGCCGATCGGACTGGTGATCACGGTTTTATCGAGGCGTAATTTAGCCATATCGGCTTGGGCTTTGGCTGCGTCGCGCTGATATTCCAGATTTTTTAGTTGCAGCGCGGAAATCGCCTGTTCCTCAAACGCGGCTTTCTGCTTTTGATAATTTACTTCGGCCATATTGTAATTTGCCAAAGCGGCATCGTAACCGGCCTTGAGCATCGCGTCGTCGACCTGCGCCAGCGTCTGTCCTTTCTGAACATAACCGCCCTTATCGATCTTCCAGGAAATAACGCGTCCGCCTTCTTCTGCAGGAATAATAATATCGTTCCGCGATTCGACAGCACCGGTCAATTGAATCGTCTCGGCAAAATCTTTCATTTGAACGGGTTCAACCTTTACAAAAACTTCGGCTTCTTTTTCCGTTCGCTTTTCTTTCCCGTTTTCCGCACTCGAAGACCCGCAGGCATAAACGGATAAACTCAAAACGGCCGCGGTCGTGATGATAATAATTCTCATAATTTCCTTCATGCTCTTTTGATTATATGTTTTTAGTACTATTATGTTATTTGACGTATCCCGCAGATATCGCAAATTTGCGGGATCGATTTTATTCTGGGTTGTGATAACTAATTAGTTCTTCGAGATCCGTTTTTGCCATGGAATAATCATAAATGGCCTGAATGCGGTTGAGCCGTGCGCGCGTCAGCGAAAGATCCGCATCGTTGAGTTCCAACTGCGTACCCGATCCGGTATTATAACGCGTTTTGGCGATCTTATAACTTTTCTCCGCCAATTCGACCGTCCGACTCTGCCCCGCAACACGTTTTTGCGCTTCCTCAAGGCGCAGCGCTACGTTTTGCATCTGCGTTTTGAGCGTTTCGCGCGTATCGTTGATCTGCTGCTGGGCTTTCTGTTTATCTGCGATGGCCTGCCGGATGCGCGCTACGGTCTGCATACCGCTGAACAGATTAATACTCAGGGTAAGACCGGCCTGCGAAGATGCAATAAAGTCTTTACCTCTTACGCTAAGATTGTTTCGCTGCGCCTGCCATTGATAATTTCCAAACGCGGACAGCGTAGGCAAATATTCAGACCGATTAATAGCGATTAATTCCTCCGTCACCTGCTTCTGATAATTCAGCGCTTTGAGGCCGGCATTTTCTGTGGCCGCCATTAGAGGATCGAGAAGCGTACTATCCACCGGCGAAAAATCAAGCAGCCCTTTGACTGAAATCATCGCTTCGGCGTTCATACCGAGTTGAACTTTAAGCGCGTTGGAAGCTACAAGAACGCGCTGTTCCGATTCGATCACCGTGGGACGAATATTTTCGACCTGCACTTCAGAGCGAATGAGATCATAATCCGAAACGATCTCCTGCGCGTGCAGTATTTTTACGTTTTTAAAATTTTCCTCCGCATTGGCCATGCTCGCTTTAGTCGTTTCGTGCACCTGTTGAGCAAGCAGCACATTATAAAATGCGCGTTTGACGTTGGCAATAGTAGCGTTGTACGACGAGAGAAACAATTCACGCGAAGCTTTCTGGTAGATCTTGGCTGTTCCGACGCCGGTGAAGACGATAGAATTAAATAAGACCTGACTGGCGTTAAATCCCATTTGATAGGAGTTTTCCGTACCTATTTTAATTCTGGAAACCATGGTGTCCACCGTGAATACGATTTCCGGAGTTTTAAATGTATGCGTGTAGGTTCCGCCAAATGACAGATTCGGCATAGCATATCCGTAGGCTTCTTTAACCTGCGCGTCCGCTTTCTGCATTTCCAGTCTCGCGATCTCAAGCTGCCGGTTATTTTTTACCGCCTGCACGATCGCATCATCCAAAGTCAACGTCTCTGTTTCCTGTGCCTGAAGAAAACCGGCTATAAAGAATAATAACAGTACCGACCAACGTATCATATTTATCTCCTAAGATTCCTTTTTTGCTTTAATACCTTCTATCAACATATCAATAGCTGCTTTCCAGCTTTTTTCAAAATCCATTTTTTTATCGAGATGCCATTGGATCATCAATCCGTAAAACATAGCGTCCACGGTATCGGACAGTGCTTCCGGATCGATATCCGGCCTGAATAGTTTTTTTTCAATAGCAACCTTTACGAATGCAACGGCTTTCTCACGGGTCTCATTGAAATTCTCAACCAACGGACTCAGCACTTCTTTGTTTTCAATAGAACGAGCCCACAGATGAAAGAAAAATTTATAGTGATTTTTGAGATCCATTTGTGTAATCACGTATGAGGGGTATTTATAAAGAAGTTGATCCAGCGGATATTCCAACGCCATTTTATAAAGTACGTTCTCCCCCCGTTTCATCCAGTTATTGATAAGCGCCATGATGAGGTCGTCTTTACTTTTGAAATGCCAATAGACCGCGCCTTTACTTAAACCGGCATCTTTTGCTATCTCTTCCATTGTTACCATTTCAAAACCGCGTTTCGAAAAACAATTGAAAGCCGACTTCAGGATTTGTTCTTTTCTGAGATCTTCAGATTCGTGTTGTGCCATAAAATACCAAATTATGAATTATGATTTTTAAATTCATAATTCATAATTATTTAATTTATAATCCTTAACTAAACATACCGACCGGTCGGTTTAATATAGAAGAATAAAGCTCATTGTCAATTGTTTTTCCTATCATTTTTTGGATAAAGCCGCCAACAGATTCTCCAAATTGTTCATGGACATTTTAAATCCTTCTGTGAAGCCCATTTCAATCAACTTCTCCATACGGGCAAGCGATTCATTATAAATAGTAATACTCACTTTTGTGGTTCCGTTTTGTTCGCTGAAAGTGTAATCCCAATCAGAACCCGGCAATTCAGGGTTTTCATCTTTGTCTGCAAAAGCATTAAACATTTTGAAATTGGTTTTTGGGCTAATGGAAGTGTATTTCTGAATTGCCCAACGCTCTTGTCCTTCCGGGCTTACCATCGCATAAAATCTTCGCCCGCCCACCTTGAAATCCATAAATTTTGTTTTTGATAACCACGGTTTAGGCGCCACCCATTGGTCAAGAATTTCCGGTTTTGTAAAAGCATCCCATATCAGCGAAAGGCCGGCATCAAATTCTCTGGTTATGAATACCGTTTTTGTTGCTTTGTCTACGGTAAAATCAAATAACAAATCGTTTTTCATTCATTCTCCTTTTTCATTGTTGATAATACTTTGTCGAGCTGATTAAATCTTGTCTCCCAAGTCTTTTTGAATTTTTCAATCCATTTGTCAATCTCTTTCATTTTGTTTGCTTGGATGTGATAATAAATTTCTCTTCCTTTCTGTTCTTGCTTTACCAAATCACATTCAGTTAGTATTTGAATGTGCTTTGAAACCGCTTGACGGCTTGTATGAAACTCCTCGGCAATGGCATTGGGTGTCATGGCTTGTGAAGCCAGCAATAATAAAATCGCTCTTCGTGTTGGATCGGCTATCGCCTGAAATACATCTCGTCTTGTTTTCATACTATTGTTATTATGCAATGATCTGGTTTGAGTTTATAACTGTCAGCCCCACTATTGCCAATACGATGTTATGGGCAGTTTTAATTCTTATTCGTATCCAAATTCTGACTTGGCCTTCTTAGCCGATATTATTTAGTTCATTTAAGTTCTGAAAGTATTAACTTTTTCTGTTTAAATGTATTCTTCATTGCTTTTTCTCTGACTTTAGGGTCATCGCTGTTAATAAGGTCAAAATATTCAACGGGAACCACCTGCCACGATAAACCATATTTGTCTTTGCACCATCCACAGGAACTTTCTTCTCCTCCGTTTGCGGTCAAAGCACCCCAATAATAATCTACTTCTGATTGGTCTTTGCAATTAATTACAAAAGAAACAGACTCATTAAATTTGAAGAAAGGACCTGCAGCCAAAATATTGAATTCTATCCCATTAATTTCTATAATTGCAGTTTCAAAGTTTCCTCCTCCTGCTTCAGGTGGATTTTTAAATTTGCGATGTTCTTTCAATTTACCCTCTTTGAAAATAGAAAGGTAATAATCTACTACTGCTTTAGCATCTTTTGTCTCAACCCAGAGACAAGGTGTTATTTTTTGCATAATTGTATCACCTTTTTTTGTTATAGTTTGATTGTTAGTTGTATCAGTTTTACTGTTGTTGGGAGCATTTTGCTGAGAATTTCCACAAACCCATTAGATTCGCAATTATTATTGCAGACAAAAATTTAAGTTTATACTTTTTCATTGTGTAATTTATTTAAAGTTGGTAATAAATTTTCTAATTCATTTAATGTCATTGTGAAGCCTTCTTTGAAGCCCATTTGTATAATCATTTCAATGTCAGCCAATGTTTTTTGTTTAATGACCATTCTTACTTTTGTAATTCCGCTTTGTTCACTAAAATTAAATTCCCATTCTGAAGTTGGCAATTCAGCATTAATGTTTTCGTCTTTGTCGGTAAACGAAGTCAACCATTTCATATTGGTTTTTGGATTTATTAAAGTGTATTTTTGCACTCCCCAATGTTCTTGCCCATCAGGCCATACCATTGCATAAAACCTTCGTCCACCTTCTTCAAAGTTCATTGCTTTTGTTTTTGAAGTCAACGGTTTTGGTGCCCACCATTGGTCAAGGATTTCCGCTTTGGTAAAAGCATCCCATACCGGTGAAAGGGCTGCATCAAATTCCCTCGTTATGAACACCGTTTTTGTTGCTTTGTCTACGGTAAAATCAAACAACAAATCGTTTTTCATTCATTCTCCTTTTTCATTGTTGATAATACTTTGTCAAGTTGATTCGCTCTCCTTGTTGGGTCGGCTATCGCCTGAAACACATCGCGTCTTGTTTTCATGATAGTGTTATTATGCAATGATCTGGTTGCAATATAAGTGAAACTATTTGATTGCGCAAGTTTATTTTTAATTATTTTTTGTGGTGAGGAGTAAAACGTTATTTCCTGATTAGTGCAACGACGGCAACCAAGGCCCACGTGCCTTCGAGGATAACGAAAGGCCAATAATCGATGAGGTAGGAAGCATAACCGGAAATAGCGGCTCCGAAAATATTCAGCAGGATATAGGTGTAGCTGTCGAACGAGATTTTTTTAAATACGTTCAGAAAAAAGGCCAGAAGCAATAATCCGACTCCTATCGAGCCGGTGAGAACTGAAATGTCCATGAAGGCCACATTAGTTTTTATAATTATCAAAATGCGAACGTGCGATCCAGACTCCGGTACTGAATCGCTTCGCTGATATGTTCCGGGCGAATGGACTCGCTCGCCGCACAATCGGCGATCGTTCGCGCCACTTTCAAAATGCGGTCATAAGCCCGCGC
>JAEUSJ010000329.1 GCA_016788215.1 bacterium | reverse complement strand
AGGCGTACAAAAAAAATCCCATCCCGCACGAATGCGGGACGGGATTTTTAATTTTATTCGTCATTCGAGAAATGCTTACTTCACTTGTTTGATCATCCTCTGAACTTTTGCCAGTCTGCGTTCCGAAATCGATTTGATCGGTTCCGGAGCGAACATGCTCAAATTAAGATAAAATCGTTCGGCATCGGCGATACGGTTCTTTTCAAAATAGATCTGCGCCAGACTTAGTTTCACCTGCGGCGCACGCGCGTCGTCGGCAAATGCTACGAGAAAGTCCAGGTAGACCGCGATAGCTTTATCGTATTCCTTCTTTAACTCGTAGTCTTTTCCTATCGAGCACATCCGGTCGCCCACTTTCGGGAGCAGAACGCTATTGGGAAACGTCTGCGCGACCTGCTTATAAATTCCCAGCGGCACTTCCGTGTTCCTGTTGGCCAGATACGTGTCCGCAACCCGAACCAGGGATTCCTCGATGCGGTAGGTGTTTTTCATTTCCGTTCTCATTTTCTCGGCCAATTCATTATATATGACCATGGCTTTGTCGGGCTTGTTTGCCGTTTCGTATTTTCTTGCGATACGGTATAAATAAAAATCCGTTGCCCACACGGTGACCGGATTATCCATACGAATCTTCAGATAAGCGGCCTGGGCTTCGTCGATTTTTCCTTCTTTTTCGAGACAAACTGCTTTCTTGTAGGCAATCCATTCATCCAGGTCGGAATACGTGCGCAGCAGCGGATATAAGGCGCGCGCTTCAGAGTATTTTTTCTGTTTCCACAACAGTTCTTCCTGAATTAAGACGGACTGAACCATAAGATACCGGTCTCCGTCCCCGCTGGATTTACGCAGATGAACGCCCTTGTCCGTTCCTATCCAGATACTCTCATCTTCGGAAAATTTCACTACTTTCACATCGTTGGACGGCAGGCCGTTGGCCGTGGTATAATTGATCCAAAATGTTTTATTAAAAAAACTCATGCCCGATTTCGTACCTGCAATGACTTTGCCTGATTTGGAAACACTGACGCATTGAATGTCATCGGTCACCAATCCGTCTTTGGTCGTGTATATGCGCCAGGCGCCGTCGTACGCCGCAACCCCTTTGTTGGTCGCAAGCCATTTGGTATCGTTGGCATCAATGTAAAAATCGCGGACTTCCGAAAAATCAATATCGCCGGTATTCACAATCACTTTGGGTTCCTTGTCGAGCTGAACAAGGTATTTATCCGCGATCAGCCACAGCACGCCTTTGCTGTCATCGATGACAAATTTGACGTTATCGGAAGGCATGCCGTTTCTGGATGTAAAACTTTTTCCTCCGATCAGCAATCCCTGGTCGGTTGCCGCCACCACGGATTTCGTTTTGGGACGGTAAAACATCTGCCGGATCGCGCGGGTATTAAAAGGCGAACCCATGACGATCCACTTGGATTTATTCCTGCTGTAATTCATATTATAAAGCGTATTTTTTGTCAAGCCGCCCATGATCGCCCAAAGGTCGCGGTCGGAATCCAAATAAATCTGCGTCACGTTTTGCCCGGACAAACCGTCGGTGTATGACGTCAGCGCGTTCATGGTCATATCCCATTTCACCGCTCCGTTATTTTGCGTGCCGATCCATAAATTATTTCCTTCGATCATAAAATAATTTACCGGCGAGGCTGTCGCATAATTTTTCCATTCGATGCCGCCTTTAAGGCTTTTCATAATGTCTTCGCGATGCGTCATATCATACGCGTCCCCGACCCTGTACAGGATCTCATAATCATCGCTTGCCGCGGCAAGGTCATTATATACGGGTTGGGAAACTTCCGGCCCTTTCTGTTTTTCCTCCATATTCGCAACGATCCAGCGAATCTCGTTATACCGGGAGTTGTCAGGATATTTGTTGTTCAATTTCTGATATAACCGCGCCGCGCCGAATGAGTCGCCGTCTTTCTCAAACAACGAAGCCATTTTCCATAAAATTTCCGGATTGACAGGGTCGTCCGGATACGTGTCAAGGTATTGTTGGTAATACATCTGCGCGTCATTGACCTTCTGAAGTTTGGCTG
>JAEUSJ010000328.1 GCA_016788215.1 bacterium | reverse complement strand
AACGAACGCAATCGGTGAAACAGATCGCTGTCGATTTGAAACGATTCAAGCGTGAATCGAGCCGATCCCGAGTTAGCCGTGTTGCAAAGAGCGATCCCTCATCCTATCAAAGCGCTGGGGAACCTATCAAGTCTGCGCCGGGTCTGCGTCGAAAAAGCGGAAACCTGTTGCCGTGGACACTCGCCGTTGTCGGCTTGTTGGGCACTACGATATTTGCTGTTATTGCCGGTCGCCATCAGGATTCAACAATCGGAACCATCCGGTCTTTCATCCTCGCCCCGGAAAAAGCCAACTTCTATTTTTACGGACAGGACGCAGGACCGGTCATGATTTCGCCCAATGGGGAATGGCTTACCTTCGTAGCCACAGACAGTCAAGGGGTTCACCGACTGTACGTGCGAAATCTTCGTGACCTGGAATCGATTGAGTTGGCGGGAACGGAAGGAGCTCACTACCCATTTTGGTCACCGGACAGCCGGTTTATAGCATTTTTTGCGGACAACAAGTTACGAAAGGTGGAAGTACAAGGAGGACCCTCACTCACTATCTGCGATGCAAACAATGGGCGAGGAGGATCGTGGAATGACCAAGGCCAGATTGTGTTTTCTCCATTGGCATCGTCTCCTCTCTTCGTTGTGTCCGCCTCGGGCGGCGAGCCAAAGCAGATAACGACCATGGATTCGCTTCGCAAAGAGCAGACGCACCGATGGCCGTATTTTCTGCCAGACGGCAAACACTTCCTGTATCATGCTCGAACGGCCGTCACGGGAGCACAAACCGAAAGCGATGCCATCTGTCTTGCCTCATTGGACGGTAAGGTCAATCGTATCCTCGTCGCAGCATCGTCCAATGCGGCGTATGGCGCCGGCCATATACTATTTATGAGGGGCAGCACGCTTGTCGCACAGCTTTTCGACGCAGATAAGCTCGAACTAAGAGGAGACGCGGCTCCAGTCGCCGAAGGCGTTTTAAATGATGCTGGATTCAATCTGGCCGTTTTTTCCGTTTCGCAGAACGGTATCCTGGTATACCAGAAAGGCAGTGCCCAGGCCGGCTCTCGTCTTGTCCAGTGTGATGAAACCGGAAAAGAAATCAAGGACATCGGCGATGTGACCGAATTTTATACCCCACGAATTTCTCCCGACGGACAAAAGGTCGCAGTAGGAACTTTCGATGCGAAGTCGCGAAATCAGGATATATGGGTCTACGAGATCGGACGAGGCATTCGAACCCGGTTCACATTCACGATGACGATTGAGTTCACACCCCTATGGTCTCCTGACGGCTCACGCATTGTATTCAGTTCTGACCGTAATGGGTACAACCAGCTGTACGAAAAATCTGCAACGGGAGCCGGGAGCGAGCGGCCCCTTTATGAGTCGGACGAACAGAAAAATCCTACGGATTGGTCTTCGGACGGCAAGTATATATTGTTTGATGCTTTCTCCGACAAAAGTAAAGGCAGTGATATCGGATTGCTCCGACTGAGCGATGCGGGTAAGCCTCACAAAGCGTCGGTGTTTTTGTCGGATCCATTCAACGAACTTGATGCTGTTTTTTCACCGGACGGAAAGTGGGTTGCCTATACCTCAGACGAATCGGGTCAGGAAGAAGTGTATGTTCGGCCGTTTCCAGGTCCCGGCGGCAAGTGGCAGGTATCCACCGATGGCGGCGTACTCCCGAGGTGGCCTCGTTACGGGAAAGAGCTATACTATTTGAGCCGGAACACGATCATGGCCGCCACCCTAACTTTACAAGCAACATCGATCACCGTCGCTTCGATCCGGCCCGTTTTCAAAATCCGCCCGATCACGACGGGTACGATCTATGATGTGACGACCGACGGAAAACAATTTGTAATTAATACGCGGATCGACCCCACGGACACGCCGCCGATAACGATGGTAATAAACTGGGGACAGGAACTGCGCGGAAAAGAGATAATCGAATCACAAAAAGGTAAAAGATAAGAATGATCGGACAAACAGTTTCACATTACAAAATAATTGACAAGGTCGGCGAAGGAGGCATGGGCATTGTCTACAAAGCCCAGGATACGAATC
>JAEUSJ010000327.1 GCA_016788215.1 bacterium | reverse complement strand
TTTTCAGAAGGCATTTGATAAAAACAACATATATCAAGATCGGGCTGATTGAGGGGCGTAAAGCCACTTTCCTTCTCGATCCTTTCAGAAAGTTCTTTTGCTGTGAGCAGGCATTCACCGATAATCTTCCCGTAGCCGTTTCTGTTGAGTGGAATCATGCGGTGTGTCAGCCAGCAGCCTGCGGCGACAGCTCCTGGCCGTGACCCTTCGAGTGTAAACATCCCGATATTAGGTTTATTTTTGACGTGGTAGGTATACGGCGCCGTATTCAAAATTACTTTCTTGAGGCGTTCGTCTTTGTACAATACCGCACCGCAGCCGTATCCGGTCGAGCCTTGTTTATGGGGATCTATGGTGATAGAATCCGCCTCCTTCATTGAGATCAGGCTTTGATACACGTCCTTTTTGAGAACATGACCGACCTCATTGAAGTTCTGAATTTCGCTGTCATCATTAAGAAGAACGCTGCGCGTATAACCGCCGTAAGCCGCGTCCAGATGCAGATGGAATTTGTACTTGTTCCTTAACGCAAGTATGCCTTCGACGTCATCCACCGCGCCGCATCCCGTTGTTCCGATATTTGCCACAACCATCATCGTGGTCTTTTTCTTCAAAACGGTTTCGAGTTTATCCAGATCCATTCTAAAATGGATGTTTATAGGAATTTCCACATAGTGCGGTATCATAAGAATGGAACAAATTCGCTTCCAAGAGTAGTGAGACATATTGGAAAAAAGAACCTGTCCTGGTTTTTTGAATTTTCGGACATACGTGTCTCTCACCGCCCACATGGCTTCGGTGTTTGCGAGTGAACCGCCGCTGCATAAATGTCCCCAGCCTTTTTGGAATCCGCATAGTTTGAGCAGATCGTCAACCACTTCCATTTCCATTTGCGTTGTAACGGGACCGCCCTCGTAAGCGTGATTATTCGGGTTGGTCAGTATCACGGCCAGATATCCGATGACCGAAGATAAGGCAGGATCCTTCAGCATTTGCGCGAAATACCGAGGAGAAAAATAGGGCGGTTGCTGCTCAAGGCGTTTCAGAAAATGATCCAGGGTGATGAAAAACTCAGCGGGCGCCATGTACATTTCCGGATAGAGAGAAGCATCTTCAGGATAAAACTTGCGCCGCCACGCGGAGTGCCATTCTAGAATTCTCTGAATGGCGTTTTGAAGCGTCGGATGATTTTCAGCTTGCGGGCCGAGAAAATTCTCAAAAAATATATTCTCCACTATTGCTCCAATTGCACGGTCGTCCCAATTTAATTATGGCATCCGCATCCATGTCCGCATGACGGGGCATTCAAGCCGGCAAATTCGCCCGATGATTTGGTGTCGGATGCGAAAACGGACAAGAGTTTTTCGGCGGCGTGCGTGCGGCATTTTGGGCACTCGACGTCATTTATCTTAAATTCCGATGAAGGAAATAGTTCTGAAAACTCAGTGTCGCATTTTTTACACTTGAATTCGTAAATGGGCATCGAGCATCCTTTCTGCTTTATACGCTATCCATATTACCAAGTCTGGCTGGACAGCAAACTATATATTGATTATTTAGGTGTATTTTTATAGCTTCCAAATCCCAACGAATGAATAGAAAATAAAATAAATAAGAGTATTAATCAAGAGGTTCTAATGGAAACCAAAAATTTTGATGTCGTGGTATTAGGCGGAGGCCCGGGAGGTTATGTTGCGGCTATTAAAGCGTCACAGTTAGGTCTTAAGACGGCTGTAGTAGAGCGTGAGAAAATCGGCGGCGTTTGCGTTAATTGGGGTTGTATTCCCACGAAAGCGCTCTTGAAAAATGCTGAGATATATGAAACCTTGAAACACGCTAAAGACTGGGGTTATTCCTTCGATAATCTTAGGTTTGATTTTAAGCAAGTGATCAAACGCAGCCGTGATGTGGCCGAGGCCAATTCCAAAGGCGGTGATTTTTTGATGAAGAAAAATAAGATCGAAGTCATCAAAGGGACCGGAAAATTCCTCGACAAAAGTACATTAAGCGTGACGGATACGGCCGGAAAAGAATCGGTGCAAGTTAAAGCCAAGCATATTATCATCGCGACCGGCGC
>JAEUSJ010000326.1 GCA_016788215.1 bacterium | reverse complement strand
GAGAGTTTTGAACTTAAACAGAGGCAGGAAAATATACGTTGGGGCTTCAAATTCTTGCCCGATTTCAGGTATAACCGGGTTGAAGGCAGTTTCGTCGGTGGAGAAATTCAGTTTAATAATATTTCATTGAAGCGTTATGTCCGCGGGCTATCCCTCAAGGGTAAGTTCGGATACGGATTCATGGACGATCGTTATAAATACACCGGCGAAATCCGGCAGTCTTTCGCATCGCGCCTAGTAACCGTCGGCGCGCGGTATTACGACGACATCGCCTATAGGGAGATCACGGGAAATGTATTG
Source organism: bacterium (assembly GCA_016788215.1). GTDB lineage: Bacteria > CLD3 > CLD3 > SB21 > SB21 > SB21. The sequence continues at coordinate 1,778 of JAEUSJ010000326.1, read as the reverse complement.
ACCAACAGCCTGACTGCGCTTACATACCGTTACGACGCGTTCAACTATTATTATGTCAAAGGATACGAAACGTTTGTGCAGGTGAATCCGCGGCATAATTTTAAATTGGAGTTTAATTACACCGACCGAACGGACAGTTCAGCCCAACGAAATGCCAAATATGCGTTGGTGGATTTCTTATACAAAAAATTTGATCCGGTCTATCCGATCAATACCGGACGTTTGAGAAGGCTTTCGGCAACCGCTACGTACATGATCGGGCACGGGACGGGCATCGTATCCCGCGGGATATATTGGATCATCGAAGGAACGGTGGAATATTCTGACCGGAGCTTACTGAAAAGTGATTTTGATTTTACTAAATATTATGCGACGGCTCGGTTTCACTACCCGACAACACGGAGAGGTTCGCTCGACGGAAAGCTATTTGCCGGTTACGGAACGCATGAATTACCCCAGCAATATTTGTTCGATCTGTATGGAGGCACATCTCCGTATGCGCTTAAAACCGTCGATCTACGTGAGGCGGAAGGTAATCACTTTCAGGGTAATTATATGGCGGCTTTGGCGATAGAACATAATTTCGGCGGCGAATTATTGGAATATACCGGATTACCTTATCTGAAGGACGGCCATATTGATTTGATACCTACTTTCGGAATCGGTTATGTTGAATTATCTAAAGGAACTTTTGAACATCTGGTATATCAAAACCTTCAGGATTTGCGCCGGCCTATATTTGAAGCGGGATTTGCATTGGGTGATATTCACCGCTTTGCCCGCGTGGATTTTTCATGGCGCCTCAATCAACGTAAAGCGGGAACGCGGAATTTTGGCGTGATATTGTCCGTGCTCTTGCAGAATTATTAGTTTTTTCGGTCTTTACTTTGAAACGCTGTTTTTTTAAACTACTTTGTTCGAATTCATAACCAGTCTTTTGAACCTCTTCATATCAGCAAGTGTTAACGTCTTTTGTTTAAAATTTGTCGCTAATGCATGTACGATTTAACTTAACCGAAGGAGAATCTTATGGAAAAAAGACTGAGCGGACAGAAAGCGCTTGTAACGGGCGCCAATTCCGGTATCGGCGCCGCTGTAGCCCAAAGACTTGCGGCGGAAGGCGCGGACGTGGTGATCAATTGGCTCTTCAATGAAGAGGCCACCAAGGAAGTTGCCGAAAAGATCAATAAGGCCGGAGGCGGCAAGGCCATCGGCATCAAGGCAGACGTTTCCAATGAGGAACAGGTCGATGCGATGTTTAAACAGATGTTCAAAGAATTCGGTACGATCGATATTTTAGTAAACAACGCAGGAATTGAGATTCACAATCTTCTCGAAAATGTAACCAAAGCCGAGTGGGACAAAGTGATCGGCGTTAATTTAACAGGTAACTTCTTATGTTCACGAGCGGCGGTGCGCCAATTTCTCAAAAATGAGAATCGGCCCCATTCCCGCTCACGGGGCAAGATCGTAAATATTTCATCCGTTCATCAGGTCATCATGTGGGCGGGTTTTTCTTCGTATTGCGCAACTAAGGCCGGAATCAATTTATTTGCCCAATCGGTTGCCCAGGAATACGCCGAGAAGAAGATCCGTATCAACAGCGTCGCACCGGGCGCAATCAAGACACCCATCAATCAGAATGTGTGGAGTGACCCCAAAGGTATGGCCGATCTGATGACCAAGATGCCCTACGGCCGCATGGGAGAGGTCGAGGACGTCGCGGCGGCGGTTGCGTTTTTAAGTTCGGACGAAGCAGACTATATCACCGGCACCAC
>JAEUSJ010000325.1 GCA_016788215.1 bacterium | reverse complement strand
GAATCCAAAAACTGCCCGTTGAAATAATAATTTTCCTTAAAATAGGCCTCAATCACGAAGCCGTTCTTTTCAAGAAACCGCATAGATACGGCATTGCCCGTATTGACATTGGCCTCGACGGAATGGAGCCGCATGACGCGGAAACCGTAGTCAAGTACGGGCATCAACGCCTCCTGCATCAGCCCTTTGCCCCAGTAATCCGGATGAAGCAGGTAGCCAATTTCAGCCCGGTGATGTTCTTTGGTTATCTTCCAGAATCCGATCGTTCCGATCAGTTTTGGATCGCCCATGAGTGAAATCGCCCATGTGATACTTTCGTTACATTCAAATGCGGCCTGTATCTTACGGATCGCCTCTGCCGCTTCATCAAGAGAGGCCATCAGCGGTTTGTCCATGAATTCCATTACCCGGGGATCGGAACGAAGCTTGAGAAACTCATTGGCATCAGACGATGCAACTTGTCGAAGTTCCAACCGTGACGTTGAAAGATTCGGAAAAACCCCAAAATTAATTTCTAACATTCATGACTCTCATTTTTAAAAAAAAAATTTCACTAACTTTATCGAGTCCTTTGGTTTTAATGTGATCCGTTACTGTACATACACGAAACATGACCAAAGTTGGATGATGGAACAACCCGATTGATTTAGTTACTCCTTCACCTCCGCCTTTTCTGCCGCTTTAAAGATACTGAAACCGGAGTCCTGAACTTTTTTCTGATAGGCCGCAACGTCTTTTTCATATAGTTCGTTGTATTCTTTCGCCAGTGCTTCCATGCGTTTTTTGATCTTTTCGTACTTTACGCGATTGCCTTCGGTCGGAGCGCCGTACGTGCTTGTGGCGGTCCACATCAGGGTGTTGATCTCCGGCATGATGACGTCTTCAAAATCGTCGAAACCCTGACGATCGTTATCCGGTTCGATCTTTCTTTCGAACGCGGTCAGTTTTTTCTGTAATTCCTCTCCGGCTTTTTTCAGATCGGCTGCTTTGGCCGTATCAAGATTTTTAATAAATTCCGAAACGGTCTTGATCGATTTTTTCGTTTCCTGCAATTGTTTATACATCGACGACGCGGTCTCCATCAGCCGGCCCGTCTTCATCGCTAATTCCTGCGTTTGCAAACGTCCTTCTCCGTCCGCCGCATATCGCGGATCGGGTTTGACATCTATATTCTGCAGATATGCTTTGCCGTCATATTGGATCCGAACTTTGTACGTTCCCGGCGTAACGAAAATACCGGATTTTTCAATGTCCGTGCTGTCCACCGCTGACGGGGTGTGAAATTGTCCATGCGAAAGATCCCAGGTAATTCTGTTCAATCCCTTTCGGGCCGGGCCTTTGATCACGCGGATAACCTTTTCGCCTTCAAGTATTTCGATCTTAACTTTGTTCTCTTTTGGTGTATCTTCCCATCCACGCACGCTGTCCGGCGGATTGACGAAATAAGTCACGATTGCGCCGTACTCACGCTGTTTGCCCCGGTACATAGCATCACCGGAACTGGTGAACGGCCCTGCCCAATATTCTGTGTGATATTGATAACCCGGCTGAACTTCAAACAATTGAAATCTTGTTCCGGCGGTTTCTTTGTTCATTTTTCTAAGCGCCGTGATATCGTCCAGAATATAAATACCGCGGCCATGCGTTCCGATGATCAGATCATTATCCCGGGAATGAACCGCCAGATCAAGAACTGGAACCGTAGGAAATCCCGCCTTCCATTTCATCCAATTTTTCCCGCCGTTAAGACTGACGTATAATCCGAATTCCGTTCCGACAAACAATAGATCCTTATTCACCGGATCTTGTTCGATCATGTGAACATAACCGTCGATTTCCGCCGTTGCGAGACTTTCCCATGTTTTCCCGAAATCACGCGTTACGAAAATATACGTCTTCCAGTTTGATCTGCGGTGATCGTCGAAAACCGCATATGCCGTTCCGGCGTCAAATTTTGACGCTTCGATATGCGGGCACCATGTCGCAGAAGGCGGCGCATTCTTGTTGTTTCGTAGTGCGCTAATCGTATTCGTCCACGTTTTCCCGCCGTCCTGCGTCACCTGCACATTACCGTCGTCCGTGCCAACCCATATCACACCTTGTTTCACCGCGCTCG
>JAEUSJ010000324.1 GCA_016788215.1 bacterium | reverse complement strand
CGGCATTCCGGTTGTTTTTTTCTTCGACGGCATGACCACCGATTATCATAAATCCACCGACGATGTCGAAAAGATCAATTTTCCTAAGATCGAAAAAACCGCTACGCTCGTTTATAACCTTGCCCAAAAGATCGCCAATCAGAAGAGAAGGCTGAAAGTGGATGGGAAGTAACTCCTTCCGACTCAACGATGCCAATTTCAAAATTTTGCTTTTGATTTGAATCAGCAGTACATTAAGACATATCTTTTGATATGTTTTTTGGAGGATAAAATCATGAAGATTTTCAATCAATTATCAACATACCGCGCAGACTGGCTTGACGTCGGTCTGACCAAGATCGCTGTTTTCTTCGCCTCCCTTTTCCTTGCAAAAGTATGGGAACCTATTCTTGGTCTGGAGTGGTACTGGTATCTGATCTTATGGATCATCGCGGCGATCAAGCCTTTCATGACCGCAATCAAGTGGCTTTTTACAAGCGGAAAAGTTGAAAACGGTTGATTCAGAACGAAACGCAGGATCATAGCGTTTAATTCATAACAACTTATAGTTTTTCCTCCAATGCTCTGCCGGGAGGATCGGGAAATGAAAATTGCCCATCTGCACTCTTTCCTTTTAATCTTCTTCATCCTCAGTTGTGAAGATCATCGTGACGAACAACATCTTTGGGATTCCACCACACCCGCTGAACAGAGTATCGATCAACAAATTCTGGACTCCGCTTTTATAGTCGCAGAGAATACGGGATTCATCGACGGGCTCGTTGTGATCCGTAACGGCTTTCTAGTTGCGGAGGACTATTACAACGGGTACCGCAGAACCAAACCGCATATTATTGCGTCCGTATCGAAAAGCGTTCTCTCGGCCATCGCGGGCATTGCATTATACCGTGGCGAAATTGACAGTCTTGAAAAAAAAGTATTGGACTATTTTCCCGAGTATATTTATTCAGGAATGGACACCAGGAAATATCAGATCACCATCCGGCACTTGCTGACCATGCGAATGGGCATCCGCGACGAATCGGAGGATAATTACGGGGTCTATTGGGGACTGTACAGTTCGCCTAACTGGATTAAAGCAACTATCGAATCTCCTCTGGCTTTTAATCCGGGTGAAAAAATGCGTTATAATACTTTTCAAACGCATCTTCTTTCAGGTATCATCACAAAGGCAACTCAAAAGAGTACATTGAAATACGGCAAAGAATTTCTCTTCGATCCGATGGGCATCGACGTGGACGAATGGAAACAGGATCCTCAAGGGATTTATTTTGGAGGAAATGAAATGTATTTCACCCCGCAGGAAGTTGCCCTCTTCGGGTATCTCTATCTGAACCACGGAATTCTTAACGGCCGTCAGATTGTTCCCTCTGCCTGGGTAGACTCCTCGCTTTTTCCCAGCACCAACAACACCCATCCTAACGAATGGGGCGCATTTAAGAACTATAACTACGCTCATTTATGGTGGCTCGGACAGATCAATGGAAAAGACATGTTCATGGGCTACGGTTACGGAGGGCAATTCCTCGTTGTTTTTCCGGAATTGGATCTTATCATCGTCTCAACTGCGAATTATTTCGTCGATCCGGAAGTTTCTACCATCCAGGAATGGGCCATTTTTGACATTATTTCAAAATATATTCTGCCTTCAATAACGGATGGTTGAATTGGCTTTTTTACTAATCCAATAAATATTTTAAAAACCTCATATTTCTCTTGACTTTCCCTATCTCATCCGTTATATTTGCGACTCCTAAAACGATACTCAACCTGCTGGTTTTACTGAACCGAGCAGGCAATGATAAAAAAACCACCGGTTTTTAAGTCACGACAGAGTTTCACGAAAAAAGACATTAGTTAGTTAACCTGTAATAATTATAGGAATTTAGAATGCCTACGATCCAACAGCTTATTCGCAAAGGCCGAACTTCCAAAACTTGGAAAACGAAATCTCCGGCATTGCAATCCTGTCCTCAGCGTCGCGGCGTTTGCACCAGAGTGTATACGACCACGCCTAAGAAACCGAATTCGGCGCTTCGTAAAGTTGCCAAAGTTCGTTTATCGAACAGCATCGAAGTGATCGCCTACATTCCGGGAGAAGGACATAATCTTCAGGAGCATTCAATTGTA
>JAEUSJ010000323.1 GCA_016788215.1 bacterium | reverse complement strand
AAGCCAATGCAATTTATGAAAAACTGGCGAGCGATCAACCGCGAAATTATTACGGTATGCTGAGTCATTATCTCCGCAGGAATAACCGTAAGCATCCTGATAATAGTTTTTTTTATGTTAATTCATCCGTTGATCAGGATGAAAAATCGTCTTTTTTCAATTTCGAGATGATTAAGAAGCAGTATTTTAGAATCGAACAGGATAACGGCCGATTCTACTTTAACAACCGTTCGCTGCAGTCTCTTGAAAAAGAATTTATCAAAGCGTGGATAGGCAAAGAAATTCTGGAACCAAAGTATGCGCAGATGGAACTCTATCCTCTGCGAAAAAAATATCTGGAGTCCATTGAGAGCGCCGTGCTATTCAGAAATTATCTGGAATTTCTTGAAGCCTACGATCTGGCGGTTGAAACCAACGTTGCGATGAAGAAAAAATATAAATCGTATTTTAAATCTGAAGAAGAATCGGCTAAACTATTCTATCCGCGCTATTACCGGTCTTACGTCCGGCAATACGCACAGAAGTATGGATTGGACGAGGCTTTTGTTTTCGCATTGATCAAGAATGAAAGCGCATTTAAGACCTACAGTATTTCCAAAGCAAGAGCTATAGGCTTAATGCAGATCATGCCGTTTACAGGCAATGCGCTGGCGCGGGAATTGAATTTAGATCATTTTGAAATAATGGATCTGCAGCGGCCGGAAAACAATATCATGATGGGAACCTATTATCTGAATCGCCAAGCCAAGGAATATAAGAACTTTATTCCTGCCATATTGGGCGCGTATAACGCCGGCCCGCATCGGGCAGATTTCTGGATGAGATTCTATAATCCGGATGAACCGGAGGAATTTCCTGAGATCGTGGAGCTTTTTGAAACGAACAACTACATCAAGAAGATCCTTCTTGACCGTTGGATTTACGGTCAATTGTAATCACATCACGCTCTTCTTTTTCTAATCGCATAAGATCATTTTTTTCTTCGGTCCAGATTCTGGTCAAAACCGGGCAATCGGCGCAGGCATACGCCGTACAACGTTTGTGCAGATGAATAAGCCCCTGCATATATTCCATGCTTTGATCATTCTTTTGAGGTAACCTGAATTGTTTATTCATGTAACTGACCACCGAATTGCGTTCAAGGCTTTTTGACGTTTTATAAACTTTCAGCACTGTGTCCGTGAGAACTTTGTTTTTGGTCATCTTTGCATACAAGGCTACTGCAGGCAAAACGGCATTGACTAAAATCTCAAAAGCCCTCTGTCGACCGATGAGATCACTGTGCTTTCGCTTATTACCGCCTTCCAGAAAATAATGTTCGCTCCAGTGCCCAAATGAGCCTACGGTAAGAACGGATAAGCAGGTCCTGGTAATATCTTCAGGCGAATTTTGGAATACTTCTAAAAAAATTTCGATCAGAGGTTGTTTACGGTTCTGGCATATGAATTTAGCTAGCCCGGCGATCCGGATCATGGGAAAATTGTCCGGACGTAACCTGAACAATTTCCACTCCTCCGGTTTCATTGTTTTGATCCGATGCGTCAATTTAAATTCCGTCCATAGATTTTCCAGCCTTTGAACGAACGGCACTACATTCAACGTTTTAACCTCGGTTAGAAGCCCGCCGGCACCTAACAAAATGGATTGTAACCGCATTAAAGCAGTAGCATCCTCATCATGGGCTATAGACCGCATCAGGGTTTGATAAGAAATCAAACCGGCTAATTTTTGAAACGGCGCGCGGTTCTTTGAAAACCCGAGCGCATCCATGATGCCCTGATAGAGAATTTCGTTAATATCCGGTGCCTGACTGAACCGTTCTTCAAATTTACTGATTTTCGAATCAAACCGTATACGGCCGTTCTCCAATATCCAACGATTCAAGAATTCTTCTTCGATCTCTGTGTCATGGCAAAAGATATTTTTGCGATCTTCCTGTATGTTTTGAATCTTCTCAGTGATCCGAATAAGACTATCGGTGAGGTAGTGCTCGATAGCCAGCGTGGGCAGGCCTTTTTGCTTGGTATCATCCGTAAAGACTACATGCAGGATGACTCTCTTATACAACGGGTTTGCCGAATGGCGGTGATGCTCCCAGTCGGACGTGCGCCAATGAATTTCCACATCCCCCGTCACCACTTCGCCGCCAAT
>JAEUSJ010000322.1 GCA_016788215.1 bacterium | reverse complement strand
ATTGTTCTATGTGTTTCCACTGAAGTTTGTTTTTTCCTATGTGATCAACGGGATGCTTTTTCCAAATATGGCAGGACACCATGTGGTGGGCGCATCTGAAGTTGGGACCATGATGATGATCTACGGTTCCGGGTTCTATTTAATTTTTATGATATTCGGCGCGTTGCATTGGCACGCTTATCGCCTGCGTGAAACTCTGGAACTTAATGTGGTTGAAGTATTCATGACAAAATCTGCAATACAATCCTGTGTTTTACTGATGTCAATCGCCATTGTATCAATGCTGCTGGCCTGTTTTGAAAATCCTTTTATCAGCGGTTTTCTAGCGGGCATAACTTACGGATTGATCGGACCGACACTTGCCATTCACGGGTGGAGGCGAGGGAAGGGGCTGAAGGCATTGACTAAATAGTTTCAATTTCACGAAATCTTGGAGGAAGATCTAAATATGAAAATATGCAAATTAGGGTTATGGATCATCGGCGCGATTATTTTATTATCAGCTAATACCTTTGCCCAGGAAAAACAAAAAATTACGATTGAATGGATACATACGCATGAAGGCTTGCGCATAGCGTCCGTACCGGAATTTGTCTGGCTGAGCGATGGTACGCTGCTCATCAATGATATTCGAAAGCCTATGTCGGAACGAACTTTTGAGAAAATAAATCCAAATACCGGTCAACGTGTCGCGGTTCTGAATATGAAAAAAGCGCTGGAAAATCTGCAGGTGTTTATTGGAATTGACAGTACTCCGCCGATTCTTCCGTGGCCCCCGGAATTTGATAATTTGGGTAAACGCGCTTTGTATATGTTTGATAGAAATATATATGTTCTTGAGCTTGGTACGGCCAACTTCATACGCGTAACACAAACGAGCGACGAGGAAAAGTGTGCGCATTTTTCACCCGACGGCAATAAAGTTGCCTACGTTCGAAAAAACGATCTGTACGTCTATGATCTGACTACGCATAATGAAAAAAGATTAACCACGGACGGTTTCGACTCTAAACTGAACGGCACTCTGTCATGGCTTTATTGGGAGGAAATTTTTGACCGTGCGGATATAGGATATTGGTGGTCGGACGATTCAAAAAAAATCGCATATTTGCAAACGGATGAGTCGGCGGTTAGTCTGATGCGCTGGCTCGATTTCAAACCGGCAGTTCCAAATGAATTACTGCAACGATATCCGAAAGCGGGCGGTACGAACCCGAAAGTTAAAGTTGGCATTGTTGACATTGGAACAACTCAAACTACTTGGGCTGACTTTAGCGAACATGCGTATGAATACATTGCCCGGGTAGAATGGCTGCCGGATAGCAAGCGTGTAAGTATTCAAACCCTGAATCGCGGGCAAACAGAATTAAGTCTTTTTTTTGCGGATGCGGGCACGGGTAAACCGGTTCTTATTTTGAAAGAAACGGATTCCGCATGGGTAAATATTCAGGACGATCTGCATTTCTTAGAAGACGGGAAGTATTTCATTTGGGCTTCCGAGCGCAGCGGTTATGATCACTTATATCGATACACCATGGAAGGCAAATTGGTGAATGCGATAACCCAAGGCGAATGGACATTACGGGCATCCGGCGGTAAGTCTGTTTTGGCAGGGATGAACAAAAAAGACGGTTGGTTGTACTTTACCGCGCTTGAAAAATCATCCGTGGAAAAACATTTATACCGCGTAAATTTTGACGGAAATAATATGCAACGATTATCTCAGGAAGACGGAACGCACAAGATAAGCATTAGCCCCGACGGCAGGCACTACGTGGATAATTATTCCAGCGTCAGTTCTTTGCCTGGATTGTACTTGCATAAAGCCGACGGAAAACTTGTGAGCGTACTGGCGCCGCCGCGACCGGAACTGGTGACCCGATTTGAAATGCAGTACCCGGAATTATTTACGATACCGACTCGTGACGGATTTAGAATGCCGACTTCTATTATGAAACCGAAGGATTTTGATCCAAATAAAAAATACCCACTGATCGTCTATGTTTATGGCGGCCCGTCTGCACCCGTGGTTTCCAATTCTTGGAATAAAGACATTTGGTTCTATCAGATATTGTTAGATCATGGCTTCATGGTTGCCAAAGTTGACAATCGCAGCGCAACGGCTATCGGTAAGAAATTAGAGAATACCGT
>JAEUSJ010000321.1 GCA_016788215.1 bacterium | reverse complement strand
GATCTCAGAACTCGGAATGTTCACTTTCGTTCGCTGGAATTGGATATTCACTGCCCCGCCGCTCTGCGTGACTAAAGAACAAATTGACGAAGGCCTGGATATTATTTCCAAAGCGATTTCAATTGCGGATGAACATTGCCACTAAAGGCGATGATTAAATTCATCTCCCGCAAATTTCGCAAATTCACGTACAATGATCAATCCGCGTAAATTAGACTGATCTGTGGGAATAAATTTTCTATTAACAATACAGATACACCAGGAAACGCATGAACTCAGAGATCATTGAATTAAAAGAAGACATATCTTCTTCACCTCTTTACAGCTCCGATCTGGCCCCGGTTCCCATGGACAAAAGAACGTGGAATATGTGGAGCCTTGCCGCTTTGTGGGTTGGGATGGCCGTGTGCATACCGACTTATATTTTAGCTTCGTACATGATCAAGTCAGGACTGAGTTGGCAGGCGTCCCTCATTATCATCGGCCTGGCAAATATTCTGGTCACCATTCCAATGGCGCTAAACGGCCACGTGGGAGTAAAATATGGAATTCCCTTTCCTGTGTTCGGAAGAGCCTCATTCGGCATCAACGGCATCCACCTCGTATCCATTCTAAGAGCCGTCGTAGCATGCGGATGGTTCGGTGTACAGACGTGGATCGGCGGTTTAGCGTTTTATGCGATCTGGAATGCGCTGACCGGCAGTACAGGTACTCCGGAATTAAGCGCGGGGAAATTTGTGTGTTTCGGTTTATTCTGGCTCGTGAATATGTATTTCATCTGGAAAGGCACCGAAAGCATCAAGTGGCTGGAAAATTTATCAGCGCCTATTTTAATTCTTATCGGCGTTGTTCTTATCGCATGGAGCGCAAATAAAGCGGGAGGCTTTGGCATCGTGCTCGATCAGGGCGATCAACTTGGGAAAACGTCCGTCGTAATGAATGAGATCAACGGAGCAATTACGTTACAATTAAATCCGCTGCTGAATCCCGACGGCAGTATTAAAGCAACCGATTTTCAAGTATCCGTTCCTCTCAGTGACGGCTCTGTCAAGCCGCTGGGCTGGATTCCCATTTCAAATACATTTCAACTGCCTGAAGAATCAGCCATCGACAAAGGCTCGCTGACTGCAGGTAAAAAGCCTGTGCAGGTACAATTTCGCGCCGGTGATACTATTAGATCCAGCGTCGTGAATGTCAGCATAACGAAACTAGCGGATGGCAGTCCCAATTTCATAAGCTACATTCTCTGGCTGACGGCCATGGTAGGTTTCTGGGCAACCATGTCTTTGAGCATCTCGGACATCACGCGTTATGCTTCCAAACAAAAAGACCAGGTAGTCGGTCAATTTTTAGGATTGCCCGGGGCGATGGTTTTGTATTCATTTGTAGGCATATTCGTTACTTGCGCCACGGTCATAAATTTCAAAGACATTTTAATCCCGGACGATGCGCCTTGGGACCCGGTTTCATTGTTAGCCAAACTGGAGAGCCCTGCCCTAGTCATAGTTTCCCAAATATTCATGATTATGGCAACATTGACAACCAATATTGCGGCGAATGTAATTGCTCCGGCAAACGCCTTTTCTAATTTACTTCCAAGGAAAATTACTTTTCTCGGCGGAGGCATTATAACGGGCTTTATCGGAATTATCATTTGTCCGTGGTGGCTGCTCAATGAAATCAGCGGTATTTTAATTTTTGTCAGCGGGTTGCTTGGTCCCGTTCTGGGAATTTTGGTTTGCGATTATTATGTAATAAGAAAAACCTCTTTGAATCTCGCCGCTTTGTATAAGACCGATAGTGAATATTCATATGAAGGCAGGAATGTCAATCCGGCGTCGATGATAGCTTTCACCGCCGGCGTGTTATCAGCGCTCGTGGGGTACTGGATTCCTGCACTGGAAATATTTTATCATTTATCATGGTTCACCGGAGTTTTGGTTTCCGGCGGAATTTATTATTTGTTGATGAAATCGAAAATCAGACCTTAATGTATTGCCGCAAAGGCACTAAGACACTTTACGAAGCTTTGTGCCAATCTTTTGCGGTAAATGAATTTCTCAAGATGGGAGGACGCTATGTCATTACTTATTAAAAACGGTCGGGTGATCACTGTCTCAGATAATTGCGTTGCCGATATTTTTATAGAAGGCGAAACCATTTCGGCAATTGG
>JAEUSJ010000320.1 GCA_016788215.1 bacterium | reverse complement strand
CCCGACGACGTGCCTCCGCCCGAAAGTTTTTCCTGTTTACCGCGCAATGAAGAAAAATTACTGCCGGTGCCTGAACCGTATTTAAATAATCGGGCTTCGTTTTTGGCCAATTCAAAAATACCCATCAGGTCGTCGCCAACCGATTGGATGAAGCACGCGGAACACTGTGGATGAGAATAAGAATCATCGGTTGCTTCAACGTTGCCCGTTTTCGCATTCCAGAAATAATTGCCGCCGGTTCCCGATATACCGTACTCATGATAGAGACCGCAATTAAACCACACGGGGGAATTAAACGCGCCCATTTGATTGATCAGGAGATGCGTGAGTTCCATTTCAAATACTTCCGCGTCGGCCGACGTGTCAAAATAACCGTGTTTTTCGCCTTCAGCACGAATGGTGTGTGCGACGCGATGAACTAACTGCTTAGCGCTCGTCTCATGGCCGGTTCCAGGAACTCCCGCTTTGCGGAAATATTTGGATGCGGCAATATCCGTCGCTAATTGAGACCAACTTTTTGGGATTTCCAGATCTTTCATTTCAAAAACGATCGAACCGTCAGGTTCGGTAATCATACTCGTGCGCTTTTCAAATTCGATCGTGTCGAAGGGGTGAACGCCATCTTGCGTAAAGAAACGTTTAAAACGCAATCCTTTGGCGCCTTCGTATGAAATGCCATTGATCTCGTTTTTTCCGGCCTTGCTTGGAGATGACTTTTTCACATCCTTCACTTGGATTTCAGGGTTTTGAACGGCCATGATGAAAAATCCTTATGGGTTTTGAGTTATTTTTAAAAATGTTTTAAAAAAAATCTATAGTTGCGAACCGAAAAGACTTTTGAAAGAAAATAAATCCCTTGTTTCTGAAGTACTTTTTTCAAAAAAAGAAAATAAGACCATTTGAAAGTACTGCGAACATGACTGCCATCAAATGTAACAGACAGTTAATATTTTTTTGAAATGCCTTCTCTCTAGGAAAGACAATTCTAAACAGGGGTATAAACATTATAAAGCACCTTGTTTTCAAACGCAAGAAATTTTTATGAATTCACATAATCCACAAGTTATTAACATTACTAATGTAATAAAAACAGTAAGTACAGACAACAAAAAAAAGTTATTAACATAATATTAATTTGAACAATTTTTGAACAATTTACAGCATCAAAAAACGGATTTCTTATGAGAATTTTTGAACTAGAATTCGCATAATATATAACATCATGAATATAGACGTTTTTAGGTCTGTGATTGTCTTATTATCCGCCCGTTGTTAGATATTTTTTACGGTTTTTCGTGGGGTCGATAAAGTTCTTGCTTTTTTTTTTCAAAAAAGGTATAATCTTAACCAGAAAATAAGCCCACAGGAGACAAATCGGTCACCTATTCGCCGCAAACTCTCATGCATATCATAATTCTTTCGAATAATACTCACATGAAACAGCCAATAAAACTTCGGAGCTTCGTTTATGCTTCCTTTTTCATCTATTTTATGGTCATCGGTTGGTAAAAAAATATTAACCGGCATTACCGGCATTCTGCTTACGCTTTTTGTTATCGGCCATATGGCCGGTAACATGAGTCTTTTTGTCGGTTCCGTTGCGTTTAACTCGTATACCAAAAAACTGGAAAGCCTGGGGCTTCTGCTTTATGTTATTGAAATCGGACTGGCCAGTGTATTTGTCATTCACGCTATCATCGGAATCTCGATTTACCTGAAAAAACGGGAAGCGCGACCGGAACCATACATGAAATCGGGCGACGCGAGCGGCAACAGCCAAAAAACCGTATCTTCCGTAACCATGATATGGACAGGGTTGATCATGCTGGTATTCACGGTTCTACATCTGATCACATTTAAGTACGGACCGCACTATCTGACGGTAATAGATGGCGTAGCGGTGCGGGATCTGTACCGTTTGGTCATCGAAGTCTTCCAACGCCCATCGTACACGTTTGGCTATGTCATCGTGATGATACTCTTGGGCTTCCATCTTCGTCACGGGTTTTGGAGCGCATTCCAGTCGCTCGGTTTGACCAATCCTCGAATGAAAGCGATCGTATTCGGACTCGGGATCTTTCTCTCGTTCCTACTTGCGATTGGTTTCTTGTCAATGCCATTATGTATTTATTTTGGTTTGGTCAAATAAACTTTTCCCACGGAATGCACGGAATAACATGAAT
>JAEUSJ010000031.1:2783-22468 GCA_016788215.1 bacterium | reverse complement strand
ATCAATATCGCGTTTTTATTTGCTTTGAGAAAAAGGGTATCGCCTTTATTGGCTCCTTTTTCTTTGCCGATGTCTGTATAATAAGCATCACCAGCAATGTATGTAACTTTTCCATCAACTGTTTTTCTTTGCCCAAAGACTTCAGGATTTCCGCAGATCATTACGGTTATCATAATGCCCAGGTACAAGGAGAACTTTGTGCGATATGCCGGTCTCATGAAGATCATCGAATAAAATATTTTATTTTTCCGCCGCCGCCGGATGTTCCTTGAGGATGACAAGTAAAGCAAGCTTGACTTGTATAGACATAGTCGTTTACTTCTTTATGATGATCGTTTGTGTCGGTAATATTATGCACATGGCAGTGAATACAGCTGTACAACCTCCAATTGGAATTATCAGTATGGCACCCGGCGCCATCACCTGAGCCACCTCCGCATCCCGTCCATTGCCCATTGTGTTTTCCGGAAGTAATGGGGAAATATTGCGCATGACTGACGGTCCACGGGACCCAAATGTTTTGACTGTGACAATTTTGGCAATCGTGTGAAAAGCCTGAGCCGGCATGATTGGGATTTGTTGAACTATCATAATTATTTTGGTGGCAGGAATAACATGCTGTACTCGCCCCGTTGAGATTGCCTGTGTGGCATTGGGCGCATTGATTAGCAATAGCCAAATGGGCACCAACTAAAGGATAAGACGTAAAGGTCCCATGATTAAATGTTGCAGGCGTCCATCCGATGGTGTTATGGCATCCGTTCTGACAAGTGGTTGGAAACGAAAGCCCGGGATGGTCGGGGTTAGCCGCCTGTGCGTAATCTGTTTGATGACAGGCGATGCAATTGGTCGGTGTATTCAAATAGCCGCTTGCATGACAAAGAACGCATTGGTTTCCAACAGCCTGATGGGCACCGGTCAATGGAAACTGTGTCGAATTATGGTCAAATGTCGAGGGCTTCCAGCCGGGATTAGTCGTGTGGCATTGTTCACAATTCGTAGGGAAGCTGTTGGAAACATGATTTGGAGTAGCTGCATTATTATAATCGGTTTGGTGGCACGAATAACAATTAGTCGGCGTACTAACGTATCCGTTGCTATGACAGGAAATGCACTGGTTCGCGGTCGCAAGATGGGCGCCGGTAAGCGGAAATTGGGTGGCGTTGTGATCAAAGGTAGCTGGCGTCCAGCCGATGTTCGTTGTATGGCACAAAGCGCAATCAGTAGGAAAAGCATTTATAATATGGTTAGGATTGGTTGTATTAACAAACGTTACTTGATGGCAGCCATAACACGTAGACGGAGTATTAACGTAACCATTAGTATGGCATGTAGTACACTGATTTTGAATGACCAGATGAGCGCCTGTTAATGGAAAATTAGTTAAATTGTGATTGTATGCCACCGGTTGCCATCCGGGATTCGTTGAATGACATATGATGCAATTAGTTGAATAGTTGCCCGCAACGTGGTTTGGTTCGGACGTATTTGCAAAATCCTGCTGGTGGCATAGAAAACAGTCTGTGGGTGTATTTGTGAAGCCGGAAGCATGGCAGTCTAAACACTGGCTTTGTACTGCAAGGTGTCCACCCGTCATAGGGAACGATGTATTGGCGTGATCAAAAGTTGCCGGCTTCCAACCGGGATTAGAAGTATGGCATTGCTCACACAGAGTTGAAAAATTTCCGGTCATATGATTAGGTGCAGCCGTATTCATGAAGTCCTGCTGATGACACGCATAACACGCCGTTGGAGTATTGGTGTAACCGGCTCCGTGACACTTTTGACATTGATCCTTTACAATAAGGTGCCCGCCCGTTAACTGAAATTGTGAGGCCGCATGATCAAACGAAGCCGGTTTCCAGCCCGGGATAGTGATGTGACATTGTTCACAGTTCTTAGAAAAATTTCCGGATACATGGTTGGGATCTTGAGCTTGAGCAAAGTCCGATGTATGGCATGAATAACATTGGGTTGATGTGTTCATAAAACCTGAAACGTGGCAAGAAGAGCACTTATTTTTTTCAGTCAGGTGTGCTCCGGTGAGGGGAAATGTTGTTAGCGCATGATCAAATGAAGCGGGCGCCCAACCTGGGGTGGTAGTATGACATTCTACACAATGGGTTGAATAGTTCCCGCTCAAATGCTTGGGATCACTGGATTGATCATAATCCGTCTTATGGCAACTGAAGCAGTCGTTAGTTATCGTAGCATAGTTCCCGTTTGCATGGCAGCTGACGCACTGGATATTACTATGACCCTTTGTTAATTCAAATCCAAACAAACTGTGATCAACAATAGACGCCGGGGACCAGCCTTGCGATGAATGACACGTTTCACAATTTGTTGAAATGTTGTGCTGGGCGTGATTGGGGTTAGTGGTCGCCGTGTAATCTGCCAGGTGACATCCGACACAAAGGGTTGTCAAGCCTTTAAATTCATCCTGTTGCTGGTTTTTATGACAGCTCTGGCAATCCGTCGTCGCATGTTTACCGATCAATGGAAATCGCGTTAGGTCATGTTGAGTCTTGAAATTAAAAGGCTGCCAGCTTTTTGAGTTATGACATTGACCGCATTGTTTTCCCAACTGGCCTTTGTGAATGTCATTGTGGCATTGATAGCACTCTGTCTTCGATCCCGCAAATTGATTATTTGCGTGGCACGCTTTACAATCTCCGGCTCGGTGCTGCCCTTCCAAGGCGAAATTGGTTTGCGCATCATGGTCAAACGTTTTTTCCTTTTTCGTGATTTTCCAATCGCCAGTTGCATGACACGCATCGCAGGCAATGGCAATGGCTCCATGGGGATTTTGTGTTATGGCTTTGATTTTCAGCGTATCGTTACGCTCTTGCGGCTTAAGCGTGAACGGCAGTAACAAAGCGGCTAATGAGCACACAATGATGATTGTTTGAAATTTTTTTTTCATAACGATATCATTCTAAGTTAGCGTGACAAGAAGAACATTTTATTTCAATGGGTTTATAAACAATCGTTGTCATACCGTTATTTAAGGTCACGGCCCTGTGACATTTTGAACACGCCACTTTCTCATGCGCGCCGGTCAAAGTGAATCGCGATTTTGCCGAATGATCAAAGTTAAGGTGTTTGAACCCAGCGTCGCTGTGACACCTGTCACACAGTGTTATCGGATGATCGGAGCCCAATTCCTGATATTGAGCAAATTGCCCAAAATGAACGTCAAAATGGCATGACTCACACAAAGAGGAAGTGCCTTTGTATTTCAAATACGGCGCATATTCAGGATCTGGAAGATGGCATTTGGAGCAAGCAATGCCGGCATGTTTATTATTTAAGGGAAATTTAGAATCCTTATTATGATCAAAAATCAGAGCGCTCCAGGAATCAGCTTTATGACAACTTTCGCACCCGGTTCGATCAATTTTTTCCTTAAATTGCTCTTTATGAATGTCGGCATGGCAACTTGCGCATGCTAACGAAGCGAAACGAAACACCGTCGTTGAATCAGCCGGCTTAATCGAGGTTCCAATTTTCAAGATGAACTCACTTGGCGATAATGTTACATGACACTGAATACAAGTCACGGCGGCATGAGCGCCTGTTAGTTGGAATTTAATTTGGTTGTGCCGGGTTATGGAATATTGAGATGGAATAAATCCTTTTGTATTGTGGCAACTTTCGCATTTACCTTTATCTGCCCTTTCAGCAAATTGTCCCGCATGAATATCTGTATGACAATCACGGCATTCGTCATGTTTTATGTTTTTATATGCGGCCTTCTTTCTAATGTCCGGCTGATGACACTTTTCGCAATTCACAACGAGATGTTTTCCGGTTAGTGGAAAGTTGGTCTTGGAGTGATCAAATCCGCTGATGATCACATTTTGCCAGCCTCCCGGCACGTGGCATTTTTCGCATTTTTGGCCGAAGGCATTGTTGTGCGGATCCGTATGACATGCCGTGCATTTATCAAATTTGATGTTTGTGAATTTCAAATAATCCAGATCGACGCCTCCGCCCGGCTTTTGCTTGGAATCCAGAGTTAAAGGGTGGCATTGAAGGCACGCGGCTAGCGAATGTTTTCCTGTTAATGGAAATCGCGTCGCGCTGTGATCGAATTTTTGTTCAGCCGATGTCTTCCAATTTTCGAAGTCATGGCATTTGATACACAACTGCGACAAATGATTCCGGTGTTCATCAAAATGGCAGTTGCTGCATTGCTGAGTCAAGCCTAGGAAAGTTTTTGACAAATACTGATCGTCGTTTGTGCGGCTTCGAACCGCAGCATCCTTGATATGCTCAGGCTTATGACATGATTCACACTTAGCAGTCTTATGTTTTCCTTCCAATAGGTAGCCGGTTTGCACGTGATCAAAACCGGATCGGCCGCTTTCCCACTTGATCATGTCAAAACCATAGCCTCGATGTTCGGTGTGGCATTGAATACATTCTTTATTTCGGACTTGAGACGATGAGTGAAATCCGATATTGTGATCTATACGGGTTTTGATCAATACGTGGCATTGCAGGCATTTCCCGCCGTTAATTTTTTTTCCTAAATCATGGCATTGGGTACAATTGTCTAAACCTTCGAGATGTGCATGCGCCTTTGAAAGGTCGCCGGGAGAAAATTGCGGAAAAACAACTTTAGAGGAAAACAATAAAAACAGCCATATATTTAAAATCAGCCTGAACATAATAAAATAGTGGATAGTTTCGATATGGGATTAATTTTCAGCATTAGTTCGCTTTTTTTATTTCAGGAAACTCTATCGCAAATAGTAATTTAATCGGACAAAAACGGAGGTATGTGGGTCGGTCGCGTTTCCAAATTCTTCTGAGAGTGTCAGGGCTGTGAAGAAATCTTTCGAAAATCTATAACTCAAATCGGCTGAAACAATGGACAATAAATGATTACCTGATGACGTTTTAATATTCCACCGGTACGAGTTTAGATTATACAAAAGAGTCGCATCTAACTTGTTCGTCAAAAAATCCCGGTTCAGCCAAAGAGAGCTTTGTATGTTTTTTAACCATTGGTTGCTGGTGTAACTCCCCTTTAATCCCACGTTCAGGCGAACAAATAAGTAGTTTCTGTAAAGTAAGCGCGTGTCGGCATAAAATAGATCGCCGTTTCCGAAACGTTTTTTTAAAGTAGGAGAAATGTCCATCATGCCGATTCGACGGTTGTAAAAAATCTGATAGTTAACGGTAGTTGAGATATTCTTCTCCGTTGAGGAATAAAAATACTTGTCGATTGGGGACAATGTATCGTTTCGAGCAGGAAATTGGGTTGTTCGGTTTCGGTAATCGAAAGTCGTTCGAATATTGAGCTTCTTACTAAATTTATAATACGCGTTTGATTGCGAATAGCCGATTAATTTTTCGTTCAGAATATACTGCGTTCGGTGATACAGGCGCAGATTCGTTACCGGCTTGTAGTCGCCGTAAAGGTAGGCTTTGGTAAGAACCGTGGTTTCAAATTTTTCGCCGGTAAATCCGGCGCCGACTGACCAGCGAGCGCATTGGTGAAGGGCACTGAATCCGTAATTGTAACCGTTGCCAAGCGGATCGTTTTTGTAATAATCGTTGATCGTTCCTCCAAAAGCGGAGACGTCAAACCAATTTCCTACTCGTATGTTCTCCGCCGAAAAACCGTTAATCGGATAAGCATCGACCACGTTTATCATCGGTATGATACGGCCAATTTTGATTTGCCTGTAATTATCGCCATAAGAGGCATACAGTTGCTTTACCACATACCGATTTTGAAATTGGTTACCCTCAGTGACGCTGCGGGTTGAAGACAAGGCTGTCTTTTCGTAAAAATCGAATTTAAACTGGTATTTGACTTCTTGAGAATTCGGATCAAAAACACGGTAGTTCAGAAAAACATAATTATTAAATGAATTGAGTTGAGGTGAAAGGGAATTTCCTTTTGTATAATAATTCCATCCTGTTGAAAACCGACCGACCAGATTCTTTGTGTTCGAAGTAGTCGGCGATTGTGCGTAGAGAGATACACTGAATAGAACGTAAATTAAAAAAGCAAATCGACATGTCATATATAAATCCTCGCTAATCTTCATTAGCCTGGTCTTTGGTATCAAAACGATGGCAATCACGGCATGAATGTGTTGTGTAATTTGGTGCGTTTTTATGGCACGTTTCACAGCTTCGCCTATGATGGCCCGTTAGCGAAAACCACTCATCCAGATGCGGGTAATCATCCCATGAATTCATGGTATGGCAGGCAAGGCAATCACCCAGTGCCTCCCATTGAGCATGCTGCGGAGGCGCTCCGATTACTTTATGGCAGTCGGAACATTGATTCACATTCGGCATTTTGAAAGTCATTAGATTGCGATGACAGTCTGCGCAGTCCAGGCCGCGGTGTGCGCCGATCATGATGAATATGTGGTCATTGTGATTGAAAGTCGAGGGCGTCCAGGCTGTTTCATTGTGGCATCGCTCGCAGTCGGGACCTAACTCGCCTTGATGCGGTTCTTTGTGGCAGACGGCACATTCACGCACTGAAGTATTAAACAATCCGCCGCCGTGACACCCCTGGCAATTAGCACGTTCATGCGCGCCGAGAAGCGGGAAGCCTGTGCGTGTGTGGTCAAATGCAATCTGCGATTTGATAACTTTCCACGAATCCGTAGTGTGACAGACCTCGCATGGAAACTCGAATTGTCTATGCGGAATTTTTACAAAGGGGGTATCGGATACGGAGATCATGATGTCGGCGGATGAAGCGTAGGCGGAATAGGTTGACGAAGGCCCGTAAAATGAGCTAAAGATTAGTGCGGCCATCATTAAAATCAAAAAAATTTTATGGATATTAATCATACCGATCAACTTCTTTTAAATGAATAACACGATACACAAAATATTCAAGCATTTTTTCCAATACTTCCTTCTGTTTACCTTTTATTTTTTTTCTTGTTATATGTTTTTCGTTAGTTATCTATCATTTAATTTCAAAAACTCCTTCATGTTTGTCTGGATGGCAGGAGGCACAGTCTGTTGCGACCGGTTTATAAAGGGTAATGAGCGAGTCTGATTGGATCCTCGTCAGAACATGGCATTTCACGCAATCCACTTTTTGATGTGCGCCCGTCAGAGGATATTGCGACTGCTTATTATGATCGAAGACTGCGGGTTTGAAGCGTTCTGCATTGTGGCAGTCTTCGCAACGTGTAAGATGATGGGATTCTGTCAAATCTGACTTTTTTGCAAATTGCCCTTCATGTAGATCAATGTGGCAGCTCTCGCAAAATTTCGAAACGGGTTTGTATAATACGCGCTTCAGCTCGGTATTTTCATCAATTAGTTTATGGCATTTTTCACACTTCTGGTCTTTGTGTTTTCCCGATAAGGCAAATTCAGAATCCTTGTTGTGGTCAAATTTCAGATCTTTCCAACCTTCAACTTTGTGGCAGATGTCGCAGTCTTGTTTTTTGAGCTTTTCAGTAAACTGGCCCCGATGAATGTCGGCATGGCAAAAGCTGCATTTTTTGTCATTAAATTTGAAAATCATTGCCGTTGAATCGCCGGGTGCCGCAAATCCAGAGCGTAATTTGAATTCAGCCGGTGCGAGCTTAACATGGCACTTGTCGCACGCGGGTTTTATATGAGAGGCGGTCAGTATATATTTTGTTTCCAAATTATGGCGCTCTACGGTGAATAACGATGGTACAAATCCACTCTCATTATGACAGGCTTCGCAGCGGCCATTATCCGCGCGCTGGGCGAATTGTCCGGCGTGCGTATCGGCGTGGCAATCTGTGCAATTGGTGAATTTCATATTTTTATATAAGGCCGGCTTCTTTAAATCCGGTTGGTGGCATTTTTCGCAATCGACAATGCGATGTTTACCAATTAGCGGGTATTTTGTTTTGCTGTGGTCAAAACCAACCATTACCACATGGGTCCATCCTAATGGGTCATGGCATTTCACGCAATTTGGTCCAAATTTATTTTGATGCGGATCCTTGTGGCACGGCGTGCAGTTAGAGAAGTCCAGCTTTTTGTAATTTGCGAAATCCTTGTCAATCGACCCATCGGGTTGTTTCTGTGGATCGCTTGTCATCACGTGGCACTTGACACACTCGACATTCCGATGCAGACCGACAAGCGGATATTTTGTTTTTTCGTGATCAAATTTTTTCTTAATAGATTCTTTCCAATTTTCAAAATCGTGGCATTGGCCGCATTTCGCATCCAGTTGTTTGCGATGTTCATCAAAATGGCAGGTAGTACATTCCTGTGAAAGGCCAAGATAAGTGTTTTTTAATGAAACGCTTACTCCGGCCTGATTGCGAACAACAGCGTCAACTATTTGCTCCGGCTTATGGCATTTCTCGCACCAATCGGTTTTATGTTTTCCTTCTAATTGGTATCCGGTCAGGCCGTGATTAAAGTTTTCTTTCCCGCCATCCCACTTTATCATTTTGAAATTTCGCCCCTTATGTTCGAAGTGGCATGAGATACATTCTTTGGCCCTAACCGACGTAGCCGCATGATAACCTTTGTTTACGTCGATCCGCGTCTTGAGTTCAACGTGACAGACAAGGCATCTTTCGCCGTTGATCTTCTGTCCTACATCGTGGCATTGAGTACAATTGTCGGTACCCTCAAGGCTGGCGTGTGCATTGGTGAGTTCGCCTGGTGAAAATTGTGCGTAAATGTTGGCAGAAAGGGCAGTGAGCAGGAATAGCCCTGCCACTGCATTCATTCTTATCATTTTAAAGATCCCAGCATGGATTTAGCTTTTCCGGCAAATTCTGAATTGGGCTGTAATTTGATAACTTTCAGAAAATAACTTCTCGCTAATTCCATTTTGCCGATATTCGAATGGATAATACCCATATTGAATGTTGCCGTGATATTTTTCTCATCGGAAACAAGAATGGTGTTCAATTCTTTAATAGCCTGTTCTGCGTTGCCGCTGTTAAAAAAGCAGACGGCGTAATCGTTGCGAACGTCATTATTCGACGAGTTAATTGCGAGCGCTTTGCCGTACGGCTCGATGGCGTTTTTGAAATCGCCGCTGTCGTAAAGCAGATTACCGAGCTGTATCAAATGTTCCAGGTCATTCGGGTTCTTCAGCAATTGATCCTTCAAAAGCTGAATATTCATAAGCGCGTCATGATTGGGTGGAACGGTCTTTCCTGTTACCGAAGAAGAAGTCGCTGAACCTGCATCGGAGGGCATGGATGCATCCGAGTTTTGACCAAGATGAATATGGGGATCGTTTTTTTTCTGATTTTTTGATTCATCATAAAAATAATAAGCAATGGCCGAAATCAGAAATAGTGCACCCAACGCTAGAGCGATTAGGTTTTGCTTTGAATTCATGTTTTTCCTTTCTAAAAAATCCAGGTATATCCAAAAAGAAATGCGACGATAACATGCGCCACGAGGATCACGCCCATAATGATCGAAAAGGGCATGTGAATAATATGCCAATATCGAAACAGTTTTTGGGTGGTGACTAACGTCTGGATCTGACGTTGGATTTTGGATCGTTCCAAAAATAAATGACGAATCGTCTGAAGATGTTCATGGCTGACCGATTTCAGGCTAAGGTGCTGGATAGCTGCATGAATTTTGAAGTACCTTTTGAAGTCATGCCACATCAATTTCGGAAGCGTTCGGAAAAAAGTAGTTTTTTCACCCGCATCAAAAGGCTGTGTCAGGGCGTCGATGGTTTGTATTCGACTGTCTTCGATTCCGTATTCGTTTATGAGAATTTGGGTGACCAAATTAAGATGTTTCTGCAACTCACCGGCCGTCAGGTCTTTACCCGACAAACTCTTTGGTATCTGCAAATAAATGTATCGTCCCAGGACGCCGCTGGCGACAACGCAAACCATGCTCCAAAAACTAACGGCGACAATTCCGCCAAATTTGAAAGCGGTATGATACAGAATCAAAGCCGGCCCAAGCAAACAAAGAAAGATATGAAATTCAAGTACGTGTTTGATCAATCCAAATCCGGCTAAAACGCCCCAGCGTTTCCGCAGGGAGTACATCGAAACACCGAAAACGATCAAAAAGGTGCCAATGAATCCCATGCCGTGTCCCCAGAATCCCGTCGGGCTTAATACATCATGAAGCGAATGCGTGTTGCGTTCGATGACGGGCGTCGTATAATAATCGGCTCCATAAATACCGATCAAAACAGCCGTAGCAATTCCAATGACAGTCAGGGACCAAATGAAGATCCGGTGCAGACGTTTATTCATAGTTTAAAATACCCGCTCCTGTTGCATGAATTCGATTCCGATTTTCTTGAGAAATGGCGTCGGCATTTCGCCTCCGGCAAATACAAATACAAAATCGTTGTCGATTTCCTTTTCGCCTTCCGGCGTCGTGATGATCACGGATTTATCTTTGATCTCTTTTGTTTTTGAATTGTAATAAACCTTAATGCGTGCGTTGTCTTGGGCTTCTTGGATTCGTTCCTGATTCTTGGGTTTAGTTTTTGCGAACGAATCGCCCGTATTGATCAGTGAGACGGAGGTGCCTTTTTGTTTAGATAAACCGATTGCCGCTTCCACGCCGGCGTCTCCCGCGCCAACGACCATGACCTTAGCATTTTCATATTTGCCGGCTTCAATCAGTTGATAGGTGACTTTAGACGAATTCTCGCCAGGAACATTGAGCTTGCGCGGCGTACCGCGACGGCCTAAGGCCAATACGACATTGTTGGTACGGTACTGTTGACCGGCTTGGGTTTGAACGAGCAGATGTCCGTTTTCACGCACTACATTTTCCAGTTTTTGATTGCACTGAACGATCAAGCCTGTTTTTTTAATAATGAGATTCCACATGTCCATCAGATCTTCTTTGCTCAATTCTTTTTTTCGCATCCAGCCGTACTTGGGAATTTCAACCGGTACGGTCATGACCAATTTTTGACGGGGATAACTTAAGATCGCGCCGCCCGGCGTTTCTTCTTTTTCGATGAGAACGAACTTTAGTTCATTCTCGATTGCACGTAAACCCGCGCTAAGTCCAGCCGCTCCGGCTCCGACTATTACAACATCCAGAAGATCGTGATCACGTTGTTGGCTCTGATATTTCGTTTTTTCTGCGATGGAATCGATCACATGCTTTCCCTGAAAGATCGCATTGCGCAGCAGAGCCATTCCTCCCAATTCACCAATGAGATAGATATTCGGAACGTTCGATTCATACGTTTCGTCGAGCAGTGGAATTTCGGCGGTCGATTTGGTCGGGTCAAGAACGATCTTTATTCCGGACACAGGGCAGGCCTCGGCGCAAATGCCATGTCCGACACATTTGGAGGGTTGCACCAGTTCCGCGATACCGTCAATTAATCCTAATGCTCCTTCGGGGCAGGAAATCACACAGGAGGAACAGCCGATGCACAGCGATTGATCAATGCGCGGATGCTGCGCAACAGGTTTATTGTTGCCTGTGGCAATCGCATGATCGCGCTTCATCGCTTGTTGCTTGCTGCTCCGGCGCACCGTAATAACATACGGTACAAAAATGATCAGCAGTAATACCGCCGTTCCAAGCCATGTCCAATACGTTTCATTCACATTTTTTTATATCGATTACCGCTTAACGCACTGTCAAAAATGATGAAAATATTATGAAAAATCAACGTGTTTATCAATTTTGATCTGTCCGTTTGAAGCGTTTTGGTAGTTCGAAAAAAGGGCGGGTTACTTTTTCTTGAGGGTCTTGATCATGATGAGGTGGATGGACACCCCAACGGCAATGAGGATAAGAATAATGTCTACATACCAGGGAGTTTTAGCAGTGTAAATAGAAAACAGAATGGTTATCCAAAGAAGCGAGATCGAAAAAATCTTGGCGGAGACGGGTGTGCCTTGATTTTCTTTGTAATTTTTTATATAACTGCCGAAGTACCTGTTATGCATGAGCCAATGGTAAAATCGCGGCGAACTGCGCGCATAACACGTTGCTGCCAAAAGAAGAAACACGGTTGTCGGAACAAGCGGGAGGATAGCGCCGATAATGCCCAAGCCGACAAATGCATGTCCCGCAAAAGTCAGCGCCATACGGTTGATACGGCCCGCCGGTTTATTATTGTTTTGCTCTATGTCCATTTCTACCTTGATTAACTCACTGCCGTATTAAAATGATTTTATTCTGTAATGAACACGCGCGCACTCGGCTCTTCGTAACCGGGTTGTGTGCAGTTCTGAACCCGTGCATACCGTTATTTTAGCTAATTTATATGTTAAATTGTGAATCGCAAGTAACAACATGATTATTTAGTCTATTTGACTTCGCTCATGAGCGCAAGAAGATTTTTATCGGGATCCCGAAAAAAAGCCATCCAAAGTTCATGGTCCGGCATCTTTGCGATCATGTGAGGCTTTGCCTCGAAAATAACGCCTCGTGTAGAAAGCGTTTCAAATGATTGTACTATATCGTCTACTTTATAATAAATAACAGATCCGTGTCCGGCATTATCCTTTGCAGGCGCATCCAACATGAGGCGGACTCCGTTGCAATCGAAAAAACCTAACCCCGGCGGTGCCTTGAAAAGAAATCGCAGTCCCAAAATATCGCGATAAAATACGATTGCCCTATCTATATCAGTGACCGGAACAGCAATTTGTCCGATTTGATTAAGACCGTTATTCGCCGGTAAGGTATTACTCATTAGGGATTTTTTAAAAATGTTAAGGTTCGATTAGTATTGCAAAAAATTCAATTTCATTCTGCATGGTGTTTTGTTATGGCTGCTTTTGTTGTTCGGGGTTTTCAACTGTATACCAGTCAACTTTTCGCGTCAAATACATGACTATGGCCATAATAGTCAGAAGTCCCAAACTGCCAATCAACAAGGCATAGTCCTCATTTTGCAAGACGATGTAGAGAAACACATATATTAAACAAAGAACCGTTGCTATAACAACGGCCGTTTTATGCTGTGCAGCGATCGCCATTGAGTAAAGTCCGATAAGAACAATAATTGAAGTCGCCGAGATGAAATAGGCGGAGTCAAATCCAAAATGCTCCGAAAGTGCAATAAGGAGTAGATAAAATAGGACAAGGCATAGGCCGACAAGCGAATAGTGAATAGGATGCAGGGTTTCTTTCGATAGAACTTCGGATAGAAAAAACGCTAAAAATGTAAGTGAGATTATAAGTATAGCATATTTGGCGGTACGCAATGTTTTTTGATATTCATCGACAGACTGTAGTAATCGCACGCCGAAAACGGATTCGGATACATCATAGCGTTTGTTCAACCAAAATTGCGGAAAGTTACGGTTGAGTTCCAGTACATTCCAATTGCAAGAAAAACCTGAATCACTCAGTGATCGGGAATCAGGAAGGAAGGCGCCGGTAAAACTTGGGCTTGGCCACGATGACTTCAGGTTTATGGTAGTTTGCCTTCCAAGCGGGCAGAACTGTATTTCTGAGCTTCCATTGAGATTGAGTGAGAATGAGAACGAGTAGTTTTTGGTTGTTCCGTCCACTTTGGGAAGCACAGTAATTCCTGAGGAGACAATGTCAGGAAATCGAACTCCAGCGCTGGCGGAATAGGCTTGTTCACCAATGACCATTTGCACATTCTCCTTAATTCCGCGAGGGTCAGAAATTCCAATCGTTATGACGGCATCGTTCCAAATAGCCGTGTAACCGTTCTGCAGGAGAGAGGAGATATCGCCTAAATTGAATCCTCCCGATAAAGACAACTGGCTGTTATACAGAATCACTTCGTAAATGCCGCGCGCTCTTGTTTCTGTCGAGAGTTGACCCTCTATAGCCAATGAATCGGGCAGAATGTGCAGATGCTCAATTAATGGAATTTCTTTTCCTTTTTCGTCCTGAACGAAATGTCGGATAGGGATTGTTAAGATTGGGCCGCTAATTACTTGAGGCAGTCCCCATTTTTCGCTGACTTCATGAATGGCAGAATCTCGGCGTTCGCTGCGTTCTTTAATCAATGATTCCACAATGGCTGCTGGAATTAATAGCAAGAGAGTCAAAAATGCTATGATAGCCATGCGAAGCAATATCGACGATTTTAGAAAACTTCTTGACATCTAATCCTCCTGGTTATTGCTAACAACATAACAAACTAGACCATCAAAGATGAAACTGTCTTTAGCGAAATTTTTGCTCTACGCACTTATCTTCCCCTGAATAAATTTACATGCGAGTTCCACGTCGTAATGACTCCCGATGATCAAGGGCACACGCTGATGCAGATCGGATGGATCAATCTCTAAAATACGGCGATGTCCGTCAGATGCAAGGCCGCCTGCGTGCTCGATCAGCATAGCGAGCGGATTGGCCTCGTACAGTAGTCGCAGTTTCCCTTCGGGATTGCTTTTGTCTTCCGGATACAAGAAAATGCCTCCGTACAATAAGTTACGATGAAAATCAGCTACGAGTGACCCGATGTAGCGGGCCGAGTAAGGCCGTTTGTCAGCGCTGTTGTCCTCCTTCAGATAGCTGATGTAGCGTCGAACGCCATCATTCCACTTATTGGAATTGCCTTCGTTGATACTGTACATCTTGCCGCGCTTGGGCGTCTGTATATGTTCATGAGATAATATGAATTCACCTAAACCCGGATCGAGTGTGAATCCGTGAACGCCTTGACCGGCGGTGTACACAAACATGGTGCTGGACCCGTAAATAATATAACCCGCGGCAACCTGCTGAATGCCGCGTTGACGGCACATATCTGTTTCGCTTACGTTGGCGTTGGGGTATTTGCGGAGAATGGAGAATATCGTTCCGACACTGACATTGGCGTCGATATTGGAGGAACCGTCGAGCGGATCGAAGTTGATAATATATTTTCCGCCGGGTATCGTGTCCTTTAAGCTGAGCGGATGTTCCATTTCTTCCGATCCCAGCATGTAGATTTCCCCGCGGCCGCCGGAAATAATATTGACAAGAGTATCGTGGGAAAAAATATCCAGTTTCTTTACCGCTTCGCCGTGTACGTTCTCCGTTCCTGTCAATCCCAGCACATCTACCAGGCCGGCGCGATTTACTTCGTGCCCGATGATCTTGCCGGCCAGCGCAATATCCGTAAGCAATCCGGACAATTCACCGGTTGCTTCCGGGTGCGTACGCTCCATGTCAATGATGTGGCGGTCGATCGTTTTGAAGCTCATAGGTTTTCCTGTGCGATTTCAGTGTGAACTTGTTAAAAATAATTTATAAGCGCCATACTTTAGATCCGCATCGACTTGATAGAAATCTTTGGCGAACTTACGATGTAAAAAAAAAAACTAATATCCCTGAGAGGGGCCGGATTTTCCGCTGACGATCTTGACACTGGCGCTGGCGCCGATGCGGGTAGCGCCGGATTCGACCATTTGCACGACGTCCTCGTAGGTGCGAACGCCGCCGGAGGCCTTCACGCCTATCTGTGCGCCTACCACTTTTCGCATGAGAGCAATATCGGCCGCAGTTGCGCCGCCCTTGCTGAATCCCGTTGATGTCTTCACGTAGGCCGCGCCGGCTTCTTTGGCGAGCAAACACGCTTTTATTTTTTCTTCGTCGGTGAGCAGGCAGGTTTCGATGATTACCTTGACCGGGCGTCGTCCGGCATTACGAACGACCTCCTGAATATCTTTTTTGACCAAATCATATTCGCGAGATTTGAGCCAGCCGACGTTGATGACCATGTCAATTTCCTGCGCGCCCTGCGCAACGGCCGTTTGTGTTTCGAATCCCTTAGATTGGCTGCTGGTAGCTCCGAGCGGGAAGCCGACCACCGTGCATACAAGTACGCCGCTTTTATGAAGTTTTTGCGCGCAGCGTTTGACCCAGCCGGGATTGACACAGACAGAAGCGAAACAGTACATGCGCGCTTCATCGCATAACTGGTCAATTTCCTGCTTTGTTGCTTCGGGTTTGAGTAATGTATGATCGATCAAACGCGCGATCTGCTGTTTGGCCGGGCTGATGCCGAGGCTCGAGGAAATACGGCACGCGCCGCATTCGATCATCTGGTCGGCGACCTCGGGATGTTTGGAGACGATGCAATGACAACTGTCGGAACGTTTACAATCGGTGTTGGTGCATGTCTCGCAAGTGGTCTCATCGGACGGCATCTTGATAGCGGCGGCGGATTTCAGATCGGTAATGATTTTTTCAATTTGATCGGAAAGCATTTTTTCTGTGTAGAAATTCATAGTTTTTTATTTTTAATTAAAATGTTTTTTCAAGATGCTGATCGTATGATCGATATCGTCCATGGAAACATCGAGGTGCGTGACGAAACGAATTTTAACGTCGCTGAACGGAATGGCTAGAATACCCTGCAATTTTAATTTATCAATAATATCATAGGAAGTTCCGGTCTTAACGCTAAAGATCACAATGTTGGTTTGAACGGTGGGCAAGTCTATCGTAAATGATTTTAATTCCGAAATAGACTCGGCAAGCTTTCTTGCCTTGAGATGATCTTCGCGCAGCTTATCAACGTTATGCCGAAGCGCATACAACCCGGCCGCCGCAAGAATTCCAACCTGACGCATGCCGCCGCCAAATGCTTTTCTGAAATAACGCGCTTTGTCGATAAACGGCTTTGTTCCGACTAAAACAGAACCCGCCGGCGCGCCTAACCCCTTGGATAAACAGATCGAAATAGAATCAAAAAATTTTCCGTATTCCAACGGTTTGATGTTCGAGGCGACGCACGCATTCATCACACGCGCGCCATCGAGGTGAAGCGGGATATTCCGCCGATGCGCGACATCCGAGATTCTTTTAATTTCCTCGATCGGATAAATCGTTCCGCCCGCGCGGTTATGCGTATTTTCCAAAGCGATAAGTCCGGTCGGCGCAGCGTGAATATCGTCAAGATTATTGACGGATCGGTCGATCTGATCTGCAGACAGCACGCCGTTCGTTCCGGGTAGAATTTTTGTGATCACGCCGGATAGCATACCCGCGGCGCCGGCTTCGTATTTGAAAATGTGCGCATCGGCTTCGAGAATGATCTCATTGCCGGGCTGGGTGTGCGTTTTGACGGCAAGCTGATTACCCATGGTTCCGCTCGGAACAAAGAGGCCTGCCTCTTTATCAAACATTCTGGCAACCACCTGTTGCAGTTCATTGACGGTCGGGTCTTCGCCGAAGACGTCGTCGCCGACTTCGGCCGCAGCCATGGCCGCGCGCATATCGGGTGAGGGTTTTGTAACAGTATCGCTTCGCAGGTCAATTGTTTTCATGATCGGCCCGTTTGAAGTGGTGAGTGCGTTGCATGCATAACGAACTTAACGGTTTAAGGTTATTATTTCAACGAAAATTTAGCTTTTATATTAAAATCGAATTATTCAAATTGTATTTTAGCAAGCATCATTACTGTCTGAATTCGTAAAACATAAACGTCTTATGAAAAGTGTCGTCATCGGTCTGACCGGCGGTATCGGCTGCGGTAAAACGGAAGTCGCTAAGATATTTCAGCATCTTGGCGCAAAGATCATTGATGCCGATGCGATCGGCAAATCAGTGGTCGAAACTCTGCCAAACGTCTTGAAGGAAATCGTGAAGGTTTTCGGACGGAAATTTGTAAACAAAGACGGGACATTAAAACGAAAAGAACTGGGCGCTTATGTTTTCGCAGATGAGGAAAAAAAAATACAGTTGAACCGGATTGTTCACCCCCATTTGTTTAAGCAGGTGCAGCAAGAGATCGAAGGTGCTCAAAAAGCGGGTAACAAAATCATCGTGGTTGATGCAGCCCTCATATACGAAACCGGGATTGAAAATATTTTTGACAAGGTGGTCGTGGTTAATTCAGATCTTAAAAATCGCATAGAGCGAATAAAGCAGCGCGACCAATTGACTGATGATGAAATCAGTCATCGGATGTCGGCCCAAATGCCCTTAGAAGAAAAGGTTCGGCGGGCAACCCTAGTCATTACTAATAACGGCTCCGTGGAATCTCTGAAAGAAGCGGCCGAAAAAATCTTCAGGACATTTTAGTGATTTGCACTGGAATCAGTACAT
Organism: bacterium; assembly: GCA_016788215.1. Taxonomy (GTDB): domain Bacteria; phylum CLD3; class CLD3; order SB21; family SB21; genus SB21. The sequence continues at coordinate 4,486 of JAEUSJ010000031.1, read as the reverse complement.
TTGAGAATTTCAGATCGCAAGATAACCTTGCTTAAAAAAAAATAATTTTCTACTTTGCCAAACCTTTTTTAACACTTCTTCTTAAAAATAAAGCGGAGTCAACATGGAAAGATTCATCGGCCTACTGGGTTTGATCGGCATTCTCGGCATAGCGTATGCAGCCTCGAATAACAAGAAACGCATCAACTGGCGTCTGGTGGGGATGGGGATGCTCATACAGGTTGTATTTGGAATACTCGTCATTAAAGGTAAAGAATGGGGTGCGCCGTTCAATTTTCTTGCGATCGCTTTCGAGAAGATCGGTGAGGGATTCGTGGCCATTCTGGGATATACAACTGCCGGAGCGCAATTTGTATTTGGGAATCTGGCGATCAGTCCCGGAGCGAACGGAAGCCTTGGATTTTTCTTTGTATTTCAGGTTCTGCCGACCATCATTTTCTTTTCTTCCCTGATGTCGCTGCTGTATTACATGGGCGTCATGCAAAAAGTGGTGCAAGGCATGGCATGGGTAATGTCCAAACTCATGGGCACGAGCGGTGCGGAGTCGTTGTCTTGTACCGCAAATATTTTTGTCGGTCAGACGGAAGCGCCTTTGATGATACGGCCGTTCATTAAGACTTTGACCAATTCAGAATTACTTACCATCATGGTTGGCGGTATGGCCACCATTGCCGGCGGCGTGATGGCTGCTTACATTCAAATGCTGGGACAGTCGTATGCGGATACCTACGGCGTTCCTATCGAACAGGGGCAGATCATGTTTGCTACGCAGCTACTGGGCGCGAGTATCATGGCGGCGCCTGCAGGCCTGGCCATTTCGAAAATAATATTTCCTGAAGTTTCAGATCCCGTGACGAAGGGTAGTGTCAAAGTTGAGGTCGAAAAAAATGCATCCAACGTTATCGAAGCGGCGGCAACAGGCGCGGCCGACGGAATGAATTTGGCTTTGAATGTCGCCGGCATGCTTCTGGCATTTATAGCGCTTATTGCATTATTCAATTCTTTGTTTGGAATCGTCGGCGGCTGGGTCGGCATTGAAAATTTAACGCTCCAGGACATTTTTGGCTATGTATTTGCACCCGTGGCATTTCTTACCGGCGTTCCATGGAGCGAAGCTCAGGAAGTAGGACGATTGTTAGGAACGAAAATTGTTCTTAATGAATTTGTTGCGTATTCCGATATGGCCGGATTAATCCACAGTAAAGCCATTCAGGATCCCAAGTCCATTATGATAGCCACTTTCGCATTATGCGGTTTTGCCAATTTCTCTTCGATCGCCATTCAAATCGGCGGCATTGCGCCACTGGCGCCGGAACGCCGAAAAGACATCGCGGCATTAGGCCTACGCGCCGTTTTGGGCGGAGCGCTGGCAACGCTGATGGCGGGCACGATCGCCGGAATTTTGCTGTAATTGGTATTAATGAAAGATTTTTTTTTCAAATACTGGATCATCGGAGTTGTCTTCATTGGCGCGGGCATGGTGGTTTTTGTTGTGCCGCCGATCTTGCATGCGGTGATTGAAAATAAGATCCGCGATGCGATTGAACGAACAGAAAAAAGAGTCAATTGCAAAATAACTCTTCAGTCGCTGACGTTTTTGAATACGTCAACGTTCCAAATTGAGAATCTGTCGATTGCTTCCGATTCATTTACCATATCTGCGCTGTCCCGCGCAGGAATTGACGATTCGAGCAAACTTCTTG
>JAEUSJ010000031.1:0-2683 GCA_016788215.1 bacterium | reverse complement strand
GTTGGTTTTGATTTAGATCTTGATTTTGGAGCGGATGAACTGGCCATTCGTCCCGCTACCAGGGTCTACCTTAATAAGATAACGGGTTTTATCAGCGGTAAGATCGAACGCTTGCATGGTCAGCCGCTGTTAGATTTAAATTTCAAATTGCCGATGATTCCAATGGATGATTTTTTTTCATCCGTGCCGGAAGGTCTGCTGACGCGAATTGAAGGAGTTAAGGTACGCGGGTCATTCGAATTTAATGCGGCATTGAAACTGGACTTTGAACAATTGGACAGCATCAAGTATAATCCCGCATTGACCGTCAGCGATGATTTCAGAGTGCTTTCCCTTGGCGATTCGATTGAAGTTAAGGTCTTGCGGGACAGTTTTAATTATACGTTTACACGGGAAGACGACACGGACAGCACCTATCTTGTTGGCGGAAGTAATCCGTATTTCCAGCCGTTCGACAGCATTCCGCCGATGCTGATCCATAGCGTGTTATTCTGCGAGGATAATTCTTTCTTCAAGAACGACGGGTTTAACGTTTTGCAGATCGGGCGCAGCCTGCGCGACAATATCCGGGAAAAAAAATTCGCACGCGGGGCAAGCACAATTTCAATGCAGTTCGTGAAAAACATTTTTCTAAGCAGAGAAAAAACGATTTCGCGTAAGTTTCAGGAATTGATCCTTACCTGGCTGTTTAATCATGAGAAACTATTGGATGAAAAACGAGACAAAGAAAAACATAAAAAAAGGCTTTTGGAAATTTATTTGAATATCATAGAATGGGGCCCGGATGTTCACGGCGTCGGGCGGGCCGCGGAATTTTATTTTCATAAAAAACCAAAAGATCTGACGGTAGGTGAGTCTGTGTTTTTAGCAACCATCATCCCGAATCCGAAAAAATACGAGCGGTATTTTGAGGACGGTTTACCGAAAAAAAAACACGCTAATTTCATGAATCTGATAGTCAAGATGCTGCATGAAAAGGACGTGATCGACTCATTGACCATGACAAAGAACTTACCGTGTACGTTTAAGATCACCGGTGAAGCGCGCCGGTTCATGGTCGGCATTAAGGCTGCCGATAGCACGGACACGGAACAGGATATATATTACAAAGATATTGAACTGAATAATTAAGGCGGCATTACCATGACTCCTGAAGGCAAACTCTACCAATTTTTATTCAATCACATTGCTCAGATCAAATGGCAATGGCGCATATTGATCTTTTTCCTTTTCTTGCTTGTCATGTCCAATTTTATTTCGGTGTTTTATGCGGTTTACCTGCCTGCGTTGCCCGCTACGGCGCCAGGCCATGATTTCAGGACATTAATACATTTAGTAGGCTGGCTGATGGGGATTACTATTTTAACTTTTGCAACCCTGAAGATACTCGATAAGCGGCCGTGGCGTTCCATAGGTCTGAGTTTTCATGCAGAATGGATAAGAGAACTTATTTTCGGTTTACTTCTCGGAATGCTGATGCCTGTGGTATTGCTGATTTTGCTGCTGCCGTGGGGATTTATATCCCTTACGCCACAGCCGGTGGAATTCTTAGATTTTATCGGCGGATTGGGGATGAATATACTTATATGGGCCGTAGCCGCAATCTGGGTAGAACTGGTTCTACGCGGATATTTTATGCAAACCATGGCCGAAGGTATGGGCAAGATCGTTGCGGCGATATTTGTCTCACTTATGTATGCCCTGATACAAACGCAATTTCACATTGACGAGATTCTTAAGGGAGTAAACATTGCGTTGCTCGGTTTTGTCTTTTCAATTTGTTATTTCCGAACCCGTGCCTTATGGACCGGCATTGGCGTCCAGTTTGCGTTGAACTTTATTCAGAATTTCTGTTTTGGCACTCCGGTTTACGGTATTCGACCTTCGTATTCATTATTCAAGGCGGAGGTCGGTTTGCGGAATATTGCCGTAGGAGACTATTTTAGTATAGAGCAAGGCCTGATTGCTTCATTGATTACCATCAGTTGTATCTATTATCTTTTGCAGTCGAAACAGTTGACGATTTCCGAAACGGTCCGCAAGATTAAATTCGATGCGCTTTCGCAGCCTTTTCTTAAATTAAAAGAATAAAGCAGTTGCTGTGAAAACTTCTGCAAAAACAAAAATGAGCCTGATTCCATCCGTTCATCAACTGGCGGAACAGCTCCAAATGATTGCATTTCCGCGGGACATCGTTATCAGGATTGTACGTGATGAAATTGTAAAACTTAAGAAAAGACTTCACGCGGTTCCCTTCACGACAAAAGCGGAGGCACAAACCTATTTGCTCCATGAAATAAATAATCGGCTAAGCGGATTACTCAAACCGAGCCTGCAAAGAGTCATCAATGGAACCGGAATCATTTTACATACAGGCCTTGGCCGTGCGCCCTTATCCGAAGCAGCTATACAGAACCTTAAAAGTGTTACGGAGAACTATTGTAATATTGAGCTGGATCTACCGAGCGGCGGGCGAGGCGAGAGGAACTCGCACGTGGAGGAATTGATTTGCATGCTCACGGGAGCGGAAGCCGCAGCGGTGGTTAATAATAATGCTGCCGCCGTTCTATTATTGGTGAACACGCTGGCCTATCAAAAAGAAGTGATCGTCTCCAGGGGCGAATTAGTTGAGATCGGCGGATCATTTCGTATTCCGGATGTCATCGAAAAAAGCGGCGCTATC
>JAEUSJ010000319.1 GCA_016788215.1 bacterium | reverse complement strand
TTCACCAATTGTTGTGTTACTGATTCCGCAAATTTTTCAATTCCGCCCTGATCGAACATCTGCCGGTCGCTGACGGCACCGACTTCAAACGGGAGCACGGCAACGCGGGGTTTCTTCGTAACCACACTTACCCTGTCCTGAGAGACTAGCGTTCCGCTAATCAGGATCAACGCACATAATAATATTTTCATAACCTTATCCTTAATTGTATTATTTGATGACTGAAAGAATCCTATCAAGAAATTGGCAAAAATCTATTTCATCAAATAACCAAAAGCAAACGGTTTATTTTTGGATTGTTCACTTTTTATATACCGATCACCCCCCTGGCGGAGATAAAAAAAGGTGAAAGAAAATTTTACCTTACATTCATATTGCACATTTCAAAGCACTCTCGGAGAAAGGAGCCCTTCTTGGGAACACGATGGTAGCTCATTTAGACGACAATCGTAATAATATAATTAATTGACTCACCCTTTCCTTTACCAGTATATTCTATACAAAAAAAGTGTCAATATATGTTAAAAAACCTTATCCGTTCGTTTTGACCAATAAAAAAGGGCGAAGATCATTTCTTCGCCCTGCATTGAATCGGTTTCGTTTTACAACACGCTCTCGCCGGGAAATTCGTATTCGCCATTGTAAGCGCGGATGCCCCATTCGAAGGCCTCTTCATTGATCGGAATCATCGCGCATTTATCCTTTAACGCTTGGCGGATCGCCGTCAGAAATGTTTCCTTCGGAAAAATATCCGTCGCGGCATGCAGCGCGCCGAGAGCAACGATATTTTTTACCATGACTTTACCGAGATCCATCGCGATCTGCGTAAACGGAATGCCGTAGATCATCGTGCCGTGATTAAATATCGGCGGCGCAGTGATGATGGAGCTGTCATAAAAGATCGTTCCGCCGTTCTGGACGTGCGGGCCGAATTTTGCCAAACTGGGCGCATTGAAGGCAATCAGAATATTCGGATTGGGCGATGCCGGAGATAATACTTCAGTTTCCGCAACGTGCACATCCGCGTAAGATGTTCCTCCGCGCGATTCCGGGCCGTAACTCGGGATATGTGTTGCGTCAAAGCCTTCATTGATCCCTGCGCGGGTAATGAGCATCGCTGCCGTCTGCGCGCCGTCGCCGCCGGAACCGGCCAACTTCAGCGAAATGTCGCTTGGCGAAATATGATGCGGGAACCCGGGACTGAATCGTTCTACTTTCTCACTCGTTCCACCGACCAGTTCCTGCAGTTTGTTGGGGTCAAAGTTCGGTTTGTTCAGTTTGAACCAAGGCTCGCGGGGCTCGTCTTTTTTAACTCCAAGAGGAAATACCGGGAGCATCTTATCGCGAACCCAAGTCTCTGCTTCCTGCGGCGTCATCTTTAAATGGGTTGGACATTCTGCCAGCACTTCTACGAATGAATATCCGCGGCCTTCAACCTGCAATTGAATGGCTTTTTTGATCGCCTTTTTTGCATGGTTGCGTTGCTTGTTGTCAAATAAAGCGACGCGTTCCACATACATCGGGCCGTCAATTTGGGCGATCATTTCCGCCATACGAAGCGGTTGTCCCATGATCCTGCTTCGGCCATGCGGCGAGGTTGCTGTTTTTTGTTCCATCAAGGTAGTCGGGGCCAATTGCCCGCCGGTCATGCCATAGATCGCATTGTTAATAAAAATTACCGAGATCGGAATCCCTAACTGCGCCGACTGAATGATTTCTGCTAAACCGATCGACGCCAGATCGCCGTCGCCTTGATAGCTAATGACGATCGATTCCGGATTGGCAGTCTTATGCCCCAAAGCAACAGCCGGCGCACGTCCATGAGCGGCTTGCGTATTGCCGACGTCGAAATAATAGTACATGAAAACGCTGCAGCCCACGGGCGACACCAGCACCGTACGGTTTTGAATCTGCAGTTCGTCAATTGTTTCGGCAAGAAACTTATGCGCAAGGCCGTGGCCGCAGCCCGGGCAGTAATGCGTGGAGTTGGCCTTCAACCCTTCGCCGTGAGCATGACGCTCGAACTTTTCATAAAATATACTCGATTTCATGCTAACACCTCCTCTACCGAAATAACCTTTTCGATAATTTCTTTAAGTTGTGGCAATATGCCGCCGAAATGCCTTACATGGTCGATCGTCGGGCATTCCAGGTTGTGGTGGCTCAACGACAGGCGTAGTTCGTCTTCAAGCTGCCCATTGCCTGCTTC
>JAEUSJ010000318.1 GCA_016788215.1 bacterium | reverse complement strand
TTTTTTATCGCATCTTTCATCGCGAATATCGATTCCACCTTTGCGCCTAATCCATATTTCTCAATCACGCCATCCGGATCCGAATGCAGACTCAGGGTAACCGTCCCCGCCAGCCATGCCTGAACGAATGCATTGGGTAAGCCTTCATATCCATCGTCCGTTGTATTAACCAGAACATGTGCTTTTGATATGAGAGTTTGACTTTCATGAAAAGGAACTGCGCCCAGATATTTTAAGTTATTCATATGTTGCATTTTTTGCAAAAGAAATGACTTTAATCGCGAGTCAACAAACTGGCCCGCCATCCAGAATTCACACTCCAAATTCCGACAAGATTCGGCTAGTTCTATGAATAGTTCCGGTCTTTTTACTGCCTTTATGCTCCCGATCCACAGTATTTTTAGCGGAGCACTACGTTCCACAGGTTCCGGGACGGGATGGCCCGATTTAATAACCACAGAATCTAAACCAAACGTTTCTTTCAGCCTGTTTTTTTGATACTCGGTTTGAACGATAATACGCGAAGCGTTTTCTATTCCATATTCACAGATCACATCATTGATTTTTGCTTCACACCATAATACAGTTTTTTTGAGAAACGGTCGGTGTTTTTTTCGAAGCTGTCGCTGATATTTTCCTCTTTCAGCCCCGCTCTCTCCGGCGCTTGCCCAGGCAAATGTTTTGTGATTCTTTTTGCAATAACGGGCAACAAATCCGGTAAGTATATCGCGCCCTCGTTGATAATGATAGTCTGCATTGATGGCCGTCAGCACTTTCCTTATCTTACGATACTGCAAAAGCGGAAGAAACGGGCGATGCCGTATCCAGTGCACGGTCATGCCTTCATACGATTCAGAAAAATTATCTTTTCCTTCCTTGCTGTAGGCTATGTAATGAACATCCCAGCCGCGTTTTTTCAACTCGCTGCCGATCAAATAGGTCTGCACCATCGGGCCGGTAATCGTTGCTTTTTTATCTGAAATAAAGAAATCCGAAACAAAACAAATACGATTAGATTTATTCATCTTCCTTATCCGTTGAACTCACCGTTAAATCAATCGTGGACAGCGGCGCGACCGTCGTGGAACTGTCGAGCGACTGTGCAATTACCGTTCCGGGTAAGAGTTCATGTGAATATTTTTTGACAATGATGCCCAGTCGTAATCCGGATTCCACGATCAATGATTTTGCTTCGAGTAAACTTTTGTGGATGAGATACGGAACTTTTGCTTCTACGAGATTATTCCCAATACTCACTACAACGTCTATGGAAGCGCCGATATTAATCTTTTGATTAGGCTCGATCGACTGTTCCAGTATCACGCCTGCCGGGAACTCGTTGGAGGCTTGTGAATCGACCTTGCCCATCTTCAGATTCAATGATTCGAGATTAAACTGAGCGTCACGTAATGTGGATAGTTTGAGAAGAGGAACATTGATCATCCGGTCATTGTCCGCGATAATAAGTTCAATACTTCGTCCCGGTTTTACGGTGGTCATAGCTTCCGGTATCTGCTGGATCACATGATCCGGCGTGGCGAGACGATCGTAGCGATTTTTTCTAATTACGGTGAGCTGCGCATGTTCCAAAATTTTTTTTGCTTCGGTAAAGTCTTTATCCACTACGTTCGGAACCCTAACCTGTTCGCCATGGGAAACATAGAATGGCAAGATCCATTTATCCATGACAAGAACGGTGAGAATAACCAGCATTGAGAGTAAAACCGAAGTTTTAATAAAATTTTTCAAGCGTATGTATTATAAGCAAAAAAAGCTAATCGAAGTGAGGCAAATATATTTAAAACACCTTTTAAAGGCAAACTAAAATAATAAATTGACAAATCCGGTTTACTTTAGTACACTCTCCAACGGCTCTCCAGAAGTCAATTCAGACTCAATAACACTGCGTAAACCCAACCCGTATTCATGGAAGAAAAAAAGCACAAAATCCTTATCGTTGACGATGAAGAGCTAAACGTTCGATTTCTGTCCACTTTCCTGCAGCGTAAGGGATATGAAATCGATGTTGCCTCAACCGGCGTCGAGGCCCTGGAGCATATTGAAAAGGGAAAACCGGACGTAGTTTTATTGGACGCCATGATGCCGGAAATGGATGGATTCGAAGTCTGCCGCCAACTAAGAAAAAACCCTGAAACGCATCTTTTGCCGGTGATCATGGTTACTGCGCTTCACAGTATCGAGGATGAAGTAC
>JAEUSJ010000317.1 GCA_016788215.1 bacterium | reverse complement strand
TTCAAATTGTCCTTGATCAGTTTTTCAATTTCATCGCCCGTCCAGTTCAATTCCCACCGGTAATGCGGCGATTCTTCACATAGATTTTTACCTGCAACCTCGTTGTTTATACTTGCGAGATAGGGTGTTGGCGTCGAACTTTTCCAGACCTCCTGTACATTCGCCGTAACCCCGCCGCAAGTGGAGAAATAAAATGCATTGACCGGTTTCCCGTCCATGACCGCAATTTCACCAACCGTTTCGATCACGGCGCGTGTTGTGATATCACTTTCGCTTGACGCGCCTTCATACACCTGATCATTTACATCGCTTACGTAATCGTATTGTTTGTACTTGCCTTTATATCGAACCGCATACGTTCGCGCCGCAACGGCCTGGGCTTTGGCGGCTTCTAATTGATCGGGCATGAGGTTTCCTATCTCATTTCGCACTACCCCCATGAGGTAGGATTCCATATCAAGGATATTGATCACATTGATCTTGTCTTCTTCCGGTAACATAAGAAGGGATCCGCGGTAGGAGTTTCCACCAACGCTGAAGCGGATGTTGGTTTCCTTGGCGTCTAAGGAAAAAAATGTTGAAGTGCCTAGAGATTTCCCCGACGCGTCAAAGATTTCTATTTTATCCTTGTTCCTCTTGAGTTCAATCCGTTGTTCCGCCGACACATACCCGACGTATTGCCCCGAGATATTGTCTTTCACCGCAAATGCTGCATTGGCGTATAAAGAAACGTTCGGCGTTTTTTGAATTAAGATCTTAACTTGCGGAATCGATGCGTCATCCGGTAAGGAACGGGTCGTCATACTCGACGAACAACCTATGGCGGAAAAAGTGAATAGTGCGCAAAGGAGTAAAGTTTGACTTTTCATTAGTACTTTGGTTTCGTTCAAAAAAATATATCGTTGACTGCAACTAATATTACATAATTTTTTGATTAATGGAACAGATTTTTCGTAATAGTGTCAATGAAAGCGCTTCGCTCGTTTGGCTAAATAAGAAGAGCCGCATTCGGTAGAATGCAGCTCTTTTTTTGATAAATTAAAATAACCCGCTGTTGGTGACGACAAGGATTTACTAAAACTTGAACCCTAGCCGCGTGAAATAGTAAGCGCCGCTGAATCCCATCTGAACGGCATCCCAATTTCCCCCGGTTTCAGTAAGACCCGCGTCATGTTGGTCCGGGTAAATATTGGCAATATTGTTTGCGCCGACGGTGATCATAATATTTTTTGAAACATCATAGCCAAAGGCTATGTTTGTAACAACTTTTGCCCGGTATTTGTCAATATTGCCGTCCCAGTTTTCTAGTTTTACTTCACCAAACCGAATGAATTGTAGATTTGTTGTAAATGCATTCATTTTGTAATCAAACGTTAAGTTCATCTTACTGTCCGGCGCGGAAGCCAGTAGAAACAACTGTTCACGTCGGCCAAAATAAATGTCTTCCTTTCCTGCCAACTTGTCGGAAGTCTTTATTTTTTTACCCAGCGACATGTCCGTAAAGTTAGCGGCATACGTGATATTCAGGCGACTGTTGTCCAGATATTTTGTCCAACCTAACACAATGTCCAGACCATTCGTTTTTGTGTCGATGGCATTGGTAAAGAATGATGCTTGAGCGATTCCTGCCGGGAAATACGCACTGATCGTCGTGTCCGAATTATCAAAAGCACCCGTCAACACAATTCGGTCTTTGATTACAACTCGGTACGCATCTACTGTTGCGGTAAAATCCTCATATTTTGCCGTGAAACCAAGGCTCATGTCAATCGCTTTTTCCTGTTTGAGCTTTGGGATACCCAGCGCCTTAGTAATTTCTGCATCATTTCTGGCAATAAGTTTTTCAACCGGTTCACCGCCGACAAAATCAGTAAAAGAAGAATTGAAATATTTTTGTGCAAGCGATGGGGCTCGGAAACCGCTGCTGACAGATCCTCGCACGGATACGTCCGGCGTTACTTTGTAGCGAGTGGCAAGTTTGCCATTAAACGTGTTTCCAAAATCGTTATAGTGCTCAAATCGCGCGGCGGTCCCGATCATGAGTTCCTGAGTGATATCAAATTCCGCATCGGCATAAGCTCCAACATTTGATCTTGATTTATTTAATTCATTTGACGGTTGGAAACCGGGAAAACCTTGTGACCCTGCTGGACGAAGCGATGTGTCCGTTCCGACTATATACAGCCCGCCGTAATTTTTCCATGACCCTTCTTCACCTGC
>JAEUSJ010000316.1 GCA_016788215.1 bacterium | reverse complement strand
AATGACGATCCCTGACTTATAAAAGTTAAAAAGTAAAAAACTTTCTCCCAAAACTTTGACAAATTGAACATCTTATGAGCCGAATACCGGTGAAGAAAAAAACTTTGTGAGAACAGTGACAAATACCAATGTCCCACAATAAATAATGCGATCGCCATGAAACCTCCTTCACCCTATCTAATTTCATGCACAATCACGCACGCAACCAGATAACGGTTACTTTTTATGATAATGAATTATGTCAGGTTTGACAATACGTGTATTTACGGAAATGAGTATTATTAATCTGAAAAAGAAATTGGACTGATTGAAAAAAAACAGTATCTTGATGTGGAGATATTCAATATGCGGTTTACCAAAAAATTTCTTCTAGGTGTTTTTCTCGAATTTATCGGCATATTAACTGCGTTTAACAACGTGGGTGATTACCGAACAACAGCGATTCTGTTTTTCTGGTTAGGCATGTCAGCAGGCTTGGCCGGCCTTTTTCTTCTCTTCAAGGGAATCAAGGTTAAGAAAAGCCGCGCAGAATAATAGTTACTTCTGTTCCGTAAATCCTTCCGGCGCCCGTGCCGATCCGCTGAATAAAAACTCAGTTACCTGTTGCTTGAAAATTTCATCGGTTCTTGGATCCATCAAATTCAATCGGTATTCATTCATCACCATTTTGAAGTGATCCTCAAACATTTTCCATGCTTGTTTGGAAATATTTTCAAACACTTTTTTGCCAAGTTCTCCCGGAATTGGCGCACGATCCAATCCTTCTAATTCTGTTCCCAATTTCATACAATGTACCATTCGCGGCATGTTGCCTCCTGAAAGTAATATGTTTTGTGTACCTACTTAGCTTACATGATTTGTCCCCGCAGTGCCGCTAATTTACGCGGATGAAAAACGTCTGCGTGAATCTGCGAAATCAGCGGGAGACGAACAATGAATAATAAAGAAAAATCCGTCGCTCATCAAGCAAAAGTTGAAGAAATGCTGCGTTCGATAATGCCTCGATTTTTAATCTCGACGAGGCGTCCGGTAAACGGATAGAGCGTATGTCGATGCGAAATGAAAACCATCGTTTTATCTGAAAATAAGTTAAGGATAGTTGTATATAGCGCTTTTTCTGCCGGGATGTCCAATGACGACGTTGCTTCGTCAAAAATGAGTATATCCGGGTTTCGCAAGATGAGCCTCGCAAGTATTAGTCTTTGTTTTTCCCCGCCGGACATCGTTTGTCCCCGGTCGCCGATCACGGTATCCAATCCGCGGGGCTGTTGTATATACCACTCCCATAGCTGAACCTTATGAAGGGCTTCCATGATTTGATCATCGGTAATTTCATACATATCGTAAGCTATATTATTTCTAATTGTGTCGTGAAATAAGAATGCCTCCTGCGTTACAACGCCAAAAATACGTGACAAATATTTCCTGTTTATGTTGATCAGGGGTATCTTGTCAATTGATACGACGCCGCTGGAAGGTTGATATAAGCCCAAAAGTAAATCAATCAGCGTACTTTTCCCGACACCGCTTTTCCCGGTAAGCATAATTTTTTCGCCGTGGTTGATCTTTAGATTAAGGTTCTCAAAAACCGGATCAGAACGATTTTCAAAATGGAAAGAAACATTATCAAACACAATCTGCTTTTCAAATAGTTGCGGTGATTCTGAAATTTCAGGCTCAAGATGTTCCTTGACCTTCAATTGCCTCAGGGTAGCCCACAAGACTTCGGATTCTCTGAACGAATGAACGGATCGTATCAGATTTTTTACAGGATCGATCAATGAAAAGACGGCGGCAATGAATAAGACAAATCCGCCCGGCCCATAATGGAATTGGCCGCCCAGCGTCTCTGTTCCGATCACATACAGCAAAAGCACTCCGGCGCTGACGCCGATCATTTCAACAACCGATACGCCGATTGATTCTACACGGTCTCTGAATTGAAAAACACGTTTTAACTCAGAGCTTTGCTCGTGAAACTTACCGAGCTCAAATTTTTCCGAGTTAAACAATTTGATAAGCTTGATGCCGTACAATTTTTGCTGTAGGTGATGAATAAGCCTACTGAGGGCATGTTGTTCGTCTGCTATAGATTTCTGCAGGATTTTGTGGAAACGATTGCCGGCCAAACTGATCAGCGGGATTAGAACCAAACTCAAAGCCATTAGTTTCCAGCTGATAAAAATCAAAACGGCCGAATATAATATGATAAGCGGAATATTGCGCGCAACGTCA
>JAEUSJ010000315.1 GCA_016788215.1 bacterium | reverse complement strand
ATGAATTCCTCTGGGGCCTGCTCACCTTTTGCGCAAGCGTGATCATGATACTTTATGCCGTTCTGTCTCTTGTGGTTTATAGAAAATAGTCCAGCTACTCGGCTTATTTTTTTCCCGCAGATACCGCGAATTTACGCAGAATTAATGTCTGCGTGGATCGGCGTGATCTGCGGGAGATGTGTTTCCATGCTTTATCCGGATTAATTCTCCCTCCGGCTATTTTTCATCCGATCACCAAAGTCATTGACAAGTTTCTCTCATATCCTTACTTTTAGGGCGTCAAATCGCAGCCTGTCATATCGCAAGGATTGAGAACCGTGACCATTACCTTTGAAATAGACGACTTCCTTTATAATATCTTCCCCGGAATCGCGGGGGGGGGTACACATGCTCTAGCCGCTAAATTAGCGGACTATTATTCTATCGGGCCCCATAAACCCGCCGTCTCGATCGTTGATAATAAGGTCACTATTGAAATCGATCTCCCCGCCGTTCTTCAGCAAGAATCTCAATTCAAAAAAGCGGTCGCCCTCTGCGAAAAGGGTAAATACACCGAAGCCAAAAAGCTTTTAAGCGAACTCATTCAAAAAAATCCCTCCTTTTCAGAATACCACCGCATCTACGGACAAATCCTCTCCGACGAAGGCGATCAGGAAGAAGCGGTCAATTCCCTGATCGATGCTTTGCGCTGGAATCCGGAGAACGGCTACGCCCTGATCATGATGGGAAATATCTACGCAAAATTCAAAAAAGATATTCCCACCGCCATGAGTTTTTACGACAAAGCGCTGAAAGTCAATCCCAGCGACTACATCGTCTCAACGAATATCGGCTCTTTACTTCACCAGCAAGGCCGGAGCGAGGAAGCAAAAAAATATTTACGCAAAGCCTTGGACATAAATCCCGCCTATCCGAATACCCATGCGCTCATGAGTTTGATCGCCGAGGCGGAAGGCGACCTTTCATCTGCGTTCTACAGCGTCATTGAATCAATTAAACTAAACAAAAGCAAAGACGCGCTGGTTCAGAATTCATTAAAAAATGCGTTTGATCTGGCGGGAAGGATCGTTCAGGAAGGAAATGGAAAACAGATCGTAAAAGGATTCCTGCACAAACTGGAATTTGAAGGCGGCAGGGAAATTGAAACCATTGAAGACTCATCCATTACCAGCGCCGCGAAGATCGAATTTGCGGAATACTACGGCAGGGAAAAACATACGATAAAATTTAAACCCGATTATCCCGCCGTCGAACATCTCATGATGCACGAACTGCTCCATCTTGCGCTTGTGATCGAAGCGCGGGCGGAAGACGCCAACCTCGTATTCACTTCCACGCAGGAACATAGATCCGCATTTCTAAAAAGCATTTCCTTCCCCTTGCAGAAACTCCGCGATAAAGGAATTTCCGCTCCGGCGGCAGACCAATACGCCGCAGGCCTTTTTGACGGACTCAACCTGCAGGCGTACAACGCGCCCATCGATCTCTTTATCGAAAACAGGATGCACCGGGATCACGCGGAATTAAGAGCGTATCAATTCCTCTCGCTCTACGCGCTCATCCGGCAGGGCGTCAAAGCTGTGACCGATCCTAAGATCACTGCCCTTTCACCCAAAAACATCGTTTCCAAAAGCAAGATATACAGCCTCACCGGCGCCATGCAATTCAAAGACCTCTACGGGATCGACCTCGTGCAGGAATTCAAACCCGATACGATGGAACTGAAACAGGCGAAAGATTTTTACAATGAATATCTCGAGGCCAAAGACGCCAAAAAACCCGCGCAGGAATACGAACTCGTGCTTCACTGGGCGGAAGAACTGAAACTCGACGGATATTTCGAACTCATTCATGAGCGCGAACTTCAAAAACGAACGCATACCGACGAATTGCTCGAATCGATAACCCAGGACCCTTACGATCTCGATTCCAAAGACCCTTATAAACAAAGGGAAATGGAGCGTTTCCAAAAATCGCAGGAATCCGCGGGCGTCAATATGGCCGTCGTCATGTTCATGGTCGACGCTCTGCAGTATTTCGACGGCATTCCCAAAGAGGAGATCAAAAAGATAGCCTTCGAGATCGCCATGCGGGGCACGCAAGGCTACAGTCCCGCCCAAAAAGACTACCGCATCCATTCAATTCCGGACAAAACATTTTCAGGCTTTCACATCTTGGCGTATTATTATGTGAGTTGGATGATAGCAATACCTGAAATGGTGCCACAACTGCATTT
>JAEUSJ010000314.1:1429-2286 GCA_016788215.1 bacterium | reverse complement strand
TAACGTGGTATTTTGCGGAAGAAAACGCTGATTATAATCTTGTTGGAAAGGTTGAGTGGAATAATTTTGATTTTGGTCGGCCGCAGTTTGTGTTTGCGAAACAGAGGCAGCCGTCGCTTCACCGCCGCTGAATGAGATTCCGGAGGTGATCGATGCGGAAATGAGGCGCGGTATTTTATTTAGTTTATCGATACGCTGATTTAGATTTCTGTCGTATCGGTAAAAATCATGCGTTGTTGACATAGATAAACTGAGATTTTTTGCAAGATCGTTGCTCACGGAAATCGAGGTGGTCAGCGTCGATAGCTTGAATTCCTTTGCGGTAAAATTGTAACTGATCGAATTATTGAAATTCAGGAGATCCAATTTTTTCAATTCCGGTTCCTTATCCGTTTTTGAAACAGCTGTGTCTTTTTGAGTGTTTTTTATTTTTGCCTGCAATGTGTGGCCCAAATTAAAACCCATAGCAAGTTGTTTTCCTTGCGGCGTCCCGCCGAATAAAATATTACCGCCGTAGCGGTCAAATTTCGTTTTTCGCCCCGCCGTATCGACTGCTGTTTCGTAATATCCCCACGGACCGGTTGAAAAATCCGGCTGATAGGAGAGACTTACGCTGGGGGACATGACATGACGAAATGTTTCCAGACCGAATAATCTTGGATTGGCCGTTCCGTAAATTTTTGTTGATAGTCCGACGCCGGAAGAAAAAGTGTGTCTTGCAAAAAAAGAACGAACGGTGTCACTCACAGGGCGATTGAGTGAATCATAATAAAAGTTTTCGCTGCGCCGGTCAAACCAGGTTTCCTGAATATTTACGCTGGGATTCACGTTAAAATATTTTAGAATCTTGAACGGCG
>JAEUSJ010000314.1:0-1419 GCA_016788215.1 bacterium | reverse complement strand
GCTGCGCCGGTCAAACCAGGTTTCCTGAATATTTACGCTGGGATTCACGTTAAAATATTTTAGAATCTTGAACGGCGCGCTTATTCCTACGTTGTGATTCATGCCCAGCGCGCTTGCGGGATCGGCCGTTCTGCTGGCCTGGGATTGCCGCCCGAGTAAATTGGATGAATAACCATAACGGATAGATTGATACCAGGTGTCCGGTTTATTTTTGTCTTTCTCCGATTTTGGAAAAAATGCAGAGTTGGACTTATTGATCGTTACGTTGGGGAAGGTAAAATCTTTTTGCCCGTTATCGAGATTTTCCGATTGCGATAAATTGGCTGAAAAACTGCCCCAGTCCTGAGTGTTATTATAACTAATATTCGTTCGGATCTGTCGATTGAGAATTTGCTGCTGATTCACGCTCGTGTTCTGATAAAAATTCTTACTGCTCACATAATGTATATCGGCATTAAGGTTCTGTTTATCGGTGATAGTTTGGCTGTGCGACGCGTCGATATTCCATAACCGGCTTTTTTGACCCGTGATATAACTGAGGGAGGAATATGAAAATTGAAAATTGCCGGTATAACTGTACCGTTTAGCGTAACGTGTTCCGCCATGGAGTAAAAATCCGGCTTTATCGAGAAAATCCACCTGACCGAGCGCGTCAAAATAATCGTTGGGCGCCCAGAAATATCCGAAATTTCTTATCTGCCTCCCTTCTCTTGGCGTTTCACTGTAAGCAGGCGGTGTGATACCGGAAGCGCGTCCGCTACGGTTGGGAAAGACGCCAAAAGGTATGGCAAAGATCGGTACTTCGTGGATGTATAGAATCACAGGCTTGGCAACCACTTTGTCTTTAACGATCAATTTCATCTCCTTGGACTGAAAGAAAAAATGCGGGTCTTTTTCTTCGCATGTGGTGAACCGGCCCCGCCGGATGTAAAGAGTGTTCTCGCCGATTTTTCGTATATTTTCGCCGTAATATATGCCGTCCTGCATTTTTGTTTCTCCCATAACGACGCGGCCACGCCGGGTTTCTAAATTATATTCCATTTTATTACCCGTGAAAGATTCTCCTCCTTCGCTGAATTCCGGTATACCTATGTAGCGTACGACCTGACCTAATGAATCCAATGAATCGGGTATGGCCTCCGCGGTCATGAGTTTTAGCGGTTGATTGATGATGATCTTGGCCGCCTTGATCTCCATCCCACGGTATTTGACCCATGCGTTACTTTTGAGGATTATGGTCGACTGATCCAACGTTCCTTCCGTCGTGTCGGCGCCGTAAAAAATCAATGTATCCAGCCCTTCATCCGTTTTGACGGTATCGGCGGCGGCTTTGCGCAATGAATCAAGCCTCAAGTTCTTTTTTAAAACTTTCGCCGTAATGGCTGAATCGATGGAAAATATGGAATCAACCGCCGTCTC
>JAEUSJ010000313.1 GCA_016788215.1 bacterium | reverse complement strand
AGCGCGACGAGCAGTATCGCATTTTCAAATTGGCAGTTTAATCCTACTAAAGGAGATCCAAACAACAAAGATATAACCGCAACATCAAACTATGAACAGCGCCATGCGATTATCGCATCTATCTCGCAGAGCCTTGAGTTCGTGAAGAATTGGAAAACAACGGTTTCGTTCTTCTATTCGGGCCGCTCCGGACAACCATACTCAACGGTGTATAACGGCGATGTGAATGCCGACGGCGCTACGTCAAATGATTTGATTTATGTTCCAAGAGATATTAATGATATCGTCTTAGTTGGTACCAGCGCCTCCGATACCCGCACGCCACAACAGCTGTGGGTAGATCTGGATGACTGGATCAGCGATGATCCTGCGTTGGATAAAGCTCGCGGCAAAATCATTGGAAGAAACGCAAGCACCTCGCCTTGGGTCAATCGCGTCGATTTCAAACTATCCCAGGAAATTCCGGTCACCGACCGTTACGGTAAATTCGAACTGACGATGGATGTTTTCAATTTAATGAATCTCCTGAATAAAGAGTGGGGCGAATCGCTGTTTGTCAACAACCAGTCTCTGTCCCAGATTCGTTTTAGAGGCGTCCGGGCATCAGATCAGCAACCCGTATTCTCATTCGCTAAAGATCCGAATCTAGTTAAAGGACGATACGCAAGATCTAATATCGGCTCCCGCTGGCAGATGCAGCTGGGCGTGCGATATACGTTCTAGCAGATTAGTCTTTCTCAATCAAAAAAGCCGTCCCGAATATTCGGGGCGGCTTTTTTGTTAATAGGCAAGTCGTGCTGAAGTGCGAAGGTTGTCATTCTGAAAGAATTTTGTGAATTACAGATATTGCTTAGCTCAAAAAAGATTCTTTCAGAATGACAAGGTCGTTTTCTTGGGCGCCTACTTGACATGCGAGGAAGATGTGTTTTCTATTGTGATTTTCAGGATTAATTGAATAGTGGTATTTGAAGTCGGTAAAAGTAGGAGAAGTGAAAAATCAAATGTAGAATTGGATGGCACTGATAGCGGTATACAAACCTGCTATACACTTTCACATCAAGAATGTAGAGGTCTTTTGGGATAGTTAAGTTATCGCAGGATCGTCTTTACATTTAATGCAAAAGAAAATCGCCTGAGCGTAATGAGGCCTTCGAAGTTATTGGTAGCAATGTCGATCGTAGTCTCACCCCACAAAAACCCCGCGCCTGTGGAAACATTAAACCCGCGATTATCGCCGCCAAGCGACAATCCTCCGCGCAGTAAAACAAAGTCCGACGTCCGATACTCCGCGCCAACGGCCAACCTGGGAACAGTAGAGCCGCTAACATCATTCAGAAAATGTTCAAGGTCGCCGGTCAGCAGTAATTTTTTATTGTATTGATACCCGGCGCCAA
The DNA here is from genome assembly GCA_016788215.1 of bacterium. Taxonomy (GTDB): domain Bacteria; phylum CLD3; class CLD3; order SB21; family SB21; genus SB21. The sequence goes on along the minus strand of JAEUSJ010000313.1, from coordinate 903 downwards.
TTCGCAATATCATCGGTAATTTTCTCGTGTAAGAGCCTATATGATACGATGTATCATTTTTATCCGAGTTGTATTGAGACGATAAACTATCTTTCTTATTGTCTCTGAAATCGATGTCAAATACATCATTCCCGCGAATCGAAAAGGAACCTTCGTGAATGGAATCCTGCTTTGTCCAATTCACCTGGCTGAAGACGTTCATCACGCTTATTCCTACAGTCCAGTGCCGGTTGATCTTTGCCACAGTACCGAGATCGATACCAAACCCGCTTCCGCCTTCCGACTGTCTAGTAAAATAACTTCCACGGGTAATGAGCGAATCGCTTTTTTCAATAATACCGTGCATATCTGAAATGGTAACTTGGCCAAACCCCTTAATATACTTTAGCGTCATTCCGGCTGCCATTTCCTTGATTACATCCGGAAATATATTTTTGATAGGATATCCTGCCGACATACTCACATCTAAATAGGCCTCGCCGCCGCCATTGCCTTTTTGATTCAATGATTTCGACCCTACGTCGTAGTTGCTTAAAGCCAAATCAAAAATACCTCGGGGAATTTTGGAATAACCCGTACCGTTAAGTTTGACGTTTAACGAATAATTCCGATATTGAAAACCAAGAAGTCTGACCTCAGCGTCCCCGTTAGCCCTTAGAGACTGGGCGCTGCCAAACAGGTCTAGAAAATCTTTCTTATCTTTTTCGCTGAATGATCTGCCGTTATATTTGTTGTAGTTGGGACCGCTTAGAACATTATTGCCAACACGAAATCCGGTTGCAAAAATCTGCAGCATCATTTGATCTTTGTTTTTAGAAGCTAAGCCGAGGTTGGCCGGATTCCAGAGATAGGCTTCTGTGTTTTCTGCAACGGCGGTATTGGCGCGACCCATCCCTACGGCGC
>JAEUSJ010000312.1 GCA_016788215.1 bacterium | reverse complement strand
GGCAAGTTCAAATAATCCCTTTTTTTCCGTTGATGCGCTCGTGAAAGCGCCTTTCTCATGGCCGAAAAGTTCGCTCTCCAGCAATTCCGCCGGAAGCGCCGACAGGCCGATCTTTACAAAGGGCTGCATACTGCGTGAACTCGTGCGGTGAATGTACTCCGCTACAAGTTCTTTTCCCACGCCGGTTTCTCCGATCAGCAGAATAGAACTGTCGGACGCCACCGTCTTATCGAGGTTCGCCAAGATCGAACGCATCGTATCATTTTGCGTTATCAATATGACGGATTTACTCATCATGGTTAAACCTGTTCAGTCCTTTCACGCGCAAAATAGAAGAAAATGAAAAACAAATAACAAGAGATAAGTAATGAAAAAGTCGAAAAACTATAGAAACGTTGGGAAGTAATACACGGATTGTCAAAAAACTTAAACGTTTTTCATTTTATGTTTAGTGTTATTCATTGTATAGTCTCTTGAAACGTTCAGAGGTTACCATAATTTGACGATCCGTAGACAGTTCCATTCAGCAAATTCTCGGCAATTGTTCTCCCGACAGCATATCCACAATGCGCAGACTGCCGATGGACGTTTTCATCACTACGTTTTTTGGATGTTCAGAAACCACTTTTCCGATGATCTGAGTGTCCTTTCCTAACGGATGAGCGCGCATGGCGTTCAACACTTTCTCTACGTCTTCCGGCGCGATAAATGCCAGCAGTTTTCCTTCGTTGGCAATATACAACGGGTCAAGGCCCAGAATCTCGCACGCGCCCTTCACTTCTTCGGTCATAGGAATTTTATCTTCTTCAATATGAATACCGATATTGGCGGTCATGGCAATTTCATTCAGCGCGCTGGCAATCCCGCCGCGCGTCGGATCGCGGAGTACGTGAATATTTTTTGTAACACCATACATCGATTCAACCAATCCGTTGAGCGCCGCCGTATCGCTTTCTACGGTCGTATCAAATGTTAGTCCTTCGCGTGCGGACATGATCGCGATACCATGATCGGCTATGCGGCCATTGAGCAGAATCGTGTCGCCGATTCTCGCATTGACCGGCGAAATATTTCTTCCGTTTTCAATGATCCCAATGCCGGAAGTATTAATAAAAATCTTATCGCCTTTGCCTTTATCCACCACTTTAGTGTCGCCGGTGACAATTTGAACGCCGGCCTTTCCCGCGGCGCGTTTCATAGATAAAACGATCCTCCAAAGGTCTTCCATTGGAAAACCTTCTTCCAGAATAAAACCCGATGAAATATAAAGAGGTTTGGCGCCGCACATGGAAAGGTCGTTAACCGTTCCGTTGATTGCCAGATCCCCGATATCGCCGCCGGGAAAGAATATCGGCTGTACTACGTACGAATCCGTTGAAAAAGCAAAACGATTTCCACCGGCTTCAAATATTGCGCCGTCATGTTCCGCATGCAATAACGGGCTGTCGAACTGCGAAAAGAACATTTTCTGTATCAACTGATGAGAAAGCGTTCCGCCGCCGCCGTGCGCGAGCAGAATTTTTTCATACTCGCTAATCGGAATAGGGCAGGCGAGTCCACTGCTTATATCGATTGGATTTGTCATGAATTTACGGCTCCCTCAATAGTCTCGAAACAGAAATTAGCAATGTTGAATTTTAAATTATGAATTGAATTCAAAATTCATAATTCAAAATTTCTAATTTCTAACCTGTTTTACTGATCTTTCCATAATGAAAATAAGCCGCGCAGGCGCCCTCGGAAGAAACCATCGGCGCGCCGAGCGGATGTTCCGGTGTACATTCTTTTCCAAATGCGGAACAAGCAACCGGTTTTTTTAATCCTTGCAGAACTTCTCCCGCTATGCATATAGAGGATTCGGGCTGAGATATGTTTTCAACCATAAAAATTTTCTCCGCATCGAATTCCGCGAAAGCTTCTTTTAGCTGATAGCCGCTTTTTGGAATGGTTCCAATGCCGCGCCATTTCCGGTCTACGGTATCGAAGACTTCCGATAATAATTTTTTCGCCGGAGCATTACCCGCTTTCTGCACCACGCGGCTGTATTGATTTTCCACTGTATGTTTTTTTTCTTCCAGCTGCTTTACCGCCAGGTATACGCCCTGCAAAATATCCACCGGTTCAAATCCGGTAACCACGATCGGAATTTTGTATTTCGCCGCCAGTGGAATATATTCATCATAACCCATCACCGTACACACATGACCCGCCGCGAGGAATCCCTGAATTTTTGTGAGAGGGGAGGACAACAGCGCTTCGATAGCAGGCGGAACGAGCACGTGCGAACATAGGATCGAAAAATTTGTCACGTTTCTGCGTTTCGCTTCAG
>JAEUSJ010000311.1 GCA_016788215.1 bacterium | reverse complement strand
GCGCGAAGCTTTGGAAAGTATGCTTTGTGAGAAAAAAGTCAAATTTGTTACTTTCGGCGAATGGCAGAAGTTGGACCGGCTGGAAATACAAAAAGGGCAAGCTCTTGGCCGCCCGAGGCTAAAATTCACGCGCGTTGAGGAAATGCTCGGAGCGCTCGAAAAAAAATAGTCATCTTTTATTTCCAAAATATTCTATACATTAGGCCTGTCTCAGATCGGGGACAGGCCTATTATTTTATTATTTAGAGAGGTTGACAGATGAACTTATTTAAGCGACTAATTTTTACCGCAGCCTCAGTTATTCTCTTTTCCTGTTCGACCAATCACAACGGTTCCACCGTTGTGGTTGCCGTCAAGGCTGATCCTGACCAGATCAATCCCGTAACCCACGTCACCGCTTTTGGGCGAATTCTGTGTACGGGCATTTTCCCGCGGTTATTGGAATCGGAGTTTGATACCGTGACGGGCATGATTTACTACCAGCCGCTATTAGCGAAACGATTTGAATTTTCTCAAGATCACAAAGCTCTTACCTACTTTTTGCGTTCGGATATTTTCTGGGAAGACGGGGAACGGGTTACCACCAAAGATATCAAATTTACTTTTGAATTGATCAATCATCCCGACGTCGCCAGTTCAAAAAAAGATCAACTGCAGATGCTGGACATTGACGAAAACGGGAGCCTGGATAAAGCGATCAGAATTGTCAACGATTCAACTATCACATTTTATTTTAAGCAGGCAAATCCACTTCAAATTTACGACACCAATTTGCAGCCTGGTTTTTTACCCTATCATATATTAAAGGATGTCAAACCTGCCGATCTGCGAACTCATCCATTTAACTTAAATCCACTGTCCGCCGGACCTTACCGGTTAAGTGTTTGGAAGAAGCAGGAACAGCTTGTTTACCGATCACGTAAAGAATCAAAAGTTCCGGAAGCAGTAAAAGTAGATCAAATCGTTTTTCGGGTGATTCCCGAATACACAACGCGTCTAACGGCTCTTAAAACCGGCGAAGTGGACGTGATGTATCCGATCAATCCGCAGGACGTTGCGCAGATTAAGAAAGAAAATCCGGCTATTCGGATTGAAGTGATGAAAGCCCGCTATTATGATTATGTAGGATGGCAGAATATAGATCAAAAAATTTACCACGAAAGTAACGGCGAAATAATCAAGCCGCATCCTTTGTTCGGAAATAAAAAAATTCGCAAAGCACTGACAATTGCAATCAACCGGCAGGAGATTGTGGAAGGCTTTCTGGGAGATTACGGACAGCAGGCTGTTTCGCCGATTTCGCCGGTATTCAAATGGGCGATCAATGATTCGCTCCGACCGCTTCCGTATGATCCTGTATTGGCAAAAAGCATGTTGAAACAGGAGGGTTGGTCCGATCATGATGGCGATGGAATTATCGACCGGGATGGCCGTAAATTTGAGTTCGAACTTTATTATGATGCAGGAAACGACCGGCGCGAGTTTGCGGCGCTGATCATTCAAAGGAATTTAGAAGCCGTTGGTATCAACGTCCGTGTTCAAAGCGTGGAAACCAACGTTTTTTATGATAATGAATTGAAGAAAAATTATGACGCATTCATTTCCGGAATTGGCGTAACATTACAAATTGATCCCACCAGCGAATGGAATTCCGACCTGAAAAAAAATACTTACAATGATGTGTCGTATCAAAACCCGGAAGTTGACAAACTTATCGAAAAAGGGAAAAGTTATATAAACCCTCTCGATGCGGCGCCTACGTGGAAGAAATTTCAGGCCCTTATATACGAAGACCAGCCGGCAACGTTTTTATTCTGGAGGGATGAGATCGTTGGATACAATATGCGGATTAAGCATACGCATACGAGTATATTAGGGGAAATAGATAAGTATTGGCTGTGGACAATCAGCAATGAACAATAAGCATCATCTATGCTACCTCAAATTTTCTTTCATCAAAAATAATCTGACGGGCGAGTTCGCGTTCTTTTTCGTCAATTTTGTACAGAGGTTTTATTTTCTGCGCATTGACGATAGCCATGTCCAGCCCTGCTTCGATTGCGTAATGGAGAAAAACCGAATTGATCACATGGCGCGCCTCGGAATTTAATCCGAACGAAATATTACTCACACCCAGCAGTGTTTTGACTTTGGGAAAAGCAGTCTTAATCAATCGAATAGCCTCGAGGGTTTCAATACCCGCTTTTCTAAATTCTTCGTCGCCTGAGCCGAGCGTAAATGTTAAAGTATCAAAAATCAGATCCTCTTCGCGCATGCGATATTTGTTGACAACGAGATTATGAATTCGTTTAGCAATCTCAAATTTCTTTTCACGTGTTTTTGCCATTCCGTCTTC
>JAEUSJ010000310.1 GCA_016788215.1 bacterium | reverse complement strand
ATTACACCTACCACAAAACATATCGGTTTATGCCCGTCAGAGAGATTCTGCTCCTTGGACATCCGAAGTTGTATGAAACGTGCCTTGCCGTTCGTAAGGAGGAAATATCCTCTTTAGCACCTGTAATTGAAGATATGCATGACACGCTGATGGATTTTCGTTCGCGTTATAAAGCAGGCCGAGCCATGGCCGCGCCGCAAATCGGCGTGATGAAACGGCTTGTGTACATGCACATCGATCGTCCGGTCGTTTTTATTAACCCTGTAATTGACCTTAAAAGCCCGGAGATGTTTGAACTCTGGGACGATTGCATGAGTTTTCCTGATTTATTGGTTAAAGTAAAACGCCATTCCAACTGCCGCATCCGTTATAAAAATACCGATTGGCAGGATCAGGAAATAATGCTCAATAATGCGTTGTCCGAATTGCTTCAACATGAAGTTGACCATCTGGATGGTATACTCGCCGTTTCACGTGCCATAGACGCTACATCTTTTATGCTGCGAAGTCAAAAAAAATATTTTTGATAAAGGCACATGAAAAAATTGCAGTTACTATTCTTCTTAGTGTAAATATCTTGAAATAATTATGCACATACCCGGAGAATAACTCATGAAAAAATTAGTAATGTTACTTACCATGCTCTCTTTTCAGAATGTTTCGGGCCAGATTGATCCTGAGAACAAACTGGTTCATACCTACTCGATTGTCGCGCGCGATCCGCAAACGGGTGAGATGGGCGTAGCCGTTCAGTCCAATTGGTTTTCCGTAGGCTCGCTGGTTTCCTGGGCCGAGGCAGGCGTGGGCGCTATCGCAACTCAATCATTTGTCAATGTTTCGTTCGGCCCTCGCGGATTGGAATTATTGAAATCGGGGAAAACGGCGCAGGAAGTTTTGAAAGAATTAATTGATACCGACGAAGGACGAGACGTTCGTCAATTGGCCATCGTAGATGCCCAAGGAAATGTCGCCGCGCACACAGGGAAAAAATGCATCCCTTCTGCAGGTCATTACGTCGGAGATAATTTTTCCGTTGAAGCCAATCTGATGCTCAATGATAAAGTTTGGCCGGCGATGGCAAAGGCCTTTCAGGAATCGTCCGGCCCGCTGGCTGAAAGAATGGTAACGGTATTGGAAGCGGCCCAATCGGTTGGCGGCGACATTCGCGGAAAACAATCTGCGGCTATTTTAGTTGTTCGCGCAAAACCTACCGGAAAAATCTGGGAAGACCGGATTATCGATCTCCGCATTGAAGATCATGCGGATCCTATTAAGGAAATCCGGCGCTTACTCAGACTCTACCGCGCATATGAATTTATGAACAAAGGCGATTATGCCGTAGAAAAAAATGATATGAAAAGCGCATTAGAATTATATGGAAGCGCGGAAAAATTATTCCCTGATAATCAAGAAATGAAATACTGGCATGCCGTCGCGCTCGCCAATAACGGCAGGGTTGATGAGTCGCTTCCGATTTTTAAAGAGGTCTTTAAAGCAAACGCGAATTGGGTCATCCTGACCGAAAGGCTTCCCGGCGTGGGACAACTTACGGTGAGTAAAGAGGATTTGGATAAAATATTGAAGCAGAAGTAATTATTCCCCCGACTTCCGAATTCCTTCGATGATCTGTTTGGCAATCCGGATATTCTCATCGTCGGTTTTCATGTCATGCCAGAACAGAATATAGGCGGAGAAGTTTGCATCGCTGACGGGATCGATAAATCCCAGCACGACGAAGATCATATCGTAGCCTTCCTGTTTGCCTGCGCCGATGATCTCATATCCCTCAAATCCGTCCAGGTCTACTTTGTCGCGGATAGTGACCGAGGCGTCGTCGGCATCCAGCTGCTCAAGCGCTTTTGCGGCTACTTGCTCCAAACTCAAAGTCGAATCCCGCCACGGCTGTATCGCAAAACTGAATCCGTCGCCCTCTGCGACAAAAAATTCCGTCGAGTTCTCCTTGGTCTTAAAATTTTCTGGCAGCATAAAATCCATCCCGTACACAGGCCATGTCATCTCTTTCCAGCCTGTCTGGCCGTATATCGAACCGGATAAAATCGCCCATCCGAAGATCGGAATTATTTTCTTTATCATAAAACCACCTTTAATTTACTCAACTATTCAATTCCGCTGCATAGGCGCGATTTCTTTTGGTACAGAAGAAATGAAAAACATATAACAAGAAATACGTAATGAAAAAAGAGATATGTCTTGTCCTGAAATAGGTTGACAGATGTTAATAACCTAAAAGTAAGGAACAAGAGTTATGAAAGAACAAAAAACCACCAAACGCTATAGTGAAGCCTTCAAACAAAAAATCATTGCCGAAATTGAATCAGGTAAGTATAATCCATATCAAG
>JAEUSJ010000030.1 GCA_016788215.1 bacterium | reverse complement strand
ACCAGCGCGATAATTAGTCTGTCCGGAACGAGCCGGCCGTCGTCCATATAAGTTTTAGCCTCTTTGCCCAGCGGACTGTTGTTCTTAATCGCTTCACGCAGCATGTCTCCGGTTGATATCTGAGGAATATTAAAAGTGTCAACCAGTTTTCTGGCCTGAGTCCCTTTTCCTACTCCCGGCGCTCCCAGTAGTAATAATCGCATGATCCTGTCTCCTATTCAAATTAGCTCTTCGCAGATTTCATCTTATGATGATGACCCATGACTTTTTTGAGCGTAAATTGTAAGTTTTGTGTTTCGATATATTCAGCCCAGTCTATTTCAGGATTTCGATTTTTTCTGAACTTCAAATAAAAAACCTGTTTGCCCTGATCTTTCCATTTTTTTTCATATTTCGTCGGATAATAATTTTCCAATTCGGTTACAAATATTTTCGGAAGCAACGGCTCAAAGCATTGCGTTTCTTTAATACTGGCGATTACCCAATCCCGATATTCCTCATCATCGGTTGCAATAGTCAGAATGGAACGCATTTTTAACGCAAGCAAACGCAAAGAGATCGGATTGATCAGACGGCGTTTTTTGTGCCGTTTTTTAAACCACGGATCGGGATAATTGATATATACATCTTCAATACTTTCGTCGGCAAACAATTTCCACGTGAGGAATTTAGCATCGCCGATAAGTAACCGTGCATTAGAAAGGGCCTGTTTGATCAGCTTTTTGTTCGCCTTTTTCAGATAGACGCCCTCAATCTCAATGCCGACCATATTTCGGTTAGGGTGATCCTTTGCAAAAGGAACCAAAAAACTTCCGTTACCGATTCCTATCTCCAGATCCAACGGATACTTATTTTCAAATACATCCTGCCAGTCAACAGGAACACCCTCCTGAATAAGGCGCTTAACTTCCTCTTGGTGCCAGTCAATGATATAGGTATTCAATTATAAAAACTACTTCGTATGATAAATAATCGTGCTTATCGGGTTGGCTCACAAATGGAAGAGAACTTTTCAGTCTGAGCGAAGTCGAAGACTGATTTTACTAAACTTGGTCATGGTTCGACAAGCTTGTCCTGAGCCCCGCCAAAGGGCTCACCATGACGTATGTGAGTAAACCCGATTGCACATAAATAAATTATTTGTCCTGAAAATCGGCTTTTCTCTTTTCAAGAAATGCCGAAACGCCTTCTTTCATGTCGTGGGTTCCGTATAGTTCACCAAAACATGTTGACTCAACATCCATGGCCTTAACGATGTCAACCTGACTTCCATGTGCAATGGACTTTAATGCGCGGGACATGGCCATGCCGCTTTTGGAAACCATTTTCATAGCAACTTTCTTTGCATCTTCGAGTAAGGTATCCTTGGAAACCACTTTATTCACCAAACCGATCGCCAGGGCTTCTTCCGCACGAACCTGATCCGCGCTTAGAATCATTTCAGTTGCTTTACTCAGCCCGACGATACGTGGAAGCCTTTGCGTGCCGCCGAAGCCCGGAATAATTCCAAGGGCGATCTCAGGCAAACCCATCAGCGCTCGGTCGGAAGCGATTCGAATATGACAACTCATCGCCAGTTCCAATCCACCGCCAAGGCAAAATCCGTTGATTGCGGCGATGACGGGCTTAGGTCCGCTCTCCAATTTCAAAAATACTTTTTGTCCAAATGCCGACATTTCCTTTGCCAAATCCTTTGATGTGAGTTTTGATATTTCGTCAATGTCTGCGCCGCTGGCAAACATTTTGCCGGCGCCGGTAATAATAATTACCTTAACGGCTGCATTAGTGTGAAGTTCATCCAACATCTTATCGAGTTCCTGAAGCAGGGGCATTTTTAAACTATTGCCGGGCGGATTATTAAGCGATACGACCGCAATTTTATCGGCAATTTCTAGCTGCAGGAATTGATAAGGCATGTGCAATCTCCTTTCCATAATAAATGACTTTTCATGCAAAATATATCATTTGCTCAACTTAAATCAAACCTAAAAAATAAATTCCCTCGCTTGAATTTAAACGATGGAATCAAAAATAGATCTTCATGGAAAATGTGACACGTCTCTTACATGTTTGCCGCCTTGGGTTTTACCTTTGCCTATTTGACCAGCAACATCTTCTTTGTTTTCGCGATCTTGCCGGCCTCCAATCTGTAAAAATACAGCCCGCTTGCGACCGGCAGGCCTAATTGGTCTTTTCCGTTCCAGTTAACCGAGTAATTCCTTCCCGTTTCATAGTAACCGTTGACCAAAACGATAACCTCTTGTCCAAGAATATTGTATACTTTCAATTTCACATTTCCCGATCTGGCCACATCGAACCGGATTCGCGTTTCCGGATTGAATGGATTCGGGTAATTCGCATGAAGCTCAAACGTGTTTGGGAGTTCATTTTCAAAATTTGTCGTCATTTTGGTGAGATATTCTTCAGTGCCGATCCAAACCTTGAATCGTACTGGATAATGTATGTTTGCACTTCTGAAATGATACTCATTCCCTTCCACCATCTCATGACGACTTACATTCATCATGCGAATGACGAATCCCTGAGGAACTCGATCCGGCATCCACGACAGAACGTTTTCACCTGACAGATTGGAGGCGACCTGCATATCCCATGAGTAGCCTTCTTTTCCAATAGTACAGTAATCAATAGTGTTCTGCACTGTCTTTCCGGACTTTTTGTGGTCAAATGAAACACTGACAAAATCGCCAATCGTTGGTAATTCCGGTAAGTCATACCGGTCGTCGTCATCCGTTGCATCGACAGCCGCTCCAACATAATTGAACTGGTCTTCGAACTTGCCATTCCTCACGGTAATCTGCACACGCCATTCCGCATCGACGAATGATGGTTTTAAAGATTTAGCGGCTCCAATGGCACCGGACGGATCGATTGTTAAAATTTGGTAGGTTGTTGCAGCATTGTAGACCCAATATCCATCCCACGGTTTGAGTTCTGTGAACGGTGTATTATCTCCACTGGTTTGGCCGATGCCAATATACTTGCTACCATCATAGGCGATCGGGCCTTTGATGTTCACATTATTTCCCGCGTCAGTGTCTAAAGCCCAATCAATCGAAAAAGTAAATGGATTAGCAATTTGATTCCAGCCCGGGCGTAGTGTTATAATACCATCCGCTACTGAAGCCGTTCTTCCAGAGCCTAATGCGATCTGCTTACCGGCTGGAAAAATAATTTGCTTGAACCAAAATGATTGACCCAACTTAAACTGGTCAGTAGAACGCACTTGATTACTTCCGTCAAAAAGCCTCCACGAGGAGTTCCCCGATTCGCCAAAATCGGCGAGAACGGATGACACAGAGCCATTGTCCAATTTGAGCGGTATGGAGAACATTCGCCATTGGTCCGACGGAAAACCGATCGGATAAGCGCCTCCTTCGGGGGACAATGTGGATACCGTGCCCTCAGAAAAAAAAACCGGGATTGAGCCAATCATCGATTCAATGTTGCCTGAAATATCTGATGTTCTGATGCGATAAAATAGCCCCTGCTTAGTCACCCCTGACTCAGGAATAATAAAAGAATACAAGTCGCCAGTTCTGTTCCACACGCCGACGGTATTTTCAAAACTTGTCTCCGTGCCATTTCGGTAATCCAGTAAAGTTGTCCAGACAGAGTAGTTATCTGTGATCGTTGCCGTAACAACAACATGACCTGGATACGTCGCTGGGTAAGGGTTTACACTAACAGTACCTATGCTTGGAGCTTCCGAGTCGACCATGGTCGCTTGAGTACCGATCAGCGGTGAGGTTGTTAAATAGTTAATCGTATTGCCTGAGCCGTTGTAGGCAAAAATCTCATACGTGTAAGTCACACCAATATCTAAGTTAGAATCATTTAGACTGGTTGATGCTCCTTGTCGCCACACCCACCAAAAACCTTCGCCATAATCTTGGCCATCTTCTGGAACGCCAGCGGGCGGAGATGATGCTTTGAATTTTAGAACAATGTAACCATCCGCTCCCCCAACTGATGGCGTAAAGCTTAATGTCATTTTTGTATAACCGATATTCGAAAAAATAAGGTTGGTGGGCTGGGCTGTGGGTTCATCAGCTAACTGACCATACAGCGTAACAGTGACCGTCAGTAGAAACAATAGAGTGCGTAACATTTTAGTGATCTCCTCCTTATGCCACAGCCGCCTTAAAGCCTGGCGCGGTGAACATATTTTGTTTCATTACGAGAGCTCATGTCATTCACGTTTTTTTTAAGGTACCTGCGGTGTTTCGGGAGGAGTGCCTCGTTCCGTTTTTCCATCCAAAGAGTAACACCTCTGTTGCCGCACTGCTGCCGGCAATGGCGGCTCCTCCCAAGATATACCAAACGGTGTTATTCTTGCGGTAGATACCCGTGAGTTTTTCGGCCAATACATCAAATGTATTGATCAATCCTTCACTGACGCCTTTATATTCCTCACTTGCTGTTTGCTCCACTTTCCCCGTCGACACATCTATGATGCGAACGGTTACCGTATACGATTGACCAACTTTTCCCAGATCGCCGGTGATTATTTTTTCAGCTGCAAGTAATTGTCCTACTTGGACGGCGCACTCGGCCGTGTTACACACATCGCTCAACGAAAAATCTTGTTCTTTTAGAATCACTTCCATGTCAGAGCGTTCGAGCATAATAAATTTTTTTGTTTCGGCAAGTGAGGCGCGGAACTTGCTTGTTAACGTCACGATCTCCTCTTGTTTCACAATGGTCAGCGCGCGAAAATCCAGCACTGCGACAGTGACCTTCTTTTCCTGGGCAGAAGAATCCGCTGTTAAGATCAGTATCAAGATTACTGGAAATATAGATTTCATCATCGCGCTCCTTTATGTATGAATTCTTGTAAATCTTTTGAGATTTATTTTGTCTTTGAATACATGTTGCAAATCAGGCCACCTCTCGTCGCGTGCCGGCGTATGCGGACTGGCCGCGGATTCATCATCGGTCGATTGTATATTACAAAATAAATGGGTATACGGGAGGTAATGGTTTTCGTGAAGGACACACAAACCCTCTTCTCCGAAACGGGGATTCTCCGCAGAGTCAAACGCCGCTTCTGACTTTTTCATGGAACCCTGCTCAAGGGTTAGGCGTTTTTAATCACATAATCTATTTATGGAAGAACGCAGGACAATACGGTTGCCGCGGTAAGTAGGATTTCAAATTTGGCTAAAACACCATATTCGACCATTGCAGAGACGACCATTAAGTCAATCCTGCAGTCTCCGTTCCTCCGGACATATTTAAATATAATATATTGTGAATTGTTTATCAAACAAAAAAAATTCCCTGCACTTTTAGTTTGGTGAAGGGAATAGAATCGATTTGAAATGGGGACTATTTAACCAGCAACATCTTCTTTGTTTTTGCGATCTTGCCGGCCTCCAATCTGTAAATATACAGCCCGCTTGCAACCGGGCGGCCTAATTGGTCTTTCCCATTCCAGTTTACCGAATAATCCCTTCCCGTTTCAAAATATCCGTTGGCCAGCGTGACAATTTCTTGCCCTAGAATATTGTAAACTTTGATACTGATATTCCCGGATCTCGCCACATCAAACTTGATCTGTGTTTCGGGATTGAACGGATTGGGATAGTTCTGAGAAAGATTGAACTCACCCGGGAGGCTTGCTTTGACTACATTCACTTCGCGATCTACATAGTCCGTTTTGCCCGCGATCAGTTTGAAAGTATTCTGTTTCTGACTTCGAAAATCGTAAACAGAATTTTGACCATTCACATCAATGATCTCATTATTCGTTATATCGATGAGTACCGCTTTAACATCCGGCGGTAATGACTCCAATTCCCATGTTAGTTTCGATTTATCATTGCCGGTTGTGTTTTGAACAACCATTTCCCAAACATGTCCGTCTTCACTAATAGAACGGATATCGCTCGATAAAGCCGCTGCATTTTGTTTGAAATGTAAATCGATGCTCTTGTCCATATTCAAAGGCTCGGGTTCGCTCAGCGTCTGATAATTCTGATCCACGCCGGCAAAATTATACGAATCGCGGTATTCTCCTGATTCAGCGATAAATCGCAATCGCCAACCATCGTTCTGACCGGCGTTTCGTTTCGGTGTTAGCTGCGTCCAACTTACGACGTTGCCCAATAAAATATCGCCGCCTGTCTTATTGTATATCATATAGCCGCCGAATGACCGGAGTTCCGTGACCTGTTCCCATCCTGCATTACCGTATAATTTCCACACCGATCCGATGGAATCCTGGTTAGCGTCTTTGATGACCAAATTAGCGGGAAAAGTGTAAGGCCATGGAACCGAGTTCCAACCGCCCTTCAGAACGAAATTATTGAACAGGAGCGGGTCACTGGTTTTCGGCGTGGTGACACTATTAAATATTTCCTGAGGCGAACCTCGACGATGAAATACACAATATGCTTCATTCCCCGTAAGCGTTGAAACATCAAGAAATGACTGTGAGCCTGTATCAAAACGCCAAGCGCGCCAGTTAGTAGGCACACCGTCTTCAAGCGTCTGAGCACCCCACAAACTGACCAAAGATAATGATCCCTCCATCGACAAGGCTATTGAGAAATACTGCTTGTCCGGAATGCCTCCATAATAAAGGCTGTTATCCCATATAGTAGTCAGATCATTGATTGTCACCGGAATACCAGCTTTCCCTGCCGCACTTGGATAATATGTAATCCCTGCAATATTCTGTGCTCGAATACGATACCACGCACCTTCTTGTGTGATGGATGCGCCGGGAATCGTTGCGCTATAAACGCTTCCGTTAAATGTCATAGATAAAGAATCTCCCGCCACCTGCGAAGTCTTTCCATAAAAAAGCTTGACCGTCGGATTCGTACCGCTGCATGTCACACTGACGGTGACGGCTGCGCTCGGTATCGGTGAGGGATTGGATAAATTTGGAGTACCGAGCGCCAGAGCAACTGCATTTGTAGTCGCGCTGGTTTCGTTGGAATTGGGTGATACTCCGTATTGATTCACCGCCACAATGCGGTAAAAATAAGTTGTAAAGGCTGTGAGCCCGGTGTTATTATAACTCCCGGCAGGCGCATTAACGGAATCGATCTGGGCAAAGCCGGTGCCCGACGTCAAGGAACGGAATATGCGGTATTTCGTAACATCAGAAGATGCTCCCCAACTCAGATTGATCTGCGAAGAGGATACCGCATTGGCCGAAAGGCTTCCCGGCGTGGAAGGCAGGGCCAACACGGCGATTCTTGTTCGTCGGCTGAACAGTGTCAGATCGGTCGCAAGTGTGTTCGTAATACGGCAATAATAATTGCCGGTGTCTGCCGCAGATGCTGCTGAATAAGGATATGAACTGGACGTCGCGCCGGGGATCGTGTTTCCATTGCGGAACCATTGGTATTGATTGTTTGCCCCACCAACCGTGACCGACAAATTTAAATTATTGCCTTGTACAATCGACGTATCTTTGTAAAGGCCGATGCTGTCTTGAGGGGAGTAGTTAAATGTTTGACTCGCGGCACTTAAGTTGGGTTCGATGTCTTCAAATGTTAAACGATTCAGCTCTACGGAAAGCGATTGTAATGAATCCAGTGGGTTGAGATTTGGAAGTCCGGTTAACCTATTCGCACCAAAAGATAATACTTTGATTTTCGAAGCATTGACGATTTGCGGGGGTAAATCCCCGGTTAATAAATTATCAAACAAATATAACTGTTCAAGTTTTCCCAAGTTTCCAAATGACGTCGGAATCGCACCGGTAAGATTATTATTGCTAATGTTGACATAAAATACATTTGTCAGATTACCCATTTCTGGGGGTAATGCTCCCGAGATACCATTATTTTCAAGGCTGATCTGTTTCAGATTTGTCATCGCCCCGACCGAGGAAGACAACGCACCATTGAGCAAATTATTTTCCATTAGTAGATATTCAAGCCCAATGAGATTGGAAAAAGAATTTGGAAGCTGGCCGGTAATTTGATTAAAACCCAAGCGCAAATAATACATCGCCGTAAGATTTCCGATAGCTGACGGAATGAAACCAACTAGATTGTTGTTGTCTAATTCAACCGAAACAACCCTTCCTCCAGTCACTCCCACTCCGGCCCAATTAGTGATGGGGTTATTCGTTTTCCAGTTAGTTTTATTCGTCCATGTCGGCCCGCCCGTGCTGTCATAGAGAGCGACTAGCGCAAGTGAATCCTGCAACCGATTACCTCCCACAAGAACGCCGTTGCTGTCTACCATGGCGGCGTAAATATCACCGTAAGCATCCGTTCGATTATCATTCCAACTGATAATGGAGCCGGCCAGACTGGTGCTTACCTGACGGGAAAAATTCTGGTCGTTAGGCGCAGAACAAATGACTACACCATCGGTCGCCCAATGCGGCGTGCCGTTTCCAAGTATCCGCTGAGCAAAAATATTATAATCAGTCCCGTTCCGTTTATCCGACCAAGCCGCGATAATGCCGCCCCGCCCATCGTCGTCCACACGCACATTGATTTGATCGTTGGCCGCGGCGCAAACAACAACACCCTGTGCGATCCATTGAGGTGACCCTGCGGCATTCAGGCGCTGGGCACGGATATCGTAACCGGTGGTCGCGGATGAGTCCTGCCATACTACGATAATCCCTCCTTGCCCGTCCGTCTCCAATCTTGGCGTTTGCTGTCGATTCGCACCGGCAACCACAATCGCGCCATCGATTATCCACTGATTCACACCCGAGGAATTTAAATGTTGAGCATAAATATCATACTTAGCATCAGAGCGGCCATCAGCCCAGCATACGAACGCGCCGCCTGATCCATCTCTCTTAATGACATGACTGATTTGAATTCCAGGTTCTGAACAAACCGGTACTCCGTTTACGGTCCATTGGACATCTCCTAAGCTGTTACATCTTTGAGCATAAATATCGTTGTTGCCGTTTCGTATATCACTCCACATCATGATGGCACCGGCAGAACCATCTGTAGTGATAGCGACAGTTGTTTGGTTACTGGCTGCATTTGATACCACGACACCGTCCGCATTCCACATCACCGCTCCGGCGCTGCCTATTCGCTGTGCGTAAATGTCGTATGTAGTAGCGCTTCGAAAATCCTGCCAAGCAATGATGGCCCCGCCGTTATTATCGGAGGCAAGACTCGGAAGTAATTGGTTATTTGCGGCGGTGCAGATCGCCACCCCGTTCGCGGCCCAGGCGAGTGAGCCGGTACTAGTAACTTTCTGAGCATAAATATCTGAATTGGTTGTGCCGTTTCTCTGATCATACCAAGTAATGATCGCGCCGCCGGAGCCGTCGCTGACGATGTCCGGCCTGAATTGATCCCCGGCAGCATTGCAAACAATAATTCCGTTGGTAGCCCATTGCGCCACGCCCAGGTTGTTAAAACGCTGCGCGCGGATATCGAATCCTGTGGCCGCTGAGGAATCCTGCCAAGTGATAATAGCTCCATCGGCGCCATCACTAACCATCTGTTTGAACCCTTGTTCATACAGGGCAGTGCTGACCGGAAGGCCCTGAGCTGGATCGTTGTTCCATTGCGCATCCACGGTGCTTAGGTTTGTAAACAAAAATGCGAACGGGATCAGGATGCTTCGTAAAATAATTTTTTTATTCATGATGCTGTTCCTCCGATTGCAGAGTTAAGCGTTATAGTGTGGTTTCATTATGGATTCGGCGGCAATACCGGGTTATTGATCTTAAGGCTTTTTGTACCGCCTCCACCGCCTCCGCCAAGAAGTACCGCGGCGCCTCCGCCTAGAACTGCGGCACCTCCAATGATGTACCAGAGTTTCTTACTGCCGCCTTTAGAATCCCCTGACTGCGCCTTTGCCTTTTCCCGATCTGCTTTTTCTTTTGCAGCAAGTTCTTTTGCTGCTGCTGCTTTGGCTGCATCACCCGCCATACGTGTCTTGTAACTTTCAGAAAATTCGAGCTTGGCCTCGATCTTCTGATCCGCTGTCAGATTGATATCTTGTCTGAATTCATTAAAGTCGGGCGAATCCGTTTTGACAAGCAAGGAATGTTTTCCTTCCGCCAACGACAGCGTTACTTTATTCTGTCCCGCTTGATGGCCGTCTATGAAGATCCCAATATCGCCTCCCTTGCTGTTCGCAGGTAAGGCTGTCGTGACGGTCAGATTGAATTTTCTTACGGCAACACGCGTCTCGACGGTGCCTGCGAAGGCGTTGGCCATCGATTGCATGACGCCCAAAAGCCCGTCCAACTTGCCCACATAATCCTCTGTCTGGGTTTGCAGGATCTTACCCGTTGCTACATCAACCATCCGCAGATCAATCGTAAATGTTTCGCCGATCTTGCCGAGGTCCCCGGCCATCATCGCCTGCACGCCGAGCAATTGCCCCACCTGCACTGCGCATTCGGCAGTATTGCACGCGTCGGAGATATTAAAGTCCTGCGCTTTGAGAACTTCATTCATTTTTTCACGTTCCACGACTTCGAAGGCTCTTGTTTTGACGAGAATATTGCGAAACCGATTGGTTAGAGTTGCGACCTCTTTTTTATCAAGATCTCCTGTGCTTTGGAAATCCAACACGGCAACTGTGGTTTTCTTCCCCTGCGATAAAACGTTTGCCGTAACAAACGCCAACATAAGTAACAGCAGTAATGGTTTCATAATCACACTCCTTTATTCATATATCTGGACGATACTTCGGGTTCTATTTTATCCTTGAACACAAATTCTGAACGCGGCTGTGTTTCGACGCCATTCGATAATGGAACATGGTTGGAAAGAAATACGACCCCTAAGGAATATACTTCATCGGGTGAAGGACGACTGTGGATGGAATGTATTTCGGATAAGGACGGACGGGCCGACTTGGAAGAAGTATACAGAATCAGTGGAAACCGGGGAGGCAGATTTTCCATCTTTTTCTCCGCGCAGTTAATCGTTGTCGGATCGATATTATATTCACAAAATAAGACGAAACAACACAAACTAAAGTGCAAGAAAGGCTTTTTTGATTAGAAAAGGACTGACTAATCTCTTAGAAACTCACTGCGAGAACACTTTTTATTTCCAAGAAAAAAGAATTAGTCCCTTAATCGTGCTGGTTCGGTCCTAAAGATAGGTAAAATCGGTTTCAATATAACCATTCAGGGCTAAGTTATCAATTAAAAAAATTGATTTGCTCATGGCAAGCCGGCCAAAAGTATTCAAGATGCAAATCCGCCTTTTTTTTTGCAAAACGGAAATCCGTTAACTGCATTCTGGCATGATTGCATTTAGTCAACTCTTACCTGCTTGTCGTATTCAGCATCTTCAGGATCTCGCCTTCCATCTTTTTTTCGTCTCCTTCGACGTATCCTTTTTTGTAGAAATGGATAATGCCTTCTTTATTGATCATGACGAGCGTCGGGAGAACGGCCAGCGCATTTCCTCCGTCCTTGACGTTAAATTTTTCAGAAACCTTCCCATAGATATCGAGAAGAATCGGAAGGCGGATAGGGTTTTTTGTCAAATGGTCATTGACCTTTTCTTTGCTCTCCGCCACATTGATAAGATAAAACTTAACATCGGTATATTTTTCTGAGAGGGCTTCCAACTCAGGAATTTCTTTCCGGCATGGGACACACCACGTTGCAAAAAAGCTGAAAACCATGTCATTACGCTCCTTACGGCCTTTGGGCATATTGCGTGTATCGCCGTAGAAGTCACGGGAAAAAAACTCGCTTCCGTCCAATCCCTTTAGGAAAAAATTAGGAGCCGGCGACCCAATCTCCAACAAAGTATCTTTTTGGGCATTTGCGGGATAAAATGATACCGAAAGGATGAAAAGCACAAATGATAAACGTTTCACGGATCGTTTCCTTGGTTGGGTGAATACAAAAACAGCGATCAGGAATTCGCCGAGCGATTTGCAAACCTTTACCGTCAAATATAATGAAACCCGAACCTGCAAATCAAACAAAAAGAATAAAAAAGGCGGTTTTTTAAAGAACCGCCTTTTTATCATCAAATCGAAATTTCAAGTAAACGATTATTTCTTGACAACCCACACTTTGATCTTGCCGACGACGTCGGTATGAAGTTTGATATCCACCGTGTAGAGCCCGAGAGCTTTAATCGGTTCATCTAAAATAATTTTTCGTTTATCCACTTCCAACCCTTGCGAAATAAGGCTGTCGGCAATGTCCTGTGACGTAACGGAACCAAAAAGTTTATCTTCTTCGCCAACCGAAACCGCAATAGTGACCGACGCAGCTTCTAATTTTTGCGCCATCTCTTCCGATAGAACTTTTTCCTTTGCAATTCGCAAAGCAATTTGTTTTTTCTCGTTATCGTATACCGATTGGTTCGCTTTGGTTGCGATCAGCGCAAGCCCTTGCGGAACGAGGAAGTTTCGCGCATATCCGGGTTTGACGTCGACGATCTCGCCGGCATTGCCCAGATTCTCCACGTTATTTCTTAATATTACTTTCATACGTTTTCTCCGATGGTTTTAATAATGTTCGTTGCTAGCCCGGGCGCTTATCGCGTCATGTCCGACACAAACGTCAGCATGGCGAGATGGCGCGCATGTTTGATCGCGTTGACCAACTGGCGCTGATGCAATGCGCATACGCCGCTTGTTCTGCGGGTCAAAATACGGCCTTGCTCGGATGTGAACTTCGACAAACGTTTCGTATCGCGGTAATCCACGAATAAGGTCTTGTCCTCACAGAAAGGACAATTCTTGTGCTTGAGGGCCGCGTTCTTTTGATTCCTCTGGTCTTTTCTTTTATCGCGTCTTTCTTTTAACTCACGTGCATTCATAACATTTTCCTTTTTAAAAATCGTTAATTTTATTCGCCGTGCTCTGTTTCACGCCCGTCGTTTGTATTCCCGGTTGGCTGCATGGTTTTAGCTTTTCATGACACGGTATTTTACCGTCATGCGAGTACAGCGTTATGATATTTCCCATATACGGTCGCTCCGATCAGACAAACATTTCGTCTTGTGAGCCCGGTTCTTTGGCCGGAGCCTTCTCGCGCTTACGTTCTTCACGCAGGCGGGAATCGATCAGCAGCGTAATATGGCGCAAAATGTTTTCGGAGATGTGATAATAATCCGTCAATCCTTTGACGACTTCTCCGGGTCCGTCAAATTCAATGCACGTGTAGTGCCCGTAGGTCTTTTTGTCGATAATATACGCAAGTTTGCGTTTTCCCCAGTCTTCGACTTTCGTTACGGTGCCGTGATGGCTGGCAATTACTTCTTTTGTTTTCTCGACAATGCTTTTAATGACATCGTCGCCGATTTGCGGATCTACCACTACGACCGTTTCATAACTACGTAGCTGACCGGGCAAACCTCTGCGGGTTTTTTTGGACATGAGCGTTAACTCCTCCCTTTGGACTTATTTCGGCGTTAGCGTTTGAGAAGACAATTATTATTTCTCAATTCTAACGCAGGGTGTAAAGAAAAATTAAATATCAAATAACAAAAATCAAAAAACTTCTAAATATTCGCACACAGTACTCACCAAACAATCCTTTATCAGCCTCTATGATGTATGTGGCTTCTCCGCCTTACATGTTTGCTACTTCGCGCCGCCGATACGCATACCGTAAAACGAACGGTGAACAAAATATACCGACACTAAGAAAAATGCCACTGCAAGAAAATGAGTTAATCCCGAGCCGGCATCCATTTCCAATTTTACGGCCAATTCGACTGCAAGTAACCCGAACAGCGTCGTAAATTTGATCACGGGATTCATCGCAACGGAAGACGTATCCTTGAACGGATCGCCGACCGTATCGCCGACCACCGTTGCGTCATGCAGGGGTGTTCCTTTTTGTTTGAGATCCACTTCCACGATCTTTTTTGCATTGTCCCATGCGCCGCCGGCATTCGCCATAAAAATCGCCTGATACAAGCCGAAAATAGCAATGGATATCAGATAACCGATAAAGAAAAACGGTTCCGTGAAAGCAAATGCCAGCGTTCCGAAGAACACGGCAAGGAATATATTAAACATGCCTTTTTGAGCGTATTTCGTGCAGATCTCGACAACCTTCTTGCTGTCCTCTACCGACGCTTTCACCACGCCTTCTAACTTAATGTTTGCTTTGATAAACTCTACCGCACGATATGCTCCCGTAGTGACTGCCTGTGTCGAAGCGCCGGTGAACCAGTAGATCATCGCGCCGCCGGTAACAAGGCCGAGAAAAAACGGAGCGTGCAAAAGCGAAAGTTTTTGCACATCGTGGCTCAGGCCGCCCGTGAGCGCCATGATGATCGAGAAGATCATAGTGGTTGCACCGACCACTGCGGTGCCGATCAGCACCGGTTTGGCGGTCGCTTTAAATGTATTGCCTGCGCCGTCATTGGCTTCCAGCAAATGTTTTGCGCGTTCAAAATTGACGCTGATATTGTGTTCCTTCTTCATATCCGCAGCTACGTTAGGCACTTGTTCGATCAGGGACAATTCATACACCGACTGCGCATTGTCCGTCACCGGGCCGTACGAGTCCACGGCAATAGTGACAGGACCCATCCCTAAAAATCCGAAAGCAACCAGGCCGAATGCAAACACGCCCGGAGCGAGCATGATCGCCATTAAACCCATAGTGCTGAAATAATATGATATGGCCATCAGAAGCATGATGCTGATCCCGAGCCAATACGCTGAGAAATTGCCGGCAACAAATCCGGACAGAATCGTGAGTGACGCGCCGCCTTCTTTTGAGGACGCCACCACTTCTTTCACGTGCGTGGATTCCGTCGACGTAAAAACTTTTACCAATTCAGGAATGATCGCGCCGGCTAAGGTTCCGCACGAGATGATCGTGGACAGTTTCCACCACAGCGTCGAATCGCCGCCGAGATCAGGAATAATAAGATACGACGCTAAGTAGGTCAAAAGAACGGACGTGATCGACGTAAGCCAAACCAAGGTCGTCAGCGGCGCTTCAAAATTCATATCATCTGAATCCGCGTAACGGGCTTTGGCGATAGCTTCATTTACAAAATAGGCGCCTGCGCTGGCGATAACCATCATGACGCGCATGATGAAGATCCAAACCAGCAGCTGCACCTGCACCATCGGGTCGGAAATAGCAAGCAGAATAAACGTGATCAAAGCCACGCCCGTCACACCGTACGTTTCAAAACCGTCCGCGCTGGGTCCAACCGAGTCGCCGGCATTGTCGCCGGTACAATCTGCGATCACGCCGGGGTTACGCGCATCGTCTTCTTTAATTTTAAATACAATCTTCATGAGGTCGGCGCCTATGTCCGCGATCTTTGTAAAAATACCGCCGGCAATTCGCAGAGCTGCCGCGCCAAGGGATTCACCGATCGCAAATCCGATAAAACACGGCCCGGCATAATCGCCCGGAATAAATAATAAAATGCAAAGCATGATCAAAAGTTCCACGCTGATGAGAAGCATACCGATACTCATTCCTGCGCGCAGAGGGATCGCATAGATCGCATGCGGTTTGCCGCGTAAGCTGGCGAATGCGGTGCGGGAATTGGCAAACGTGTTGACGCGGATTCCAAACCACGCTACGCCGTAACTGCCGGCGATACCCACCAGAGAGAAGAGCAGAATGATCATAAGCGTAAGGCCGATGGGCTTGTCCGGAACGGGCGACAACCAGCCGTAATAGGCTGAAATGATCACCGCGATAAATGCCCACAGGATCAGGATAAATTTACCTTGTGTAACGAGATAGGTTTTGCACGTCTCATAAATGAGATCCGAAACTTCCAGCATTGCTTTATGAACGGGCAGATTTTTCAGATTCATGTACATCATCAAACCGAACATTAAGCCAAGAAAGCAAATGGCTAAGCCATACAATAAAATGGAATGGCCGTCCATTCCCAAAAACGGTACTGTGGACAAGTCGGGTAATTTCAAGCTGGCTTCTCCGCCGCCCGTGTGCTTTTTTTCTTCCTGCGCTACAACCCATGCGGCGTTCATAGCCACGATAGACAAGCCGGACACAAATAATTTCAAATAACGACTAACCGCACCGAAACCCGGTTTGAGTGATAGATTCATTTTGGTTGAATCCTTTCTGTTAGTATGATGATTGTACATTTATCATTGAACGTTTTATCCTTAGTCATTGTTCTTGTAACTGTTAAACTTGTTCATGCAACTTTCAATATCGCCGAATTGAATAAAATCCAGCGCCGCATTTTTGGCATGTTCGATTATTTCATGTAATGTGTCGATTTCCGCGGCGTCAAATCTCGAAAGAACAAAATCGGCCAGGTCCATTTTCTGCATCATGTCATTGGCAATGCCGACGCGCAGTCTTGGAAACTGGTCGCTATTCAGATGAAAAATAACCGATTTCAGTCCGTTTTGTCCGCCATCGCTTCCGCTTTTTCTCAATCGAATCTTGCCTACCGGTAAAGCCGCATCATCGCAGATTATCAGTATATCCTGGAAAGCCAATTTATGAAACTGAACGACCTCGCGAACAGCCATTCCGCTGTTATTCATATACGTAGTCGGTTTCATCAACCATACGCGTTCTCCGGCGTGATTCCCGTCGCCTATGGAATATTCGCCTTTGCCCGCCCGCATGGAAATACCGAGAGCGTTTGTCAACTTATCAATGACCATAAATCCGGCGTTGTGACGCGTGCGCTCGTAACGTGATCCCGGATTACCTAAACCTACAAGTAATTTCATAAACTGATAACCGCCGCTCGTTTGGCGTCACCGTACTGACAGTAGACGGGGACTTATCAGGAGAATTCCTGCCCATCCTGTCAATAATGAAAACCAACGGAATAACAAACCGGGCGGTTGAATTGGCCTTTGAATGACTATTTCTTTTCGGCCTTCTCTGCTGCTTTCGGAGCGGGTTCTTTAGCCGCTTTCGGAGCACCCTCTTTGGCTTCTCCTTCAGCGCCCTCTTCTTTACCCTTCGCGCCGATCAATTCGGGTTCGGTCGGTTCGGCGGTCGCTTCCGCAAGTACGGATTCAAGAGCCTTCGGAATTACTACAGTACAAACGGATTCGCTCTGAGGATTCAAAATCGTAATTTTGTCGTATTTCAAATCGCGTACGTGGATACCTTTTCCGATATCGATATTTTCCACGTTGACCGCGAGATGCAGCGGGATATCGCCGGGTAAACATTTGATATGAAATTCGTTCATATCATGCTGCAAAATTCCGCCTTTGGTCTTCACGCCGATCGGCGTTCCGACGAATTCGATCGGTACGCGCACATCGATGGCGCGGTCCATGCGGACGCTCATGATGTCGATGTGAATGACTTTCCCCGTCACCGGGTCTTTGTCAAAATCACGAATAAGTGCTTTGTATTCTTTGCCATCCAAAGTGAACGTCACCAGCGTGTGTTCAGACTGAAGAAACTTCACCAACGACAACGCGTCAAATTGGATAGTCATATTTTCTTGTCCAAATCCGTAAAATACGCCGGGTACTTTCCCCTGTCTGCGGCTGGCGGTTGCGCTGTTTTTGCCAGCGTCTCTGCGTTCCGCATTTAAAACGATCTGTGCCATGGTATCATCCCCTGATATTAATTATGAGACATGTGAATTAGTTATTACAATTTAGTTAAACAATACGCTGATCGATTCCGCTTTGTGAATACGCGCGATCGCTTCGGCAAAAATATGCGCGACCGAAACCACTTCGATCTTCTCGCACGGATTACGCATCGGAAGCGTGTCGGTGGCAACGATCTTTTTGATCGGCGACGCCATGATCTTTTGGATCGCGGTGCCTGAGAGAATCGGATGTGTGCACGCAGCATAGATTTCCCGCGCGCCCTGCGCCTTCAATGCCGCTGCAGCCTGCGTGAGCGTTCCTGCCGTATCGATCATGTCGTCGATCATCAGAACGTCCCTGCCGTCCACGTCGCCGATAATATTCATGATCTCCACGTCATTGGCCTTTGGACGGCGTTTATCAATAATGGCAAAATCGGCGTCCAGCCTTTTGGCATACGCGCGCGCCAGTTTTACTCCACCCATATCCGGCGAAACGATAACGGAGTCGGGCTTCAGGATACTTCGCCAATAGTCGGTCAGCACGGCGGATGAATATAAATGGTCCATCGGAATATCAAAAAACCCCTGAATCTGAGAGGAATGGAGGTCCATCGTAAGAATCCGGTCTACACCGGCCGTGGTCAGTAAATTGGCCGCCAACTTAGCCGTGATCGGAACGCGGGGCTGGTCTTTGCGGTCCTGTCGCGCATACCCGAAATACGGAATGACCGCGGTGATGCGATACGCCGAAGAACGTTTTGCCGCATCGATCAGGATCAAGAGCTCCATCAGATTGTCGGCCGGCGGTATCGTCGGTTGAACGATATAAAGATCCTTTCCGCGAACGTTCTCATCGTATTTTGCAAATATCTCGCCGTCACTAAAATTTGTGACCTCCACTTTTCCTAAATTTATGTTTAACCTCTTGGCAACTTTTTCAGAAAAGGAAAGATTCGCGCGGCCGGATACCAGCATTATTTCATTTACATCAACCATTGCAAGCAGTTCTCAATCAGAATAAATTCATAAAACAAAAACCAGTTGGGGTGCAAGGACTCGAACCTCGGATGGAGGGACCAAAACCCTCTGCCTTACCACTTGGCTACACCCCAATAAAACATTCCAACTACTCAGCAGTCCTGATTCTTTTCCACTCATGATATCAACATCTGAAAACGAAGTTGTCATTCCGTAAGAATCTCTTTTCTTTGAAAGTGCGGCCTGTGATTCAAAAAGATTCTTGCAGAATGACACGATCGGCAATCAGGGCTGACCACTGAGTAGTTGCAAAATTTAAAAGAACAAATCAGACAAATGCACAAACTGTAACAAAATCTCCGGAAATGTCAGAAACCAATTTTTCAAGATTTCGGGCCTTATCGAACAGTCCGAACACGGCCGAACCGCTTCCGGACATCCTCGCAAAAACGGCGTTTTCTTTTTCAAGCATTTCCTGTAGAAGCCTTATTTTACTATGCTTTGCGAAGACTAATGGCTCGAAATTATTGCCTAAAAACGCCTTTTTTTCCAAAGGTGCGCTAAACATAATAGATTTTGCCTTATTTGTCAAGTTTAAACTTGAATTTTCAGTGTTTTGCGAGTCCAAAACCGCTCGAAAATTCTGGTACGCCCAGGCCGTTGAAATTTCAATATTCGGATAAATCAGGAGAACTTTTTCCGTCAAATCCCACTGAAAAAACTCCAGCATTTCACCCCGTCCTTTGCCTAAGGCCGTATTGCCTTTCCGAAGTAAAAATCCCACAAAAAAAGGCACATCGGAACCCAACGCGGCTGCCAGTTCCATCAGTTTAGCATCGCTGAGGTTCAGTTTATACAATTGGTTGATCTGCATCAATACGCATGCGCCGTTACTGCTTCCGCCTCCCAATCCGGCGCCGATGGGAATGGATTTTTCGAGGTGAATATCCACGCCCAACTTCTCTCCGGTTTCCTCCTCCAATAATCTGACTGCTTTGGCGCAGATATTGGTATCATCGAGAGGAATGGTCGTTTGTTTGGAAAACAGGCGGGTTTTGTTCAGTAAATTTTTTTCGAAAGTGATCGTATCGGCCAGGCTGATAACTTTAAAAATTGTTTCAATATCATGGTATCCGTCGGCTCTTTGTTCTCCGATCTTCAGGCCGATATTAATCTTGGCGTACGAGCGCGTTACCGCGTAATCGTGTTCTAAATTCATATATCCTTTAAAATGAAAAAGGCTACTGTAGCGTAGCCTTCACCGGTTTATCCAGTTTTAGTTTACTTTTCGAGAGCCCAGTGCGACCTTGGAAATTTCATCAGCCACAGGGATAGAAGCATCATGCCGGCATCTTCGATCACTCTTCGCCATCCGATCATCGCTTCGCTGTCTCCGACTTCAAAGCAGCCGCAACTGATATCCAATCCTCGTATTAAAGCGGAAGCAATGGCGATAATGAACAGCGTCAATAACATACTGAGTATCGCGGCGCTGGCGCGAACCCAGATTCCCGCTATCAGCAGAAGGCCGCAGAACATTTCCAGCCACGGCATCCATATCGCGGCGATGTTGACCAGCGGCTGCGGAAGTATCTCATAAGCGATAATATTCTGAGCGAACGGCTCAGGGTAAGTTATTTTTTCAATACTCGCATAAACAAAAATTATGCCCAGGATAACCCGCGCGATGAGGGAAACGACGCCGCTATAAGCCGGTAATAGTAATTTCATTTTTTCCAACATGAGTTACCTCTCAGGGTGTGCGGTCCATTGGATACTGTACGAGACGCCATTCCTGCATACCGCCGGGAAACAAAAATATTTTTGTGAATCCTGCTTTGTGCATAGTCTCGGCGAGTAACTGTGCCTGATTACAGTTCGGTCCTTTACAATACACGACGTAAGGATCAGTTTTTTTGAGCCTGTCCAGCGCAGGATTCAATCCCGCCGTTTTATAATAAACTGAAATGGCGTTCTGTATATGTTCCGCTTGATAAAATGAAGGGGGTCTGGCATCGATAAATACCGCCGCTTTATTCTCAAACAGAACATGCGTCTCTGCCAGCGAAAGCGTTCGGCCCGGTTTGCTTAAAATTTCATCAGAAGTCGGCGTATTGCCCGATGCAGCAGCTGACGTGGAATGGCCGACTGCCAGCAATGCAATGCCGCCCGGGTTGAAGCTGTTAAATGCCAGACCGGTTATGAGGCTTCCAAATAACACAATCGCCGATTGAATAGAGATTCTTTTTATCATGGAAGTTAAAGTAAGATTTCCAAAAACAATAGACAAGAAAAAAGCTCAGACGAAGCACCTGAGCTTATACCGTTAACCCGCATTCTTAAAATATACGCGCTATTCTTTTTTGTTGCGTTCTACTATAGGATAACCGGCCGCTCGCCATTCATCCATACCCCCCGAAAAGAGGAATACGCCGGTGAAACCCATTTCCTCCAATTCATTCACCAAATGCTCGGCCTGTTCGCATTTCGGCCCGCCGCAGTAGATGATCAGCAGTTGATCTTTATTATAATCCTTCAGTCTTGGGTTTTCTTTCGCGGTCAGATGGTATATCCACTCTGCGTCTTTAATATGCGACATTTTATACAGAACTTCCTGGCGCGCATCGATAAATATGGCGGCTTTGGTCTTGAATAAAGTGTACGCCTCGTCGATGGAAAGTTGTTTACTCTTTTTCGGATCCTGCGTCTCCATCCGTTGATAGGACGATTTTGCAGCAGGTTTTCGGATCACATTCAATCCTTTGTTTTGGAAATGATTGAACGTCATTCCGCTAAGTAAACTCGATGCGCAAATGATGCCGCACTGAAAAAACAATCTTTTGAGAGTCATAGACAATATTAGGCTATGTGAACTGGTTATTGGAATTTAAATACGACCACACATAAAGACAAGTAATATTTAGTGGCGGTTTGTATTCATTCCCCCTTACCAAAGGGGGATTAAGGGGGTTGTGTTTCCATTCCCCCTTACCAAATGGGGATTCATTGGGTTGTGTTTTCATTCCCCCTTATTAAAGAGCCTGTCCCGAGCATTGTCGAGGGAGGGTTAGGGGGATTAGCATTTCCATCAGGGCCCCATTGTAATCACCACCTTTCCCCGCGCATGCCCTGTTCCAAGATACCGCAGCGCATCTGCCGTGTCGCTCAAGGAATAGCGTTTATCGATAACCGGCACCACTTTGCCCGCCTCCAGAAGCTCTTTGAGAATGAGCAAATCTTTTTGATTTATTTTCGCCGATACGCCGCCCATTTTCTTGCCGCCTTTATTTGACATCAAAGGTCCCATCAGCATAGCCGAGAATATCTGAGCGGCCGTTCCTCCCGCCATGATATAAATGCCCTTCGGCGTCAGCGCGCGCTTATAAGCAGAAAGCGGATGATATCCGTTTGCCGCAAAGATCAGGTCATACAATTTTCCGCTTTGGGTGAAATTTTCTTTCGTGTAATCGATAACATGGTCGGCTCCAAGCGTGCGCGCCTGCTCCAGATTCCTCGTACTGCACACCGCAGTCACTTCCGCGCCATACCATTTCGCGATCTGCACGGCATACGTTCCCACTCCGCCGGATGCGCCCTGGATTAAAACTTTTTGTCCCGCCTGGATCTTCCCTTCATCGCGCAGACCCTGCAGAGCGGTGAGCGCCGCCATCGGCACGGCCGCGGCTTCGTCAAATGACAGTTTCGCCGGTTTCAGCGCCATTGCTTTTTCCGGCAGAACTATATATTCCGCAAAAGCGCCATTCCCAAACGACGCGGCGTCCCCGAACACTTCGTCGCCCGGCTTGAACTGTGTTACGTTCTTCCCCACCGCTTCCACACGTCCCGAGAAGTCCGCGCCGAGCCGCGGGTTCTTTGGTTTGAACAATCCCACCCCCATGAGGCGAACGAGGAATATGTCCGCGGTCAGGAAATGCCAGTCGTACGCATTCAGCGAGGCCGCATAAATTTTTACCAGTACTCCATCGTCTTTGACGACGGGTTTTTCTACGTCTTTAAATTGAATCACGTCGGGTGATCCGTATTGAGTGTAGGTGATTGCTTTCATAA
>JAEUSJ010000309.1 GCA_016788215.1 bacterium | reverse complement strand
AGACACTTCGGATAAAACAGATTTAAACGGGCCACCACCGCCAAGACTCAGTCCCTTTAAAGATCTGAAACTGCTTTTTTTTCTTGCGGCGATGCTTCCGGTCGTTATTGTATTTTTTCAGCACGCGTCTTCCATGTCTTTGTTTTTGGTCAATGATCTTTTATTGCCGGAATCGGCCTACGGGATACTTTTTACAATCAATACCGGCCTGATCATCCTGATCGAGGTAGCGATGAATCTGGCAATGGCGCATTGGCCGTATCGGCGCGCGCTGACTTTGGGAACTTTCCTGATCGCCGCGGGATTTGGCGCCATGGCGTTTGCGAACGGGATGCCGGCCGTAGCGGTTACTGTTGTCATCTGGACGTTTGGCGAAATGATCGTTCTTCCGACCGCCGCGGCCTACATGGGCCATATCGCGCCGGCCTCGCGCCGCGGGGAATATATGGGATTATACCAAATGATGTTCGGTCTGGCATTCGTTGTCGGACCCTGGCTGGGCTTGCAGTTATACGAACATTTTAATGCACAGGTTTTGTGGGCGGCGATGTTCGGGATCGGGCTGGTTGGAACTCTGATGATGGGACGATTACGTGATTGAATGTAACGGTCTGCGTGTAACCGCAATGGCGCAGAAGCCGGCATTAATATGAACGTTACCCTGAAGACCTCAGCCGGCGTGTTTAGCGTCCGGTTGAAACTTTCTTATGTGCGTTCTATGATTTATTTCTCGTTTTAGCTGTACGTAATACGAAATAAATGGTATAACGATCTCGTAAAAAAGCAGTTGCGGCCTAAAAGCTCTATGCTTCAAGCCGCTACAAAGTTACTAAATTGCTTGAAATCCTTAATTCAGACTTCCACCCCATCGCTTTTATACAATATTGTCGATAGCCGATAGTGACCTTTTAACCCTGTTTAGTCGTCCCATCTTACATAATTTAGCATCGTAGACGCATGGCTCCTTCCCCATACATCTACCCCTGCTAGGCGACCAATCCAACGGGATTCTATTTCTACGGCGCTCTCGTCAATCACCTTGTCGAGAAAAACCTTGAACAAAAGAAACTTGTTATCCCAACCGATTTTGGAAGCTGTTCCCGACATTACTTCCATTAGATTGGTTTTGGCATGAACCCGTTTTACGGTTTCGTAAACATCCATAACATATTCCTTGCTCTCCAATACATCATTTCGGTCGCCAATAGATGTTAAATGCCCGCCAACAAATACATCAAAATCATAGGCCAATATTTGATCAAAAACCTTTAAATACTCATGTATGTTGCTGCTTAGATCCAGGTCTTTGAAAGGCACATATCCGGGAGTCAATACATCAATCACCATAAGAAACTTGTCCTTGGCGATAGAAACAAATAAGTCGCCCTCGTCGGAGTGAAAGTTAAACGGATTGGACAAATCAATTTGCTTATCGCCCTTACTCAGCACATATGCGCCTGTAAAAGTTTTGGTAGGCAGCAACCGTTTGGGATCATTTTTTTCCCTGAGAAAATTCGCAACTCCTTCAAGTGCGATGATTTCAAGGTTAGGAATGTTTTTCAAATGTCCAGACCCTCCGATATGGTCGATATGCGTATGTGTATAAATCAATGTTACAATTGGTTGATTGGTCACTTCGGCGACAGCCTTTTGGATATTCGGACCCAGGGATTCAGGGGCATCCACCAATACCACCCCCTTGTTGGTCACGACTACAACCGACTGCCAGACGCCATCAGTCAGTACATAGATACCCGGTTTCATTTTCTGTATTGCATAGCCTTTTTGGGGGTCCACTTGAATGGACTTTTTCAAGGTACTTTTCAGCACGGGAACGTAAGATTCAAGCGGCTTTTGCGCAAAAGCGATATTGGCGGCAAAAAACCAACATCAAGACGATGATTGCATTTTTCATTTTTGTTTTTCCTTTATTTCGTTTTATTGAACATATAGCGAGCGATTTTCCACGCGCCGTCGATCTTCTCGAATACAAATAACTCCCGGTTCTCTTCCGGCACGGTCTGACCATTCGCATGAATCAGGGTTGTCCCCTTGGAGCTTGTCGTCGCAAAAGCCAAGTCTCCGTTGATCACAATTTCATCGATATAGAATTCAATATTCAGTTGAATTTGCGAGAAGATGAATTTGTAAGATTTGAGAATGTCTTCAGAGCCAATTGCCGAAGTCGCTCCTGCGGGCATAAAAACGCCATCTTTCGCATACAAGCTTTGTGCTTTTGAGGCATCCGAGGTGTTGAGAGAATTCTTATATTCGGCCAAAAGTCGTTCGATTTGTTGTTTATCTTGCTTTTCCATGTTTTCAGTCTCCTTTGTTTGTTTAATATTTTCTGGTTTTCTCTCGCTGCATGCGCTGAGCAAGACGAGTATGATTG
>JAEUSJ010000308.1 GCA_016788215.1 bacterium | reverse complement strand
TTATCGCTACAAAACCTTAATGGAAAAACATCTGAACGAACTTGCCGTCATCGTACATGAGGAAAACGGCAAAACCATGGACGAATCCATTGCGGAAGTTGCCAAGAGCATTGAGTTGACGGAATTTGCCTGTTCTATGCCGCAGTTGGTCGCAGGTGAAGTCATGGAGGTCAGCGCCGGTGTGGAATGCCGCGTTGATCATAAACCGCTGGGCGTTGTCGCTTCAATCGTACCGTTTAATTTTCCACACATGGTTCCGCACTGGACCTTACCTAATGCAATAGTACTGGGCAACTGTTTCATTCTAAAGCCTTCCGAACAAGTTCCCATCAGTTCCAATCGCATCGCCGAAATGCTGAAGGACGCGGGATTACCGGACGGCGTTTTCAATGTCGTTAACGGCGATCGGGAAATCGTCGAGGCGATATGCGATCATCCCGGAATCGAAGCGGTATCATTTGTCGGCTCAACTGCGGTTGCAAAAATCGTCTACAAGCGTTCGTGTTCCAGTCTCAAGCGCTGCGTTGCATTGGGCGGCGCAAAAAACCACCTCATCGTTTTTCCGGATGCGCATGCTGACATGACCGCTTCAAATGTTGCGGCTTCCATGTCGGGTTGCGCCGGACAACGGTGCATGGCGGCGTCGGCCATGGTCGGCGTCGGGCCGATCGATCCGATCGTCGCAAAAATTTGCGAAGAAGCGAAAAAAATTATTCCCGGGAAAAACCTGGGTTCAGTTATAACTAAACAAGCCAAAGAAAAAATTGAGCGCTATATTACAGAGGCTGAAAAGGCGGGCGCAAAAATATTAGTGGACGGTCGAAATGCTAAAGTAGCAGGCTGTGAAAATGGGTTTTATGTCGGGCCAACCGTTATTGATTTTGTCACACCCGATATGGCCATCGCCAAAGAAGAAGTGTTCGGCCCCGTATTGGCGATTATTCGTTCCAAGAACTTAGATGAAGCACTGGAAATTGAAAATAGTTCCAACTACGGAAATGCGGCTGCCGTGTTTACGCAAAGCGGCGCATTGGCGCGCGTTGTCATGGAAAAAGCCAGCGCAGGGATGATCGGCGTCAATATCGGCGTTCCGGTTCCGCGCGAACCGTTTTCCTTCGGCGGATGGAATGAGTCAAAATTCGGCACGTGCGATATCACCGGAAAAAGTTCCATTGAATTTTGGACTAAATTGAAAAAGACCTCGACCAAGTGGAATCCGGAAGCAAGAACCAATTGGATGAGTTAAAACATTGCAAGGTTGCAGATTGACGGTTTACAATTTTTGGTTTAACTAGTCTGTCATTATATTTTCATTATTCATCAATTTTTCATTAAAAATTTATACTATGATAGATCCACAGCAAATACTGCAGAATAATTTGAAGCACACGCTTTTTTCATGGTCGAAACAGAGCGGATTGAATCCTATTAATATTGAAAAAGCAAAAGGCGTTTATCTCTACGCGCGCGGAGGGAAACGTTATCTTGATTTTTCTTCGCAATTGATGAATGTCAACATCGGCCATGGACATCCGAAAGTAACTGAAGCGGTGACGAAACAGATGAATGAAGTGAGTTATGTTTATCCGGGCATGATCACAAAAGTCCGCGGCGACCTGGGAAAAAAATTAGCCGACATTAGTCCGGGTAATCTCAACAAAACTTTTTTTACGTTGGGCGGCGCCGAGGCAGTTGAAAACGCGGTTAAATTAGCTCGAATTTACACCGGCCGTCATAAAATCATTACGCAATATCAATCATTTCATGGAGCAAGTTATGGCGCTTTCTCCGCAGGCGGAGACCCGCGGCGTTTGGCGGTGGACAGTCAGGCAGCGCCGAATTTTGTTCATGTGGAAAACCCTTACTTTTACCGCTGTCCCTGGGGAAGTAAAACGCTTGAGGAATGTTCCGATCGCGCCGCCGCTCATGTTGAACGCGTGATTAAGTACGAGGGTCCGCAAAACGTCGCTGCGCTGTTATTCGAAGGCGAGTCAGGTTCCTCCGGTTGTATCAAATATCCTCCGGGCTATATTAAAAAATTGAAAGCAATCTGCGATCGATACGGCATTTTGTGGATTGACGATGAAGTGATGAGCGGATTCGGCAGAACGGGGAAAATGTTTGCAATCGAGCATCACGGAATCGAACCCGACATCATGTGCATGGCAAAAGGACTTACCTGCGGTTATATCCCGCTGGGCGGAATTATGGTTAAGGAAGAAATTGCCAAACATTTTGATGATAAACCATTGCCGCTCGGCCTGACCTACTCCGCGCATGCGGTGGCTTGCGCAGCCGCATTAGCGTGTCTTGAAATATATGAAGAAGAACTTTTGATAGAAAATGCGGCGAATATGGGGCGTTATATCGAAAGCCGAGTTGACGAATTAAAGAAAAAACACCCTT
>JAEUSJ010000307.1 GCA_016788215.1 bacterium | reverse complement strand
TTTGTCTTTAGGTCAAAATCGAAAATTTCCGCAGGCTGAGACATATTCGTTTTGATAAACACAAGCCTGTTGCCGGAAACATTTAGCGAATTGACAACACTTTCGGTAAATAGCTTTTGAATTTTATTTGACGCCAAATCGAGCATAGAACACGATGTGCGCGCCTTGTCGCTCGCGAGCATAAACATGGTCTTGCCCGGATTCGATTCGTTGTAGTTATAATAGGAAAGGGACGTATCGGTTAGAACTTTTTGTTCCTTCGTTGCGATAGTGTATCGCACCAGGCGTTCGTTTTCCGCGGAATAATCCGGATCGGTTTGCCGCGTGTAATAGATATATTTTCCGTCTTTAGAGAAGAAGGGATCGTTATCACCTTCTTCATTATCTTTGGTTAGATTGATCCATTCGTCATTGGAGGAAAGCGGCGCGAGGTACACATCCTGATTCATTTTGGTATAAGGAGGCGGGGTTGTGTTGGCGGTCAGAACCATCCACTTGCCGTCGGGAGATAAATCATAATTTGCGTCAAGCCCGCCGAGACTGATTGCGAGAATGCGTTTCGATCCTTTCGTCAGATCGACACGCTCTTTAGTATCGAAGGTATAAGCGTAGATATGTATGACATATCCGTCGGTCAGCCAATTATCCCAGTAACGGTAAAATCGGTTTTCCGTGGCCTTCGCAGTCATCTTATTGTCCTTTTTTTCCTTGAGCGCTTTTTTCATTCCCTCAAAGTCATTCTCAAACTCCGGCATAATCAAAGACGAAAACGCAATGCGTTTTCCATCGGCAAAGTATTTCGGATTCGAAATGCCCATGGGCATGTCCGTGATCAATGCGGCTTCGCCGCCGTCAATGTCGATTTGATATAACTGCGCATAGTCGCCTTCACGTTTGGAAATAAATGCGATCGTACGGCTGTTGGGATGCCAGGCGGGGGAATTATCGGAACCGACGTTTGTGGTCAGTCGTTTAAGTTTGTTAATGCTCAAATCGATCAGCCAGAGATCGGAATTTCCTTTGTTGTCCTTAACGTTATATTCCGAGACAACAAAACAGCCGAATTTACCGTCGGGGGAAACGGTGAGCGACGACACGCGTTTCATATTCCACAGGTCTTCCGCAGTGAGCGTGCGTTTGGTTTGCGCCGTCAGATTGCCGGCGGTTGTCAGGGCCAAGAAAACAATAAATAAATGTTTTAGGTGTGTGAACATGTCAGGTCTCCGTGTTTTAGATTTGATTTTATATTACAACGACAAAAACAACATATCCAATCTCATGTATATAATCAACAATTGATATTGAATCTCCTTGCCGAAATAAGTAACTTGGCACAGTAAAAAAATATTATTCAGAATAAATGAAAACGAATGAAGCTACCAAAAATAGAAATCTACAGAAAAGATTTGGATAACGGGTTAACGCTGCTTCTAAATGAAAACCACAAACTGCCTATTTGTACGGTCATGATTTGGCTGCGCGTGGGAGGTAGGAATGAAAGTCCGGGTATTACGGGCATTTCCCATTATCTGGAACATTGTTATTCTATGGGAACGCAGCGGTTCGGGCCGCGGGAGAACAGTTGGCTCATACAGCGCATCGGCGGAACTAAAAACGCATTTACGTCGCATGATTTTACTGCCTATTATTCCAATATTCCTTCCGCGCATTTTGAAACGGTAATGGATATGGAGGCGGACCGCTTCATGCATCTTGCGCTTCCGGAAGAACATGTTTTGCCCGAAAAAGAAGTTATCAAAGAAGAAAAACGCCTGCGGTATGAAGACTCTCCGTTTGGAAAAATGTATGAGACGATGTGCGGACTTGCTTACGAACGCCACCCGTATAAGAACACCGTGATCGGCAGTTGGGACGATCTGAATGTGATGAGCCGTCAGGATATGATGGCGTATTATAAGAAATGGTACGTTCCTAAAAATACCGTGATCGTACTATCCGGCGACGTCGCGCGCGATCGCGCGGTGCAAGCGGCGGAATTGTATTTCGGCGGAATTCCCAAAGGAAGTCCGGCCGATTTGAAAACAGCTGATGAACCGCCGCAGCAAACGGAACGCAGAAAAAGAATACAAATGGAAGCAGAACTCTCCTCGCTTTTGATCGCTTATCGGGCCGTTGCAATTGACGATAATGATTACATTCCACTGGTTTTTCTGAGCCATATATTGTCTGCAGGGCAGAGTTCAAGACTTTATCAGGCGCTGGTTTACAAGCAACAGATCGCCACGTTTGCATCGGCATCCAACGAAGGCTCCCAAGACCCCGGTCTTTTTCAGATCATGGCGCAGGTCCAATCCGGTCATACGATCGACGAAGTGGAACTGGCCGTGATGCGGGAAATTGAACATCTTCAAAACGAACCCGTTTCAGATCGTGAATACGAACGAATAAAGAATATGGTCGA
>JAEUSJ010000306.1:1663-2430 GCA_016788215.1 bacterium | reverse complement strand
CAATGAAAAATTAACGGCGTCGTAATGTGGGCTAAATTGGAGAGACGTTCCCATGAAATCAAGTTCGTCCGCGATGGCAACCGCAGTTCGGGAAGCGGTACCGGCTTTTAACAAAAGACACAACATTTTTGTTAAGCCGCTCTGAGTGTCCGATTCAAAAAGCGATCCGCCGCGGATACATCCGCGAAAAGAAATAATAGGCAGGTCTGTGACGGGCTTTGTCAGCAG
The DNA here is from genome assembly GCA_016788215.1 of bacterium. Taxonomy (GTDB): domain Bacteria; phylum CLD3; class CLD3; order SB21; family SB21; genus SB21. Next base: position 2,202 of record JAEUSJ010000306.1, on the reverse strand, counting down.
CACGAGGCCGTCATCAAATTCGTAACGAAAAATATTTTTGTAGTTATCCGTCGATCGAACCTGCATCAGGGCTGTTTTCCGGAAGTCATGAATTTGAGCGTTTTATAATCCTGACCCAGTATAACCGTGACGTCGAGATACAACTGCGGATTTTTTTGCTGTAAGACACCGGCTTCTCCTATACCGAGAGAACTTGCGATGGCTCGCGCTTTCTCAATGTCACCGATCCGGTCTTGGACGACGGATTTTTTGAAATTTCCGTGCGGCGCATTATCCGTCTTGACTACATCGAATCCTTTTGCGCGCAGATAATCCGCCGCTCTGGATGCCAATTTAGGAACGCCTGCCCCGTTCAAAATTTCCACACGAACCGTTTTGCTTTTGACCTGGACGTTTTGTTCCACCTGATTGCCCGCTTCATCCGTCGACGTCACCTCCGTTTGCTGCCCATCATGCCCGTCCGATCCGCCGGGCGAACTATTCAGCCGTATAATAAGCGAGATCACAAGCGCGATCACAATTAACCCGAGGCCTCCGAT
>JAEUSJ010000306.1:0-1594 GCA_016788215.1 bacterium | reverse complement strand
TTCTGCATTAGCGGACGATGTAGGATCGGATAAATTTTCTTCACCCGGCCTTATTTTTCTTAACATGACTTAAATTCTCCTTTAAAAAAATAACCCCGTCATCGCGGGGTTAGGTCAGTCGATCACTTCTTATATCACATTGAAATAATCATGGTTTCCGAGAAAAGGCCGAAGCGTCATACATGCCGCTGTTCCCGAAAGGACTTTGATAAAAACCATATCCGTTGTTATAATAAGGCGTCGTGCTGTATCCCACCTGCATTTGAAAACTTTTATTCGGCTTGTAGATCAATTCAGCCCCGTGAAGAAACTGAGCATTTTGTTCGTTGACGCCTTTCGGTCCTCCGAACGGCTGATGCATGACGCCGAGATCCACGCGCAAAAATAAGGGGTTGGACAATCTGAAATTGAGTGAATTCGTGTACATACCAATCGATCCGCTTTGACTCCCTCCCGTATAATAGGTCAAACCGTAACTTTGATTCATATAGAATCTCTCAGGACTTAAAAATTCAGCGAGCGTTCCGGGCATGGGGGTCGTAATGCCGCTTTTTACATCCACACGATTCACCGTTTGAGTTCTGAATTGAGCCTGTGCCGACAAAGATACCGACAGGATCATAACAAAAAAGAAACCGAGGTTTTTCATAAATCGCCTTTCAATTACACCGTTTCATTTTACAGAAAACGGCCAACAAAGTCAAGTACATGCCCCTCTCTTTTTGATTACAACAACGCGTCCTAAAGCATAAAGTTCCATGCTATTTTAACCTGACGCGAGGATCGGCTACCGCATACAAAACGTCAGCAAGTAAATTTCCCCCGATCACCATAGTTCCTGCTACAAAAGTATTGGCAATGATCAGCGGATAATCTCTCGAAAAAATAGCGTCGATGGTGACGCGCCCCATACCGGGCCAGGCAAAAATAACTTCCGTGATTACCGCGCCGCTGAGCAGAAATGGAAATGACAGCCCGATGATCGTTATCAATGGTAACATCGCGTTACGAAGCGCGTGTTTCCAGATGACGCTTCGTTCGCTCAAACCCTTTGCACGCGCTGTGCGGATGTAATCCTGCCGAATTACTTCCAGCATACTGCTGCGCGTATACCGCACCGTTGACGCGGCGGAAGCAATCCCGAGAACGCAGACCGGCATGATCATGTGCTTCACGAAATCCCAGAAATAGGCTAAAGTAGATAATTGCTCAGCATTCACGGAATGCATTTGAGAGGCGGGCAGCCATCCCAGAGCCAATGAAAAAATCAGGATCAGCATCAATGCCAGCCAGAAATGCGGCATGGAATAGAAGAATAAACTGCCCAGCGTAACTGCATGATCCACTTTATCTCCGCGTCGAAGCGCAGAAAGAATACCGAGTGAAATACCGATCAACAAATCAAGAATTAGCGCCGACGTGGTTAGTATCAAAGTGTTGACAAGCGCTTCGGAGATGATCTCAAATACGGGCCGTTGTTTGCTGAAAGAGATACCGAATTCTCCTTCCAATACGCCTTGAAACGGCGGTAGAATGCCTAACCATTTTCCATACTGTATCGGCAGCGGGTCATTGAGCCCAAAATTCTCTTTCA
>JAEUSJ010000305.1 GCA_016788215.1 bacterium | reverse complement strand
AGCGTTCGCGTGTAACTCAAACTGTATCTCAAACTTTTCCGCTGGCGCGGAAGCGAACGTGTAAGCCGCATGTTATACGATTGTCCGCCTTGGACTCTATTCAACAAAGAAAGATGTATAAAATATGAAGAATCCAAAGAGACAGATGCCTACAACCAAAGGATACCAAATCGGTCGTGTTCGATATTTGAAGTCGCGGCCGATGTATTTATTCCAAAACCAATACTGTAAAATGATTGCTCCAAACGCATTGATCAAATAGACCGGCAGTCTAATTGGTGAATATTCGTTAAGTAGTATCACAATGGCTAAATAAATGAATCCAAAGTTTACAACAAAAAAGGATCCTTCACGCTTTCCAAGAGACTTGAGGTTCAAATAGATCAGAACAGAACCGAATAATGGAGCTAATAAGGTAGAAAACATGAATAATGCTCTTTCGGAATAAAGTTGTGGTGCAGATTGATCTGAGACAATGTTCTTTGCAAAAAAATTTGAGGCTGCTAATTGTTCTGTCTTACGAGTTTCCCTCAAATTCATTTCAGAGCGAATGCGTTTTACCTGCTCCAGATCAAGCGGGAGGCCGCGACGCTCAAACTCTTTGAAAGCACATTCCACGGCATCTGTCTCATACTTGAGATAATCGGTTAGGTAGACATTAAGCTGTTGATTATCCATTTTCGAAATAAAAGGCGAATAGTCTTTATTCATAATCCTTACTGTTTGGTTTCCAAGGCGGATATCGTATAACGCGGCGCGGCTACACGCAGTAGCTCGCACGCGAGGAAATTAAAGTTAATTAAGAACAAACTCAAACCGTGAGCGAGCTACTGGCGAGCGACGCCCACAATCTCTCTATCGTCAAATAAAAGGCGTCGCGAAGCGGCACGTGTAAGCCGCATGTTATCCGACGTGCCCGTCATTGGAAATATACTTGAAGTAAACTATGGCGGTCGTGGTAATCAAATAGATATCAACCGCACCTATTAAAACAATATAGGAAAAAACTAAAAGAGCACTATTATACTTCAACATAGATTCTAAGTCATTAAAAAAACCAAGTAAAACTGCAGTCATAATGAATATTAGTATAAGGTTGCCAAGTGTTTGATACCTCCAAACCTTTTTTTTGATCTCTTCGTTAAACATATTTCGTGCGGAAAAAAGAAGAAAATAAATGGTTAAACCTAATCCGGGAAGAATCAACATCATGAACAATGTAACTGCTATGAATTTATCAGTGTGATATTCATCTATGCACCCTTTAAAAAATACGACCGCCACGACCGCCATCAAAATGGCAAATATGTAATCAAATAGGCGAATGATGCGAAAAAACATATTTGTCGTCATAAACTCTCTTTACTATTTTACGGGCATGTCGGATAACGCTCGGCGGCTACCCGCGGTAGCTCGCGCACACAAATAAATCGGTTAATTAAAAACGTAAACTACCAAATATCTTCTAAGCTCTGACAGCCGAAACGAAACTCAAATAGATCATCGTCTCGGCGCGAGGCAAAGAAGTTTTTAGATTATTAAGAAATCAAAGAACAAAACTGAATTCAAATATCAAAACTTTTCAAATCGAACCATCGCCTCGCGTCGAGAAACGAAATCAAAATCAAATCTCATCGGCTGTCAGAGCGAAGCCCAATCAAACGGTGCGCGAGCTATCGGCGAAGTGAGCGCCACAAAAGCGTAGCCTGTGGGGATTCCAAAAAAGCGCTCACGAAGCGAACGGGGAAGCCGCATGTTATGCGACGGCCCGATTAATAAGCTTTATGGCCAGTATTATACCCAAAGATTCCTATAAAAATTATGAATAGAAGCGTAACAACAAACAATAAGACACCCTTTACCTTCTCTCCATTCACGAACAGTCTTACGGCACGGTAAAATCCTGCACAAATCATTGCAAATATGAATAACGGTATCAGTTGATATGGGCTCATAAGATATTTAATTGTCGGGCTGTCGCATAACGCGGCGCGGCTACACGCAGTAGCACGCGCACACAGATAATTGTGTTAATTAATAACTAAAAGTGTCAAAGAAACTTCATAGCTCTGCGTCCCTAAATCGTGTGAATAAAATCACCGGCACTCGGCGAGACAACAAACTACATATTTCAAATTCGTTCATCATAAACAATATGGATAAGAACGACTACGAGAAAGCCCCTAACACGTCATAAAGTTAAAACAATTGAAATTAACTTACAAAGGAAAATATCTCACCGAGCCGAGTGCAAACAGAAACACGATCAAAGACGATCGGGACGCAGAGCGAAGCCAAAAAGTACTGTGCGCGTGCTACTGACGAATGACGTGCCACAATGCGTAGCCGTGGGAACAAAATAATGCGCTCGCGAAGCGGCACGTGTAAGCCGCATGTTATGCGCCGTGGCCGTTTGCTCAGATCGCTGAAATCATAACAACCACCGAATCAATGTACCAAACGATCTCTGGCCGCTC
>JAEUSJ010000304.1 GCA_016788215.1 bacterium | reverse complement strand
GTTGTGACGAAAAAAAGTTTATATTTTTTTTGGTTGAGAAAAAATAACATAAGAAATGAAGTGACGCATATCCACAAAGTTCGGCTAAAAGTAAAATACAATATGATAGAACATAATATTGCGTATAGAAGGTACAAGGCTTTCAGTGTATTAGATTTTTCGATAAAGAGTAGAAGAGCGGATATGACAACAGCTGTAAACATGACAATGGCCAGCGTTCCAGGGTCATGGTAGGTGGCATTTAGTCGTTGAAATAACGAAACTGAATAGGGCTCCGACACGCTGGCGAACATATGGCGAAGAGAAGTGGAACTGAGTTGATACCAGCTAATAAAACATGGAATTATGGTTGAAACCAGGAAGGCGCGTAAAAAGATGACCTTGTCTTTAGATTCATTTAAAATAAATGGAACAACCAATACTGCGGAGGCTAGATTTAGAAACCGCAAATTCCAGTCTATAATGTGTTTGAATGTTAAGGGCGAATGAGGCTGAGGCAAGAACATGAAATGACTGTTTAAGAATCCCCATGACGTAGCAACACAATTTAAAGCGAATAAAACGATCAACGGTTTAAAAAAAGGATGTTGGATGACGGTTGGGCGTTTGATGAGAATATATAAGCCGCAGAATAGGGGAAACAATGCCCCTGTAATTTTCAGGATATTGAGTCCATCAACAACCGGATAATTCCAAAAGATGTCAACAGCGAACTTAGTCGAAAAAAAGAATAACAATGCCCAACGAGGGTTCTTAACGGATAGAATTATTAATATACTTAAATATAATAGCGCTATGATTTGCTGAGGTTCCATGCCAACAACTCTACTCTATCAGTTTCGTCAATAAGTCGTTCATGGCTTCAGCAGACTTTTCGATGCTGTGGTTTTCCAATGCATACACGCGTGCATTGTTGCCCATTTCCTGCCGTATGCTCTCGTTTTCAATAAGATATCGAACATCTGTAACAAGTTGATCAAAAGATCTTGAATGAAATCCTAATTTATGATTTTCAATGATCCCGTCCGGATCACAATGAAGCGTAACGACCGGTGTTTCGCGCATCCACGCCTGGATGTAAGTGTTGGAAAAGCCCTCATAGACGCTGGTATTAACTAAAAGAGAAGACCTGCCCATGACAGCGTTTGCCTCATCAATACTCTGTTCGCCGATGATAAGCATATTGGGTTGTGTTTTCAGCTTTTCCATGAAACGGGTTTTTTCATAATTCGCAATGTTTTTACCCATAACCATAATAAATTGGGTACCTGATCTTGTTGAAATATCCTCACATTTTCTTGCCAGCTCCAGAAATAATTCCGGCTGTTTTACAGCTCTGACATTAGCGATCCAGCATACGGATAGAGGAGAATCTTTAACGTAAGTGTCAGGCAACGGCGCAGGATGGCCGGATCTTATGATCGTGCTGTTTCTCTTAAACCTCTTCTTGCATTCAAACTGTTGGGAAATATTCTGTGAAATGACCATGTCCGATTTCAGAAAATTTCTTTTGAAAAGTATGTCTTTAATGATTGTGTCAACTGACGCGAATAGTTTTTTTGCGAACGAAGTCTTTGATTTCCACAAACTTTTTGTTAAGAAAAAAGGTATTAAGTCATCCGGGCTTCCTATACTAAAAACGAATTTTGCTTTTTTTCTTCTGGCAAACCTTAATCCGATATTTCCTGCACTAAAGGCCGTTCGTGATCGCTGATAAACAATAGATATGGCCTGGCGCTCTAAGTGATAGAAAAGTTCTGGATTATAGAAACTGAAATAATGTCTTTTCGGAACGATATAAACTTGAAATCCATCGAATGTATACTCTTGATATTGTTTTCCTTCTGCAAAATACGAAACCGTCCAGCCTTTCTTTACAAGTTTTTGAAATAAATTGTAGATTTGTATCTCGTAGCCGCCTGATTTTCCGGTTATGATATTATTTTGTATAATGCAGACAGTTTTGTTCATCATATTTTCTGGTGATTCAAGTGATCAATGAGCCTGCGAAGTCCCTCCTCAAAACGGACCGTGGGTTCATAATTCATATATTCTTTAGTTTTTTTTATATCAGCCAGTGAATGCTCAACGTCGCCGGCCCGGGGAGGAGCAAATGTAGGCGTAATGTTACTGTTTAATATCTTGTTCACCTTTTCAACTAATGTTGACAGAGAAAACCTTTCGCCTGAAGCGATATTGAAAACTTGTCCTGCAATGCGATCGGTATTACATGCAAGAAGATTAGCGTTGATCACATTTTCAATATAGGTAAAGTCACGGGACTGAAGGCCATCGCCGTAAATAACGGGCGATTGTTTCGATAACATGAGATTAATGAACTTAGGGATAACCGCTGAATATTCAGAATTTGGATTTTGATTAGGGCCGAAAACGTTAAAATATCGCAGACAAACGGTTTCAAGCCCGTATAACTGGTAAAATATTTGGCAATATCTTTCTCCGGCATATTTTGTAAGCGCATA
>JAEUSJ010000303.1 GCA_016788215.1 bacterium | reverse complement strand
GAATCGTTGTTGCCAACATCTCATTATAATTGCAGTCTGCAAAAATCATGTTCGGGTTTTTCCCTCCGAGTTCAAGTGAGTGTTTTTTGAACTGCGGAGCGGCGATTCGGGCGATCTCAGCTCCGGTTTTCGTTCCGCCGGTAAAAGATATTGCAGTGATTTTCGGGTGGGCAGAGATGGCTGATCCAACCTTCGGCCCGAGACCGTGCACAATATTCAGCACGCCCGGCGGCAGTCCAGCCTCGATACAGATTTCAGATAAGAGATACGCGGTCATAGGCGTAACTTCGGACGGTTTTGCAACAACGCAATTTCCGGCGGCCAAAGCCGGAGCTATTTTCCATGTAAAGAGATACAATGGAAGATTCCATGGCGAAATACAGCCGACCACTCCGAGCGGGTTACGTAAAGTATAATTGATAGCAGCGTTCTCCATAGCGTGCGATTCACTGGAAAATTGCATCACGGCAGTTGCAAAATAATAAAAATTACTCGACGCGCGCGGAATATCCACTTCACGCGCCAGTGCTACCGGCTTGCCGTTATCGATGGATTCAGCTACTGCAAGTTTTTCAAGATTTTGATCAATTAATTCAGAAATGCGAATCAGTATTCTTGAACGATTTTCTTTTGGCATAACAGACCATAACGAAAAAGCTTTTTCTGCTGCAGCAACGGCCAGTTCGATATCTCTTTCGTCGGAGTCCGGACAATAGGAATACACTTCACCGATCGCCGGGTCGTAGTTATCCAGATATTGACCGGAAACAGGTTCGATCAAAGCGCCGTTAATATAGTTCTTAATCTTTTGCATGGGCTATTTTTCTATTGCTGAAAATATCAATTTGCGATTGATATAAATGATCAAGCATTACTTGGACACCGGAACTTTTAGCTAATTCATTTTCTTCATTTGTTAAAGGTACTATATTCAGAATCTTTATCATTTGCGTGTGCCATTGTATTTGATCCCAACCGTCTTTTATGAATGTCGGATGAAATAAAATGTTTGAACATTGGTGAAAACTTGGGATGACGAGATCCGTAATAATATGCCAATGATCTACAAAAGTATTTTTAAGAAAAGGATAGTTAACCAAATTCGCCATAAACGATGCGCAATCCGATTCCTCCGTTTCTGACAATTTACCGCGAATCGTCCAGTGAAGTTCACATCGGAAGGCTGCATCTTTCATGGCCGCATCAGCCATGCCCATCGTTGAAAACGTGGTCATCGGATTCGCGTCACGCGGCTGCCATAAAAACACATCAAGTCGCTTTAATAATTTAAGGCCACCGGTATCAAACTGAAATTGCAGATCGGGGTCGCCATAATGTTTTATGTGCTCATCGAATACGTGCAACATTAATTCTGAGGGATCCGCCATTCGTCAGAAGATGTAAAACTGATAATTGAATACAATATTATTTACAACGATCCGGTTCTGCCGCCGTCTACCGGTAAATTAATACCATTAATATATGCAGCGGCCGGTGAAGCTAAAAATGCAACAGCGTGCGCAATTTCCGCCGGATCGCCGAAGCGACCTGCAGGAATTTCAGCCAACATCTCACGGCGAAGCTCGTCAACAGAACGCCCGGTTTGCTTGGATCGGCTTTCGATGAGGCTGTTCAAGCGCGCGGTAAGCGTCGCTCCGGGCAACACATTGTTTACGGTGATTCCAAACGGCGCCACTTCGACCGACAAGGTTTTTGCCCAATTAGCAACGGCGGCGCGCACGGTATTGGAAACGCCGAGATTTTTCAAAGGCTGTTTAACCGAGGTGGAAATAATATTGACGATACGCCCGTAGTTCTCTTTTTTCATTCCGGGTAAAACGGCCTGCGCAAGAATGTGATTGCAGATCAGGTGCTGAGAAAATGTTTTTTCAAATGCTTCGGTTTCCGCTTCAGCAATCGCGCCGCCCGGAGGTCCGCCGGTGTTATTGACCAAAATGTGCATAGGCGCCCGATCTTTTAGAAAAGAATGAATTTTCAGTTTCAGTTCATCCGGTTTTGAGAAATCCGCGCAAATATAATCATGTTTTTGTGTAAACGGTGTCGCCAACTCCAGTTTTGTTTTTTGTAGCTTCTCTTCATTTCGAGCCACCAGTATGATCGTTGCGCCAAGTTCCGCTAACACCATCGCAACAGCTTTTCCAATACCTTGCGTGCTTCCGCAAACGATGGCATTTTTCCCATTTAAATTGACATTCATAATTTATTTGTAATGCGAACTGATCGAATGGGTTGGTTTTTTTAAACAACTTCCGTAAGCAATTCCGGTCTAGGTCCCGGAATGACGACTTTATTAACGAGCAGGCCTTTTTGTGCCACCACGCGCGCGCCGGCATCAACTGCAGATTGTACGGCGGCAACTTCGCCGGTCATAGTGAGAAACGCTTTTCCTCCGAGCGCCATAGCAAGCCGAATTTCCATAATCTTGACATTGGCCGCCTTTGCCGATGCGTCCGCCGCCTCGATCAGTGATGCCACGGAAAATGA
>JAEUSJ010000302.1 GCA_016788215.1 bacterium | reverse complement strand
TCTGGCATTGAATATCTTCAACAAGAATCGCCCGAAATAAAAAAGAGAAAGAAGGAAGAATTAATCCGAGAGTTGACAGACAAGTTATAAAAATTATGCCACCAACACGGGGTTTGTGTTAGTAGGGCGGACAGTGCTAATAGAAAGTTTTGAGAATTTAATAAACTTTGTGCGGACAGACAGTTAGTGTTTCAAATCCGCCACAACACAAAGCCGCAAACCGTTATGCGAAAGAGCAGCGGTAAAAAGAGAACAATAAATGAAATCAGTTGAAGAAAATGTTGTAATGGCAATGGATGGCTCTGATAAAGAATTATTCCCATTCCTACCTTATATTTTACAGGATCTTTGGAAAATGGGATCAGATCCGGAGGTTATAACCAAATTAATAGGTAAACATTTTACAAAAAATGACCATTTAGAAGTTCTTGATTTAGGCTGTGGGAAAGGCGCGGTTTCCATAGAAGTAGCGCATAAATTAGGATGTAACTGCCATGGAATCGATGCAATCCCTGAATTTATTTCTTATGCTCAAAAAAAAGCTCTTGAATATAATGTCGAACATTTGTGTAAATTTGAAACTGGAGATATCAGAGAAATAATTAAGGAATTAAAACTTTATGATGTCATAATTCTCGGTTCCATTGGCCCGATTTTTGGAGATTATTTCACAACATTGTCGTCATTATTAAAATGCCTTAATGATTCAGGAATGTTTATGATTGATGATGGATATATTGAAGATAATAGTGATTACATACATCCATTAATATGCAAAAAACATGAGGTTATGCAACAGATAGATTTAGCGGGAATGAAACTAATTGAAGAAGTTATAATTAAAAGTGATCATATAAAAGAATCCGATGTCTTTATCTATGATAATATAAAAAAGAGATGTATTGAGTTAATTAATAAACACCCGGAGAAAAAGTACCTATTCGAAAATTATATAAAAAAACAAGAAGAAGAAAATGATGTTCTTGAAAACAAAGTAATTTGTTCAACGATGGCAATCAAAAGGAAGCGAGAAGAATGGCGCGTTTGATCACCCCTCCTTTGAATTTAAAAATTATTATGCAATTTCTTTTAATGCCTCCCGACAAAATAGTAGCAACCAGATGAAGTCTTTTGCAGAAATAAATACTGAAAAAATCATCCTTATCCTGTAAATTCGGCAAGATAAGGATGAAAAAATCAGTCCTATATACTAGTTACGCGCAAGTTATGTATGCAACAAATAGCGAATTAATTAAAAATGCATATAGAATCACTCATCTCATACTTTGATAATCACCTTACTCTAACTGATGAAGAAAAGCACGCAGTTCGAAAAAGCTTTTCCGAAAAACGAGTAAAACGTAGGCAATTTATTTTGCAAGAGGGAGATGTGTGTAAACTCAACACATTTGTGGTCGAAGGATGTTTTAGAATGTATATGTTAGATGATAATGGAAAAGAACATAACCTTCAGTTTGCTATTGAGAACTGGTGGATTGGAGATATTGCCAGTTTTCATAGTGAAGAACCAAGCCGATTATATATTGAAGCGATTGAAAACTCAATCATACTTCAAATCAAAAAAGAAGACCAACTACGTTTGTTTGTCGACTATCCGAAGTTCAACAGGATATTCAGAGTCTTTACAGAGAATGCATTAGTTAGCTATCAAAGAAGAGTACTTCATAATATCAGTTCTACTGCAGAAGAAAGGTATATTGACTTCACAAATCGTTACCCCAATTTTTTCAATCGTATATCAAACGTACAAATAGCCTCATTCCTTGGCATAACCCCCGAATTTCTCAGCACCATTCGTAAGAAATTGTCCAAATCTTAAGATAGATTAAGACTTTTTCTTAAACTGCCTTATTGGCTCCTCACCCGTTTTTGTTCTAACTTTACACTGTCACTAAAACAACAATTTAAATCGCTTACATCAGAACAAAAAAGGAGCAATCGAAATGGACAAAAAGACAATCGTCGTCATCGGAGCGACGGGCTCACAAGGTAAAGGCGTCGTTCGTGCGCTTATAGATCAAGGCACTTTTCATGTCCGGGCGGTAAGCCGCAACCCCGAAACCTATTCCGGACAGGCGCACGAAGCCGTCAAAGCTGACTTGAACGATACGGGTTCATTGAAAAACGCTTTCAAGAATGCCTATGGCATATTTGCGGTAACCAATTTTTGGGAAGGCGCAGATGAACTCACGCAAGGCAAAAACGCTATTGAAGCCGCAAAAGAGGCAGGCGTTCAGCATTTTATTTGGTCAACGCTCCCCAATGTTGAATCCATAAGTCATAGCGAATTTGACGTGCCGCATTTTTCTGGAAAAGCAAAGGTTGATGCGCTCGTGAAAAGCGCAGGGTTTAAATATCACACTTTTGTACAACCGCCTTTTTACTATCAAAACTTTATCGGAATGCTTTCACCGCAACCAAAAGATGGCGGCACGATTGGCTGGACGCTTCCGATTGACTCTGCCAAAAAAGTCATTCACATGTCG
>JAEUSJ010000301.1 GCA_016788215.1 bacterium | reverse complement strand
CCCGCATTGATGGACGAAAAATACTTTACATTTCGCACAAAATTATACCCACCTCCAACTATAACTTCATCATAATTGTCCCCGTAATTATTAAACAGCGTCTGAACACTGATTCCTTTTTCAAATCGGTTATAGATTATATCCGCGTAAGGCCCTCCACCGCCATTGAATTGATAATACAAGTGTCCGCGATACGCATTTCCACCGGTATTCGAAACAAATTGAGGCTGAAAAATCCAACGGGAAAACAAATCGATCTTACTGTCAAAACTATACGTTTTATGAATTACACTATCTGCAGGATCGTCATCGATAATAATGGTCGAACCAATCGTGAATTTCTGAAAAACAAAATTAGGCCTCGCGGCAAAGAATTTCCGCTTGTCGCTATTCGGTAATCCGGGAGCCGCCTCTTCTTCAACGTACACAACACCGGTCTTCAGATTATTGCTTCGATAAGTATAATTTACTCCATAGTTAATATCTTGGATCGCGCGTGTATAAAAGATATTGATCGGTGTCCGGTAAATGTCAATATCCTTACTGAAGAATGTACGTTTCTCGACCAAAAAAATTGGCCGTTTATACAATGAAAAATCAAACGGGTCGGCCTCCAGAGTTGATTCATCCGTATTATACGTGCCCTTCAATTTATGTTTATCCAGGCTAAGGCTCACTTCACCGCCGAACGAGGTTTTGAAAGTAGAGTCAAGCTTGCTTGCCACGATGTAAGGCGTCGCATTAATACTTACGTTAGCACGCTCCTCAAATGGTTTTATGTCCCAGATATAGGTACCCTTAAGATTTAATAATTCACTCGTCGGGCTGATCGAATAAAAAAAGCCTGTGCCGTCCGGCTTATATGCAAAGAGCTGTACATCAACGCCAATCTGCGAAGTATTCTTATTCTGAATTTTATCGACCGGAATTCGTACTTCCGATTCGATATATCCGGGCTCTCCGTCCTTCGCTTCACGATAGATCACCGATCTGTTTTGCCAAACCCAATCCCATTCCTGAGACATCTGACGCTGGTTGTAGATGAGCATATCGCGCTGGTTGTCCAAAAAACTGAAAGCAAAAAAATAACCGTTCTTTCGTTTGTTTTCCAGATCCAACAGAATAAAGAACTCGTTTTCCTCATCGGTGCTGCGGTCCCGAATGAGCGATTGTCTAATCACTCGCCCCCGCGGCCAGAATTTCATCGCCACATAAACGGCATCGCTTGATTGCTTAATGTATACGATCGTTTTATCATAATATTTTTCGGAGGTCTGTGGAACGATCATAGTAAAATCTTCAAATACTTTGGCGTCCGACCATTCATCATCATGAATCTTGCCGTCGATCTTCGGTAAAATCTGTGATTGGGAAAGTGCATCGGACAGTGGATACATTGAAAGTGTGAGTAGAAGTTGTAGCACGCGCTTCATGCGATCTCCTGCGGATGGTTGAAAATAGTGTTGCTTCTGTTAAACAATCTTACATATCTCCTCGTGAAACAAAGTTAGGAAAAAGGTCGACACTCTATTCGACGAAAAGATGATACGATGTTATATGCCGAATGTACATTTCAAACGCGAGATCGACTAAAAAGTTTCAATACCATCGGTATATTAACAAAATAATATTAGTTGAGATATTATTATGTCGCGTTTGAGAAGGCTCACGATAGATCGAGCATGACCTAAATGGGTTATGCTGGAATGTTTTTTTCGTTGTAGAATATGTACGTGTGCTTGGAGATACCTGGATCATCTGATCGCTGGCCATGTTTGTCCGGTAGAAACGATGACTGACGCTTCCTCTAACGATCTCCCAAACCGAATCGTAAAATAGCCAAAGTAATGGAAGAACTTTGTCTCGGCCTTTCGGGCAAACGATCATGGCTTCACAAAAGCATCCACAGCAGCTGCAAATGAAATTGACGTGCTCGCAATTTTTTCCAGACTGCACGTCGAACGGAGCAAAATTTTTCTTGACTTAGCGCCTCAACTTAGCGTATTATGACCCGTAACAATTTTTCTAAAAACATAACATGTCTTAATTAACTTAGCCATTCATGCTTTCGCAAAACCATGTAGTCTATCATGAAGACCCATTTATGGATGTGCATTGGCACGATGATGTTAGAATTCCTCGGCTTTGTTGGAAGAGATTTTCCGCTACAGGCGCTTACCGTAGAGCAATGGATAAATTAATTGATTTGGCCTCTGAAAAACAGGCGAGGGTATGTTGGCTCGATCTTGAGGATCTATCGGTTGTCGATAAAGACGATCAAATATGGATTAAAGAAACCTGGCTGCCGCGCACCGTTCAGGCTGGTATTAAGCACATAGCGGTTACCATGCCGTCCACGCCGCTGGCAAAAAACTCACTGCTCAAAGGGCTTCGCTATGAGGATTATCATGTACTCGAGATCGGATATTTTAATCATTCAAATGAGCCTCTGAATTGGTTACTGCGATTGTCCCATGTTAAGCGTGATTAATCCATACCTTTCTAAAG
>JAEUSJ010000300.1 GCA_016788215.1 bacterium | reverse complement strand
TCGATCGCTCTTGGAGCTGATATGGCCGGCATGGCACGGCCGCTTTTGAAAATATTAATGGAAAATGGAGCTCATGCACTTGGAGACGAAATAGATTACATTCAAAAAGAATTAAAGCTGGCCATGTTTCTGACAGGTTCGAAAAATATCAAGAAACTGAGAAAAGCTCCATTTGGAAAACCTTAACCGCAAAGAACGCAAAATAACATAAAGGAACTTTGCGGTTAAAATTCATATTTTTGATATTATTATACGTGCTGGGTTGGAGCACAAAAGGAAGGGAACACTTCAGTCTGAGCGAAGTCGAAGACTGATTTTACTAAACTTGGTCATGGTTCGACAAGCTTGTCCAGAGCCCCGCCGAAGGGCTCACCATGACGTATATGAGCCAACCCGATGAGCACATAAAAAAATCCTCATTCCGAAAGGGAATGAGGATTAAATTTAAATAGAATAGTTGTCTATTTGTTTTTAACACCCGCCTTCCCTCGAGGACCGTTAATAAAGTTTAGGCAGGTCTCCTGACTTACGAGTTACCGGTCACCTTCCCGCCAGCCGGAGGCTGACAGTGGATTTCAAAGCTCGTTTACAGTTGCGGGGCAGTTCACGAATTTAACGTGATTCCCTTTTCATCACGCCGGGGCGTGACACCTAAACTAAAATTACAAAGAACGATACGCCCGTCAATATAGATTCGAAGAGAGCGTTTGTCAAGAAATTTTAAATATTTTATTATTTTTCACTTTTGTCCACATCAGCAGAATCGGCCGCAGGCTTGTTTTGCAGCAGATAATCCAGACTCCAAACGATGATGGCCCCATCTCCTCCGGACGAGACGAAATGCCTTCCGTCAGGGAATACATCCATGCTCCATGCGCCGAGATGATGCGCATTCCGGATTTCGGCCAGCCTTGCATAATCGCTCATACGCCACAAAACAATGTTGCCGCTCATGTCCCCTGTTACAAAATACTGATTGTCGGATAATGACACCATACACTTGATCTCGTCTTCATACGATACGATCGTATCCGTACGATCGGTTGTCCGGTTCCATACATGCAAGTCGCCGGCGCCGGCGGTAATGATCCTATTCGCGTCTGGTGATAGCAGGCAGGCATTGATCGCATCGGCTTCGGGGAAATTCTTGATCTCGTGGCCTGCTTTCAAATCCCATACTTTGACATTTTTATCCCATCCGACGGAAACGATCTTCGAAGCGTCGTTGGTAAAACAAATTGCCGTCACGGCATCCACGTGTCCGTACGGCGCGACAACATCGGCCGCGTGTCCTGAAAAATAATGAAGCTGTTTGCCCGTCTGCGTTTCGTAAAAGGCGATGCTGAAGTGATTTGCAACGACGATACTTTTGCCGTCGGCGGCAAATTTGACCAGCTGAATATTATTCGTCTGTCCTTTTTTTCCCCACACTTCAGCCTTGGTCTGCATATCATACACTACGACCTGCGCCGTATTTTGCGTATTGTCGCCGCACGTAGCTGCAAAATATTTTCCATCCGGCGAGATCGCCGCGGATAAAACTGCGTCGGGCTGTTCATCCGACACCCAAACACTTTCTCCGTTGGCCGCATTCAGAATCCTTATTTTTTTATCTTCCCCGCCGATAATAAGCCATTTTCCGTCCAATGAAACACCGACGGAATTAATACTTTTTTTATTGATCACAGCATACGTTTTTGGGGCTTCGGCCGTTTTATTCTTTGCCGTGTCCGAGGAACAGGCGGCGCAGATCATGCAGACAACGGCGGCGATACATAGCAACGGTTTCATAAACATTATCTCCGGATAATACAAGTGCGCATGAAAATATTTTCGTGCTTTTTTGATTGAATAAAGTTAACTTACCGAGATTCAAAAATTAAATCAAGCTTTAAACAGCGTAAAATTTCAGCGATCGGAAGAATGTATGGCCGTGAGAAAAAAGCCTAAACCCAAAAAGCGTGTATCCGTTAAGAAAATTGTCCGAAAAAGTGCGCAGGGTAATAAACGCGTTCCAACAAGGAAAACGACAAAGAAAAGATCAACCCCCCGCTACGTCAGCCGCAATGTGCCGCAAATCGAAAATTTGTTGTCTGAAATCGAATACGGCGAATCTATTGCCCAATATTTCGACATCCTCTATCCCGAAGAAGTGTTAACGCGCGTTCAGGCTGCATTCTATGAAATGATCCTTAAAAAGTATAACGTCAAGTCCGCGTGCGATCTCGCCTGCCGGACAGGGCAAACGCTGAAACTGCTGAACAAACTCGGCATCAAAAAATTAGCCGGCGTGGATGTAAGTCCTGCTATGATCGCGCGTTGTAAAAAGAAACTTCCCAAAAGCGTTCCGCTTTTCATCAACGATGTATATTTAGCGCCAATGTCCGTGGGCGAAGTAAAATACGATCTGGTGATCTGCACCAAAGATTCCCTCCCGATGGTGCTTGATGACGAAGCGCTGTTAAATTTTTTCGTTCAGGCACGGGAATTATTGACCGATAAAGGCGTATTAAT
>JAEUSJ010000002.1:60494-64273 GCA_016788215.1 bacterium | reverse complement strand
CGAGCCTGCAGTTCACGCCTGGAAGCGGGATACTTGCATTGACCTCGGGCGTGGCGTCGTTCACGGCGAAGGACACCGTAGCGAAGAGTTTCATGCAGATCAAGGCGAGTGAGAGCGGAGTGGGAACGCAGTTGACGAGCCAGAATCTGAGCGTGGTGCATAACAAGGCGAAACGATTTAAGGATACGGTGGTTACGGTGAGCGGGGTGACGATTGGCAATATCCGCACGCTGACGGCGACGGTGCTGGATTCATTTAATAATCCGGTGAAAGATACGACGGTGGTGTTTGCGGTGGTCAGCTCAAGCGGCGGCGGGTTTATCACCAGCGCTAATCCCGTCACCACGGACTCTCTCGGGAAAGCGCGTGTCAGTTACAAGACGGGTAATTTTGTCGGGACGAATATTATTAATGCGAAGGGACTAAGTACGGCAACAATTCCCGGTATGCCGGACATGACACTGTTCCTGATCAATACCGATTCAGTGAACGCTAACGCAAATTATATAACGGGTACATTAGAGCCGAGAGTCGTAAGTCAAAATCAGATCACGGCATTCAAGGCAAAGTTCGTAAACACGGGTGCATTCCCAATCACTTTGGCAATAGATTCGACGTATATATTATATGATGATGGCGTCACGAGTTATAAAGCTTATTTAGACACCGGTGTGAGCAAGACGATCGGTGTTGGAACCAGTCAGATCACCTTTAATGCCGATACGATAAAATTAGCAACGGGACAATATCCCGGGGCAGGGCACATAGCTCAGATCTATTTGTTCGGATCGGTGTTTGACTCGGCGGCTGTTGAATATGATACATTACGATTTACGTTTAACCCTGTGGCGGATACGCTCACAGTGCAAGCACCTGCGCTCCTAGTAATGGATTCCGTAAAGATATTGCAGTCGCTTGCAGTTCGAGGGCAGGATAGTATCAAGGTAGATTATTATGTAAGAAATACGGGCGAGGCAACTGCGGTTAATTTTGTTGTCCGAGATTCGATTCGCAATTTGGGTAACGTGACTACGGATTGGGTATTATTGGGAGGTAATAAGCCGGATTCAATCAGAGGAGGCAATAGTTCTGCATTCACCCAGTATTATCGAATTATTTCCGGAGCAAGGCTTGGAGTAGATACTTTGACGACGAGAATTCGCGCGATTGATTTCAATGATGTTTCCCAAATTACCCGCGATAGTCTGTTATTTATTGATACGATCAGGGTGGTTCGCCAGGCTGCCCTGCAGATCACACAAACGATTCTGGACACATTGTATAATGATCCGTTCATCAATCGAAATCAGTTGCTGCGCATGCGCTCGCTGGTGAACAATTTCGGCGATGAATCGGCACAAGTGCGAATTAATTTTGCCAGCTCCAGCGACAGCCTAAACTATGATACGACGTTGGTTGGAACTTTGGCCGGTAACAGTTCTGTTTGGGTTACGTCCAGGTATTTCAATGTAATGAATGCAACAGGCGTAGAAACCTACTCAGCCTTTATTGACTCAGCTTTTGGAAATATTTCTTTAGATACGGTTTCAATCAGCGATCCTGTTGCGGGAAACCTAAAGACGTTGACTGTTCAGGATTCTGCGAAATTGAAACTGGATCTATTTGTACTCGGAGCAGATTCATCGAATCTTACCGTTTCCGATTCAGCCGTGTTCCCGATTTATGTCAGAGTTTCTAATCTCGGTACAGCGCCGTTATCAGCCGACAGCGTGCCGGTAAGAATTACATTACCGTCCGGCTTTTTGTATCAGTCGGTTGCTGATACCCTGGTAACCGTGTATCTGAATCAAACGCGAAAAGTCAATCTGTTATCACAGGATACCACAGTTGCGCCGCTTTCAATTCTGGCAAGATTTGATTCAGCCAGCGCCAATTATCCGCGCGACCGAAATAATGATCAGAAGACCATAGTTCAGAATATCAACGATTCAGTACGAGTTAAGGCGAGTAAAGTAGGTACACTCGTCGCGTCAGAATTAATCATTGTTTCGCCGAGCGGCGCAACGGACGATACCGTTTCCACATTCCAGCAATTCCAGTTACGCGCTTTGGTGACGGACATGTCGCGCTTGAGCAATATCCGCGCAGTTCTTGGACTTAATAAAGTGCGTTTTTCTACGCCGGATAGTTTAACACAAAATGTTTCACAAAGCGTTAATGATTCTGCTTATATCTCTTGGACCATCGTCTCGAACAAAGATACGGTAAGCACCGATACGTTTACAGTATTCTTTGTTGGCGTCGATACAACAACACAAATTGTCAGAACCACGCTAGTGCCGAAGACACGGGTCGTAAACGTGGTTCGCCGAGCCGATCTCAGCGTGAATATGGCTATCATTAGCCCTTTTGGAGCAACGGACGACACCATTTCTGCAGGCCAGCAATTTACGGTATCTGCTAAAGTAACAAATGCCGGTACGGCAACGGTTAATGCCGGCGGAGCGTTATCGCTCAATCTGTCGAGCGGACTAAGTATTGTCAGCGGAGCGGCCACTCAGGCGTTTATTATAGGGGATTCGATCAAGTGGACGTTGTTAACCTCGACGCCCGTGAGAAGGGATACTATCAGAGTCAATATCAGCACTCCGCCGCTGGATAATAATACTAATCTCGCTGCATATATCAGCAAGGCTGCGGATACTATTCGGGTCTATACCGAGCCTACAGCAACTATTTTTGGCGACACCATTACATTGCCGGGCAAGAAAGATACCGTTTCAACAGAACAGATCTTTACCATTCAGGCCAGCGTACAGCAGCTGAATTCTCTCGTGAACAAAGTTGCGACGATATCTTTCTCAAACGCCGCAACAGGGCTGGACATTGTTTCAGGCGACACATTGCGGAAACCAATTGCCGACGGAGTAACTTCAATCCTGTGGAGCGTCAAAGCAGCAAATTCTATTTTCAACGATGAACGCGTCGACACGATCTACGTGCAGTTTACCGGAAATGATAAGAACAGCGGCAATCCTGTAATTTCACAACGCAAAGGGATTCCGATTACGATTCAAACAAAGGCGAAATTGGCTCTCAGCGCCGTAGTGGTCGATCCGCCTGATGCAACCGATAAATTTGTCATGCCCAATCAGACGTTTATCTTACGAGCCAAGGTGTCGAATACCGGAAGAGCCGGTATCAGCGGCGTTGGCTCCATACGACTTGATTCACTCATGTATTCGACAGGCCAGATATTTGTTGCAACTCCTATCGCTTTTGATACGACATTTAATACCGATGCAGGCGACGATTCTGTAAAATGGAGTATCGTAGCGCCGAGCGGCAGTTTCAGTCACCCGTTGGTCATTCGATTCAGCACGCTGAAAGTTAACGATGCTAATACCGGGCAGTCAGCTTCTGAAGTTAATAATTCGATTAATCTGACCATTTCATCGGAGAACAAAAAATTGCAGGTCCAGCGAATTCAAACTGATACGAGTTCGCGTGCTGCAGCAGAAGGAGAGCGCATCAAGGATGTTATGGTGCTCGGATTGGATAATCTTAACCTGACCAATTCCCCGGTTACGGGACACATACTGACACGCCATTTTGGTTTTGAAGTTTATGAGTATATTGTCGGTTCCGGTATCCAAAAAGTTGATAATTGGAAAGATCTGATCGACTCCATACAGGTATACAGATATCGAACTAATGACATTTTTGGCAGAACTGATCTTAGCAATACGGATACGGCTTTTGTCAGAATCAATGGACGCCAGTACCGTGCGCCCGGATCGAAGAGTCTTGCCAACGTG
>JAEUSJ010000002.1:58673-60397 GCA_016788215.1 bacterium | reverse complement strand
TTAGCAATACGGATACGGCTTTTGTCAGAATCAATGGACGCCAGTACCGTGCGCCCGGATCGAAGAGTCTTGCCAACGTATTTGACGGTCTCTTTGTTCGAAGCGGTATCAGCGATACCGTGTCCTTTGCCGTTTATGTCAAAAACGGAGTTACGGGTTCAAACAGGAACTTTAGTATCCGACTGGCACAGGTGGAAGCATTCGATTACGATACGCTAGGGTATGAAACTACTGTTCCGCTGGGGTCACTGCCTCCAGTAGATGTGAGGGACGACCGAGGCAGAAGGCTGGAAGACATTCCAGTGAATGATGCATCATTTCAAACTCTTCAGGCGGCTATTGTTAGTACAACAGGGCCCAATGCTCAGAAATTCGGAAATTATCCGAATCCATTTGGCAGCAGCTCGAAACCTTTGACGAAGTTCCGTTTCATAGCTACCTCAAGCGGCGATGCCCAAATAGAAATTTACACATTAGCCGGCAACTTGGTACGCAAACTGAAAAGTAATGGTCCCGTTGCACCCAGTATCATCTCGACAATTGAATGGGACGGCAAAAACATGAACGGCCAAAGAGTTAGAAATGGCGTATATATAGCCGTGCTTAAGGCGCCGGGAGTTAAGGCGACAACAAAGGTGCTTGTGGTAAGGTAATGATGGCCGCAAATTATTTTCGATTCTAAAATCCCGATTCATTCGGGATTTTTTATTTGGGAGAGTGCTTGCTTTTAAAATCGTGCTTTTATACATTGGGCGTGCTTTTAGAAGAAGTACGAAAGATTCAAATGTATCGCTTATCAGGAGTATTTATTTGTCAGCCGCCGCCATTCTTCAAGGTTTAAATGACGTTCAGAAATCGGCCGTTCAGTCTACGTCAGGACCGGTATTGGTTTTGGCAGGAGCCGGCAGCGGCAAGACCAGCGTGCTTACACGCCGAATCGCTTATCTTGTGAATGTCGAAAATATCAGCCCCTTCTATGTGCTTGCCGTTACGTTTACGAACAAAGCGGCGGAGGAAATGAAAAACCGTATTGACCGGTTGGTCGGCGCTGAAAGCCGCAAAATATGGATCGGCACGTTTCATTCTGTTTTTGGGAAAATTCTGCGTTTTGAAGCGGATAAAATTGGTTATTCAAAAAACTATACCATTTACGATGCGGAGGATCAACTCAATGTCGTCAAAGCATCTATGGAATTTTTGAATATATCGCAGGAATTGTATTCGCCCAACCTTATACGGGCAAAAATTACTCGCGCAAAAAACACATTTGAATCCGCGGCGCACGTAAAAAGAACCGCCGACAACCCGATCGATGAAAAGGCCGCGATGATATATGAGGATTATGAACGCCGCCTAAAAAAATCGAATGCATTCGATTTTGACGATCTGATCATTAAGCCGATCGAATTGTTCCATGCTTATCCTGAAGTCTTGCAGTTTTATCAGGAAAAATTCCAATATATTCACATTGACGAATATCAGGATACCAACCGCGCCCAATATCTTCTGATGAATATGCTGGCAGCAAAGTACAAAAACATTTGCGTGGTCGGAGATGATGATCAGTCCATCTATGGGTGGCGTCATGCGGATATCGGCAATATTTTGAATTTTGAAAAAGAGTACCCTAACGCTAAAGTATACAAGCTTGAACAAAATTACCGTTCCTCTCAGAATATTTTAAAAGCGGCGAGCGAAGTTGTAAAGAATAACGTCCTGCGTAA
>JAEUSJ010000002.1:52229-58578 GCA_016788215.1 bacterium | reverse complement strand
GCAATCTGACCTTGTTCGACACCTTGCTGCACGTGCGGCAATTCGGCGCAGGCTGGCTGCACGATCGGGCGATAGCGAGTGTTCAGCACTTCACCGACCTTATTCAAAAATACCGCGAATTAAAAGAACAAATGTCCTTAAGCGAATGGGTTCGTATTCTCATCGAAGAGATAGGCCTTCTAAAAATGTTCAAGCAGGAAAACACGATCGAGTCGATCGGGCGATACGAAAACATTGTGGAATTAATGACCGCTATAGGTGAATTCTCGATGAAATTCGATCCGTATGAAAATGACGAAAATATGCTGGATGCATTTTTGAAAGAAGTTGCCCTCGTGACGGATATTGATCAATTGGATGAAACTAAAAACGCGGTGTCGCTCATGACGATCCACAGTTCAAAGGGCCTGGAATTTCCTGTGGTGATCGTTGCCGGCGTCGAAGAAGGGTTATTCCCTCACGAAAACTCCATGGAAAATGAACATCAACTTGAAGAAGAACGCCGTCTATTTTACGTCAGCGTGACACGAGCGCAGAAAGAACTTTATTTATCATTTGCCAAGCGACGTATGCGTTTCAATAACGTTTTTACGAGTTATCAATCGCGTTTTATTGGCGAGATTCCTGCAGAGGTCACGCATTGGCAAAAGGAAAGCGGGTCGTTCAGCGAAATGGGTTTGGACGGGGAAAGTAATTTGGACAGAAAGATGGCCCGTTTTGGATCGCGTAAAAGACAAACTGAAACCAAAAGCAACGGTTCGCGGTCGCTGAAAGAAGTGTCTGATGACATGCTTGAAGAAGCGCAGGTTTCAGAACTGAAATATAAATCAGGTCAGCACGTTGAACATCCTACTTTTGGTTCAGGCCGGATCACAGAAAGTGAAGGACTCGGCGATAAACAAAAAGTTACCATCTTGTTTCACGACGGTATTGAGCGCCGACTGATGGTCAAATATGCTAATCTCATGTTGAGATGAATGGGAGACTATGTATGAAAACTAAATTGATGGTTCTGATATGCGGCATAATTTTATGCAATTCGCTCTGGGCGCAAGTCAGCAGTTCAGACACGGATTTTTTGTATGCGCGAAAGTTATACGACGACAAGCTCTATGGATTGGCCGCTCAGGAGTTTTCCAAATTTGTCAAGAATTATCCATCCGATCCAAGGCTTCCCGACGCGCGTTATTTTTCCGGAATGGCCAATTTTAATGATAAAAATTATGAGAATGCCCGCAGAGATTTTCAATTTTTAGCGATCGATTTTCCAAAAGACAAACGCGCGCCTGATGCATGGCAGAAAGTGGCGGAATGTTATGCCGCCATGGGCGATTATGCCGGCGCGGCTAATTCCCTGACGACCATCGGCACGTTTTATCCCGGCTCTCCCAACGCCGTATCATCCATACTTCTGGCTAGCGATTATTTTATAAAAGCGGGAGATCTGAAAAACGCTAAGGATAGATTACAAAAACTGATCGCGGACCAGCCTGATATCCCTGAGGCGCAGCAAAGCCGATTGAAACTGGCGATGCTGCTGAAAAACGAAAAGAGTTATGTTCAGGCCTCTATTGAATTTCAAAACGTAGTTGACAAAGCCAAAGATCCGGAAATGGTTGCGCAAGCCCTATTTGAAAAAGCGGGAATCAGCGAGTTGCAGGGGCGTTCCGATGAAGCGCGTAATGCGTACCATAAGATCATCAGTCGTTACGGTAAAACAAGAATGAATGCCTATGCGCAATTTGAAGTTGGATTAATACTTATTCGCGAGAAAAAATTTACCGATGCGCGAAAAATGTTTGAAAACGTCGTTGCAACGCCGATCCTGCCGTCAAACCTGAAGAATGCTGCTCAAATCAATATCGGCGATACGTATTTCATGACCGGGCAATATGTGCAGGCCGCCGATTTTTACAAGAAGATCGCAGAGGCCGAATCCGACAGCCTCAATGCACTGGAAGCGGTATTTAAATGGGGTATAGTCTTAGAGAAATTGAATCGCCTTGACGGGGCCAACGAACGGTATTTTACAATCATTAATATGTGGAGTGATAAATCGGTCGATGCCGTGTATTTGCCATTGGCTTATCTCAAAGTGGCGCAGAATTTTACCGAATTGAAGAAATACCGCGAGGCCTCTTCGTATTACGACCTGTTCGCAAAACGTTATCCGGACTACTCCGCCTTGGATCGTGTTCTTCTGCGGCGCGGCGCCCTTTTACAGAATCCATTAAGTGATTATGCGGAAGCCGCCATCGTCTACGAGGATCTCGCCGACAAGTATCCCAAAAATATTCATTCGGATCAGATCCGTTATAACTTAGCGCAGGTTTATCGAAAAGATAACCGGATTAAGGAAGCGCTGGATATTTTACGTCAATTCAAAAATGAATTTCCGGGCAGTTCCATTCTTGATGTTGTGAATACGGAACTGAATTATATCGTAACGTATTATCCTGAAGGCAACAACAAAACCACCGAACGTATTGTTTATTTATTAGGTGACCTGATCGCAGAAAAAACCAAAGATGAAATGCTATTTTCGTACGCAACTTTATTTTTTCAGGAATTAAAAGATTATAAAGGCGCCGCGGACTTATTTCGGAGTGTAATGGCCGCCACCAAGAACAAACAAATGACCGAAGAAGCGGCATATTATACGGCATTATCCTTCGACCGCTTATCGAGAAAATCCTCCGAACTGGCCACATACGCCGACAGCGCGCTGGAGATGTACAAGAAATTAACGGTGGGTAAGTATGCCGATGAAGCGACTTTGTACATCGTTGAGAGTAATCTTCAAAAAATGAGCCAGGCCGACGACCGTGCAAGAAAAAGCAAAGAATCGTATACGGCGGTGCTGGAACGTTATCCTTCCACTCCTTTGCGCGACAAAATATTAATGGAATTGGGGCGTGCCTTGTGGGATTTGCGGGAAGTCAGCCTACCGGTTGATAACGAGAAAAAAGCCACACAAGCTAAGAAAACGGATAAAGCGGCGAAGGATTCACAAGCCGGTCCAAGAAAATTTATTTCGGCCGTTGAATGTTTCGATGAGATCATTCGCATATTCCCATCGGGGCAGTACGCGGATGACGCGTATTTTAACAATATTCTGTGTTATGCTTATTTAACGAACCGCGTGGGATATTTCAAGGCAATGAACGCCTATATAACAGCTTTTCCGCGAGGCAACCACATTGCGCAGGTTAAGTTCATGATGGCAAAATATAAAGAAGACCAAAACGAATATCAGTCTGCGATTTTAGCTTATAATGAGTTGATCAATCAGTATTACTATACGAGTTATGCCGACAGCGCAGTTCAGGGTATCGGAAACAACTATCTCTATGCACAGCAGTATGATAAAGCGATTCAGGCTTTTCTGAACAGTGTGAATCTGAACAAGGATGAATTCTCCGATTTGGATATATCCATTTCTCCCGCCGCGGTTCACCAAACATCCGATTATAAAATAGCTTATGCTTATGAAAAATTGAATAATTGGACCCGCGCGATCGAATACTATGAATCGTATCTTTACCCGGACAACGGCGGCCAGTACGCGCAACAGGCTTTGCAGACGCTGGCGAGGCTGTATGATCAAAAACAGGATTACAGAAACGCGATCCGATTTTACCGAACGCTGGCCGAAAAATTTGCTAAAACCGATGCCGGCTATCAGGGATTGAACCGTGTTGCAGAAATTCATTTCACGGCAGAACAATATGATTCCGCGCGAACGGCTTATCTGAAATTGTCTGAATGGTCCAAAGATAAACTGCAGCAAATCATTTTTGATTCGCGGATTATTGTGTGCGCTTACCGCCTTGGCCAGATCAACGCTACGACGGCTCTTGAAAAAGAATTCAGTAAGAAATACGACAGTGAAAAAAATCTGAAGGTGCTGCATCAAAATTACCAAGCCGAATTCTTGTATGAATTGGGGCGCTATTACCAGTATCAGGGCGCGCGCACAAATTATGAGTTAGCTTTTAAAACGTATACCCGTGTTTTGGACGACTTCAAGAACGCGGCGATCGCTGCGGAAGTTTTGTATGAAATGGGCGTCATTCGTTTTAATGAAGGCAAAAGTAAGGAGGGTTTTGAACTTCTCCAACAGATTCCGCAAAAATATCCGAACAGCGAGATTTTGCCCAAGGTATATTTGAGATTGGCGAATGAAGCTTTCCGGCTGGAACAGCCTCAAATGGCCATGGAAGCCGCTAAGATGGCCCTTCAAAATCCATATATTAAAATGGCGGATGCCAAGTACGGCACCGATTTTCTGATCAAAGTATATAAAGCCGCAGGATATTATGAGAACGCGTTGCTTCTTATTCAGCAATATCTTGAAAAATTTCCTGATGACGAACCTGCGAATATTTTTTCCAAACGGATCGACATAGGGGTGATGTTTAAGAATCTGAAATCGTATAATCGTTCGCTCGAATATTTCAAAGACCTGATCCGGGTTGCCTCGGGAGAAGACGAAGCGGAGATTCAGTATAATATTGCCGAGACGTACTGGGCGATGGGTAATTTTGAACAAGCTCTGCTGGAGTATTTACGGATACCGTATCTGACGCTTGGGAAAAAATTCGATTGGGCAAGCGCGGCCAAGAGCCAGGCGGCGGAGTGTTATGTGAAGCTGTCAAAATACAATGAAGCGGTTCGGTTGTACGAAGATATTATCCGAACGAACGGAGCGGGAAGCGAATACGGTATTTACGCGAAACAGCGAATTGAACAGATTCGCGCGCTGCAAAAAGCAAACTGATGGTTTTGGAGAACGCATTTGGATAGTCCACGAAATGTTATGAGTATAGCCGTCGGCGCTGCCATGCAGGCCGGCCGCGTGATCATGGAAAGTTACGGCAAAGTACTGCAGGTAGATGCAAAACAGCATCACGATTTTGTAACCGACGTGGACCGGCGTTCCGAAGAAACGATTATCAGGTACATTCAGCGCGCTTTTCCGAAGCATGAAATTCTTGCGGAAGAATCGGGTCAGGACAAGAATGTCAACGCGTGCCGATGGATCATTGATCCATTGGACGGCACGACCAATTTTATTCACGGTATCCCAATGTTCGCCGTAAGTATTGCGTTGGAAGTCGAAGGAGAATTGCGCGTCGGCGTGGTATACGAACCGGTCAGAAAAGAACTATTTACAGCGGAAAAGAGTAAAGGCGCTTTTCTCAATAAGCGGAAAATATCCGTTTCATCAACGACGGATAAATCCCGTTGCCTGCTTGCCACCGGATTTCCGTTCAGAAATTATGAATTACTTGACGACTATTTGAGAATATTTAAATCATTTATGATGCAAACGTCCGGCGTTCGCCGGCCGGGCTCAGCCGCGTTGGATCTATGTTATCTTGCATGCGGACGATTTGACGGATTCTGGGAACTTAACCTGAAGCCATGGGATATCGCAGGCGGCGCGCTGATTATATCAGAAGCGGGCGGACAGGTAACAAATTTTGCAGGGTACGGCGATTTTCTGTATAAAGGTAATGTGATAGGTTCCAATTCGATTATTCACCCATGGATGCTGGAAACGGTTAAAGAGGTGCTTCTCGATAAAGTAAAATTGTTGTGATAAAAAAACTCTTTAGTTCAATTCATTATATTATTCATTAAACCAAGAGGTGACCCTTGTATTTATCTTTCCTAAATTCAATGATGCTGTGGATGGGCGGAAATCCTGCTCCCGGCGGAGAAGCTCCGAATCCGCTTGTACAATTTATTCCGTTTATCCTTATTATTGTGATCATCTATTTCATGATGATACGTCCTCAGAAGAAACGTCAGCAGCAACATGAAAAAATGGTGACAGGCCTGGTGAAAGGCGATAAGATTGTAACAGTCGGCGGCATGCACGGTACGGTTCAGTCGACCAAAGAAAAGTCGGTTATTGTAAAAATAGCAGATAATGTGAAAGTGGAAATTGAGCGCTCAGCTGTGTCATCCGTTATTCCGTCCGGGAGAGCCGACGAAACTGCCGGTGAAGAAAATAAAGCGATTGAGCCTAAATAGGCATGGCAGTACTGGAGGTCTTAATTTACGGGCATCCTTTTTTGAGAAAAAGAGTCGCGGAAGTTAAAGTTCCTGATGACAGAATTGCGGAACTTGCCTGGAACATGATCGAAACGATGAATTCGCATGAAGGGGTTGGATTGGCGGCGCCGCAAGTACAGGCTGACGCACGGTTAATTGTGATAGACCCCGGGCGCGTGGCAGATGATCGAACGCCGCGCCCGCTGGCGCTGGTTAACCCTTTCATTCTGTCAACTGATGGGCAAAACGTCTTTAACGAGGGTTGTTTGAGTATGCCGGATATCTA
>JAEUSJ010000002.1:48119-52146 GCA_016788215.1 bacterium | reverse complement strand
TTGAAGCCCGAATTATCCAGCATGAAATAGACCACTTGAACGGGATTCTCTTTATTGATTATTTAAACCCTGTCAGGCGATGGTTGCTAAAAGGGAAACTAAACCGTTTAAGAAAACGAAGCGGGACAGTTCGGGTTAAGCCGGACCCAATGGCTTTGACAGCGTAAGATGGAAGGACGTAAATTAATAATTATGCTCGTAACGGCTTTGGTTGTCATCGGCATTATTACGCTGTTGTCACGTTCGCGTAAAAACGTGAAGGAGAATACTATTGCAGAGAAGAGTAATGCGCATGAGGTTTTCTTAAAAAACTGCGCGACGTGCCACGGCAATGAAGGCGGCGGAACGACCCAGGCAAAAGGTTTGCGGGGACGCTCACTTGATCGTGATTATGTGAAAAAAATAATTCAGACCGGAAATACCGTTATGCCGCGATTTCATTTCATTCATGAACCGGTGCTGAGCGAACTCGCCGATTATGTACATAATTTGAAATAAACAAATCGTAAATAAGTTTTAGTTTATATGAATATCAAAGTAAACGGACAATCCTACGATCTTGAAAATATTAAGACGATTGCTCATTTGCTCCGCCATTTTCAAGTCGATCAGCCGAGTGGAATCGCCGTTGCGCTTAATTTAAATGTTGTCAAGCGCACGGATTTCGAAAAAGCCGGGATCAAAGAGGGCGATGAGATCGAGATTATTCGCGCCGTACAGGGCGGATGAAATTTGATATTTTGAAAGGATCGTCCTATATTCAAGAGGAATTTTTCAAAGGGAGCATGTTGTGAAAGATCCAAATAAACTGGTCTTTGGTAAATACGAATTTACTTCCCGCCTTATCGTTGGAACAGGTAAGTACAAAGATTATGATGAAACTAAGCAGGCGATCGAGGCGAGCGGCGCGGAAATCATCACCGTGGCGCTTAGACGGATTAAATTAGATAATCCAAGCGATAAAGGCTTACTGGATTACATAGGAAAGAAATATACCTTGCTCCCGAATACGGCAGGCTGTTATACCGCTAAAGACGCTGTATTGACATGCCTTTTGGCGCGTGAAGCATTGGGTTCGAATCTCGTAAAGTTGGAGGTTCTGGGCGATCAGAAGACTTTATTTCCTGATAATGAACAATTGCTTGAAGCCGCAAAACAGCTGGTGAAAGAAGGATTTACAGTACTCCCATATTGCATTGACGATCCGATCGTTTGCAAGAAATTGGAAGATATCGGCTGCGCTGCGGTCATGCCCCTTGCCGCTCCCATCGGTTCCGGACTCGGTATTCGTAATCCGTATAATTTACAAATTATTTTAGAGCAGTCCCAGGTTCCGGTTATCGTAGATGCCGGCGTTGGCACGGCCTCCGACGCAGCCATTGCGATGGAACTGGGTTGTGACGGCATACTAATGAATACCGCTATCGCCGGCGCTAAAGAACCTATTAAAATGGCGAAAGCGATGCGGATGGCAGTGGAGGCCGGACGGCTGGCGTATGAGGCGGGTCGCATTGCAAAAAAACTTTACGCGACCGCTTCAAGTCCGATTGAAGGCGTTATAGGAAAATAAGGATTTTCATTCGCATGATACAGCCTATTGTCATTAAAATCCATCCCCACGCGGAGCGCACGGATGTGACGATGCTCGAACTGCACGGGCAATTGGATTCTGTCTCCGCCGGGCAGGTGGAAAAAACGCTTGATGAACTTGTTGAAAAAAAAATGTACCGTATCGTGATCGATCTCCATGACGTTAATTATGTCAGCAGCGCCGGATGGGGTATATTCCTTGGTATATTGAAAGAAGTCAAAAGCAGCAACGGCGACATAAAATTGGCAGGATTATCCGACGAAGTAAACGACGTCTTTCAATTACTCGAATTAGATAACTTTCTTCCTACCTATAAGACCAGCAAGGAAGCAATTCTTTCCTTCAAATAAACAGTCGGCAAACTTTCAATTACCGATCATGTCTTCTTGCTTTTATATGACAAATGCTGTATAATTAATTAGATGGCTATAATATTCTACCTAAACAAGGTTGAATTTCGATGAAAGTAAAGTTCTGGGGAGTGCGTGGTTCATACCCTGTTCCGGGAATTTCAACAAATAAATACGGGGGCAATACGCCTTGTATTGAAGTTCGGCTGAATAACGGACAACTAATCATCATTGACGCCGGAACAGGTATTCGTATGCTTGGTCAGGAACTGATAAATAATGGATTTGGTTCCGGTAAAGGGCGCGCGGATATTCTGATTTCGCACACTCATTGGGATCACATTCAGGGATTTCCTTTTTTTAAACCGCTTTTTATAGATGGAAATCAGTTTACCATCCATGCCCGCCCGAGTAATCATCTGCATCTCAAAGAGATCATTTCGTATCAAAACAAAGACTGTTATCTGCCCATACCGTTTAATGCCGTGAAGGCTAACTTAGATTTTATGGAAATTGACGCTGACCAGAAATTTAAGATCGGCGATGCGGTCGTTAAAACTTTCAAACTCAATCATCCGAATATTGCCATCGGTTACCGTATCGAAGCGGATGGAAAAGTATTTGCAGTCGTATCCGATACAGCGCCATTCGAAAACGTACTGATCGGCGAACAATTCATACCTAAACCGCCGTCAACGTTGACGGAGGAGGAAGACCGAACATTGAGCGAACTCCAATTCAAACTTAACAGTGTGCTTGAGGATGTCGATTTTATGGTCTACGATACGTTCTTTCAGGTGAATGAATACGTGAAGAATCCGCATTGGGGACACAGCACGCCGGAACATGGGATCGACCTCTGTTTAGAAAGCGGCGTTCCGCGAATGGCGTTATTCCATCATGCGCCGGGCAATACGGATGAGATATTGGACGGCATGCAGAATTATTATCGCCTGAAATCTAAAGAAACCCATGTCGAAGTTATCGTAGCGCGTGAGGGTGAAGAAATCATTCTGTAACAAACTGAACTGATTACTGCCGTTTTTTAACTCATTTGGTTTTTTTGCAGGCGAATGGTTTAAATCTGTTTTTCGAGTAACCTTCGTAATATTATGGAAATTACTTTTTATGGTGTGCGTGGAACGGTGGCAGTGCCCGGTCCGGAAACGAATGAATACGGCGGTAATACGCCGTGCGTTCATATCAGAACAAAAAAAGAGTATAATATAATAATTGACGCAGGGACGGGTATTTGCGGTTTGTCCCGAAAACTTCTGGCAACGCCGCTGGGAAAAGGGCAGGGTGAAATATCCATTCTGCTGAGCCATACTCATCTCGATCACATTCAGGGATTTCCTTTTTTTATTCCGGTATTTATTCCGGGTAACAGGATTCAGGTTTACGGTAGTCATCCCGAAGAATCCGACCTCAGAACCATTTTAGACGGGCAGCTTCAGGCCTCATTTTCTCCTATCTACGGCATGTCTAATTTTGCAGCTACACTTGAAATAAAAGAGCTCGATGATCAGCCATTATCGATCGGCGGTACAACGGTTACGCACAGTATGATGCCTCACCGCGGCATTAAATCTACGGCTTATAGAATTGAGGAAGACGGTAAGGCGCTGGTGTACATGTCGGATGTTGAGCATGAAGACGGCCATGCCGGCGAGAATGCTGTGCAATTCACTCAAAGCGCGCAAATACTTATTCACGATACACATTTTACAGCCGAAGATTACGCAAAATCGCGCGGCTCCGGTCACAGCAGCATTGAGACGGCAATTGAATTGGCTAAGCGGGCGAATGTAAGACAACTGGTGATGTTCCATTATTCACCCGATTACAGTGATGACTTGATTCGGGATATTTATCGCCGGTATAACGATCAATCCGGCCTGACCCTTATTCCCGCGCAGGAGGGCCTTAAACTAATCCTTTAGATATCTCAATCAATTGAAGAACAGGAAAGTCATGGACGCCGCCGTTAAAATGGATATCTTAAAATCTTCTGCGCTTTTTAAGAACCTGTCCAAAGAACAGATCCAAACTATCGCTCCAAAATTCGAATCGAAAAGATTCCAGT